>JAYKGX010000419.1:0-50194 GCA_035285565.1 Synechococcales cyanobacterium
CCTCCCAACCCAACCGATGCCGCCAAACTCATTATCCTCACCGTCAAAATCACCGACTTCGCCACCGCCACCCTCCAACAAATCGCCCAGCAAATTCGGCAGCGCCACCCAGAAATACACTGCCTACTGGTAGTCACCTGCCTACACGAAGCCTATCCCCCCACCCAAACCAATCATCCCACTCCAGAACAGTCCCCCACCCCAGACCCCCTCATCGAACATCAGGCAGCCCCACCCCCGAGCTATCCTCCCCAGTTGCCCGAGGTCACACGCGCCTTTCAACAAATTCAACAAGACTTTCAAGGTCTGTTCGATCGGGCAGTCATGGTTGATTTCACCTTGGAAACCGATGGATTTACCCCCCAGTTTTACGGCTTAGAAACCTTAGTGGAAGCGATCGCCACCCTCTTACCCGAAGCCGAAGCCAGAACCCTATCTCAGTTGTTAAGCCAACGGGCGATCGGAGACGACATTAGCAACCTCTATCGCGATGCAGCCCGACGCTATATTTTGCCGTTTTCAATCATGGCAGGCACCCTAGCAGCAGTTCCCCTCCCATTAGCGACCATGCCGGTTTTGACAGCGCTACAGGTTTCCCTCGTCGGACTATTAGGACAACTCTATGGACAGCCCCTCAGTGTTTCCCAAGCCGGGGGAGTGGTGAGTGCGATCGCGGGCGGATTTTTGGCACAAACGATCGGACGAGAACTGGTCAAACTCATTCCTGGACTGGGGAGTGTGATCGCTGCCTCCTGGGCAAGCGCCTATACCTGGGCCCTAGGCGAAGCAGCCTGTGTTTATTTTGGCGATTTAATGGGCGGCAAAACCCCCGATCCTCAACGGATTCAAGCAGTCATGCAAGAAACGTTCAAGCTCGCCAAAACTCAGTTACAACCGATCAAGGCTTAAATATCTAGCAAAAGCTGAAAAATCTGCAAAATTGGTACTCTTACTGCGTAAATCAGTATACTTTGAGCAGGGCTAGAGCAGTAGATGGCACACATGCTTTTGCTCAGTCTATTTTATTTGTATAATCTCAACCTTCTATGCGTTGTCCCCTGAATCAAGGTGGTTGACCTCAGTTCGACAAAACGCGATTTCCACAATCCCCCAATCGCTCTCATTCCTAATCAATCTGTCCATGCAACAGATCTGCAGCCCCACCCCAGGCTTCCCTTTAGCAAGGGGAGGGAGTCAAATTCTTGCTTGCCTCCTAACTCAGGAGGGGGCTGAAGGGGCAAGGTATATCTTACTATTTGGGGCCGGAATGCTCTTTATGGGGATATGGCTTCGCTGGAAAGTTGGCAAACAGCAACAGATGGCACAACACAGGATCGCCACTCTCCAGCAACAGAATCAGACATTAAGCCATCAACTTCAGACCTTGATCCAAGCTGATGTAACCCGCCAACGGGAACTGCTCCTGGCAAATATTACCGCCCAAATTCGTCGCTCTCTCAATTTGCAAGACATTCTGCAAACCGCCGTTGAAGAAATCCATCAGCTATTGGGGGTCGATCGGGTGCATGTCACGCAAGTAGATGATCAAGGCTATAGCTTCGTCGCGGCTGAAAAAGTGAGTCCTGGCTATGCTTCCATCCGAGAAGTCCGCTATCCGCCTGAGGTTGTGCAAAAGCTCCAAGCCTGGTATGCCGCCCCTCACATTACCCAAGACACCAGTTCTGTCTATTCCGATCCCCTGGTTCAGCAGTTTATGGTGATGAATCGTGAACAATATCAAGTGCAGGCTAGCATTTCCATTCCCCTCGGTTTACCGGGAAGTCTACCCTTTGGGCTGTTGTCCATTCATCAATGTTCTCAGCCCCGCAATTGGCAGAACAGTGAAATTGAATTGTTAACCCAAATTGCCCTCCAGATGGAAGTTGCGATTCAGCAGGGCAAGCTGTATGAACAAGTGCGCAATCAGGCGGAGACTCTGGAGGATCAAGTGGCGGAACGGACCCTGCAACTCCAGGAAAATATGGAGGCGTTGCAGCAATCCAACCAAATTAAAGAGCGGCTCCTCCATGCGGTTGCCCACGATTTACAAACCCCGCTACTGGGTACTTTAATGGTCTTCAAGCGGTTCATCAAAGGAGTCGGCAGCTCGATCGAAGTGCCACGCCCCATCATTGAACGCATTTTAGACAGTACCCAACGGCAAATTGATTTGCTCCACTCCTTAGCCAATGAGGACAAGGAGATGATGGGGCTGGAGGATTTGAAGTTCAAAGCGATCGAGGTGCCCCATCTTATCCAGACCGCCCTGCAAAAACTCACGCCCTTGATTCAAGAAAACCAGGTTGAAGTTCAAGTCGCGATCGCGGACAATCTTCCCCTACTCCACGCTGATCCAGCCTGCCTTGAACGGATTATGGAACAGCTCGTGGAAAATGCGATTCGCCATAATTCCCCCGGCGTGCAAATCACCCTCAGTGTCCAAGATCTCCCACCGACTGAATCCAAAGCTGCTGATCAGCACTCCCTCAATTTCGAGGTGCGTGATAACGGTAAAGGCATTGCGCCTAAACAATTAGAGCTGCTGTTTAAAACTCCCTATCTGCGGAGTACCACTTCACGACGGTTAACGGGCATGGGGATGGGTCTGTATCTCTGTCATCAAATGATTAAAGCCCATGGTGGAACGATCGCTGCGCGGGCAAACATTCCCCATGGGCTGATTCTCGCGTTTCAATTACCCCTCACTCCCCTCAGGCAGCACTCAACTCATTCTGACTCAATTTTGCAGGCGAGCTAGTGGGGAGGGTTGAGCGAGCGGCTAGCTGTCTTGCATGGCGCGTTGTAGCTGTTTGCGATCGGGTAGACCCACCATTTCGGCATTGGTCTTGCCGGGAGCCACCATGGGATAGCAGTTTTCATCCTTGCGCACATGCACATCCATGAGCACCGGACCATCATGCGCCAACATTTCTGCGATCGCTGCTTCTAAATCCTCTGGCTTTTCCACAATCATGCCCTTCACACCATAGGCTGCTGCAAGCTGGACAAAATCCGGCATCGAGGGAGCCATATGGGAAGAGGAATAGCGTTCACCATGGAAGGCTTGTTGCCATTGCCGCACCATGCCCTGCCAGCCATTGTTCACAATCACGGTTTTCACATTCAAACCATGCTGCTTTAGAGTGCCCAGCTCTTGAATATTCATCTGAATGCTGGCATCACCGCTGATACAGATTACCTGTTGATCGGGCACCGCCACTTGTGCTCCCATGGCTGCAGGCATTCCGTAGCCCATAGTCCCCAGACCGGCACTAGAGATCCAACGGCGGGGTCCATTTTTGAGGAACTGGGCAGCCCACATCTGGTGCTGACCCACATCGGTGGTATAGAAAGCATTGGGGGCTTGTCTGCCAACTTCCACAATCACCTGCTGGGGCGACAGCATATCAGAATAGGTCGGAACTTCTAAGGGATAGTCTTCCTTCCAGCGATCGATGCGGTACAACCAGGCTTGGGTTTGTTGCGGATCTTGGGGATCCCCTTCACTGCTGCTGCGGGCTAACAAATTCTGAAGTACCAGTTTGACATCTCCCACGATCGGCACATCGGGTTGACGCACCTTGGCAACTTCGGCAGGATCAATGTCAATGTGAATCACCTTGGCATGGGGGGCAAATCCCGCTAATTTACCCGTCACGCGATCGTCAAACCTTGCTCCCACCGCCAGCAGCAAATCGCATTCCGTCACCGCAAAGTTCGCATAGGCTGTACCATGCATTCCCAACATGCCAACAGACAAGGGATGGTGTTCATCAAAGGAGCCAATCCCCATCAAGGTGGTCGTCACGGGAATTTGGAACCGCTCTGCTAGTTGCTGAACCTCTTGGTAGGCTCCAGAAATAATGGCACCGCCACCCACGTAGAGCAAGGGTTTGTGGGCTTGCCGAAGTAATTTCAGGGCTTGCCCAATTTGACGAGGATTGCCTTCCAGGGTGGGCTTATAGCCCGGTAATCGCACGGCACCGGGTTCAACGGGGAAATAGTCAAATTGCTCTAGACCCACATCCTTGGGGACATCAATCAAAACGGGTCCCGGTCTCCCCGTGCTGGCAATGTAGAACGCCTCTGCTACCACGCGGGAAATATCACGCGGGTCGCGCACGATGTAGGAATGCTTGACGATCGGCAGGGTGATACCCCAAATATCGGTTTCCTGGAAGCCATCGGTGCCAATCATAGGGCGAGGGACTTGCCCTGTGACGATGACCATGGGAATGGAATCCATGTGAGCCGTAGCAATTCCCGTGACCAGGTTAGTTGCGCCCGGTCCTGATGTGGCAAAGCAAACGCCGACTTTTCCAGTGGCCCTGGCATAGCCATCCGCCGCATGAACTGCTCCTTGCTCATGACGCACGAGGAAGTGTTGCAAATCTCCCCGTTCTTCAAACTTGTAGAGTTCATCATAGATGGGAAGGATGGCCCCCCCCGGATAGCCAAAAATATGCTGAACACCATGTCGCTTCAGGCTGTCTAAGAGGGCGTATGCACCCGTCGTCCGTTGGACTGCCACCGATTGCTGCAATTGCACTTGGGGACCTCACAAAATGCGTCGTCTAGAGGAAAAAATTTGTAACTGCGAATGCAATTCCTATGAATTCTCAGTCTAAAGTGGATCTCTCTTCCTGTCGAGGGGCAAAATTTTCAGGTTGGGAGAAATTCCATCTGCAAAAGTTGCTCGATCGCATAGGGGCAAGTTTCCGGAAAGGTGGCAATCGACAGTCCCGTTTCGGCAGCAGCGCGTTGGCGAGCATTTTGATAGGCTTTCGGCAAACTTTCTAGCAAATATCCGCTCAGACTGGGGGAATCCTCCAAATCATCTTCCAGGCGTTGCCGATGCTCTACAATGCTGCTCTGCCAACTGGCACTGCGTCGATCGGGTTGGAACTGCCACTTGAGCAGATGGAGAAGCAGAACCGTCAAATTGCTTCTGACGCTCTTCCGTTCTCGCTTGCCCATCGCTTCAATTTCCTCTAGCAAATTCTGCCAATCCACCTGATCGTAGTGCTGCGATCGCAAGGTTTCTAGGGTCAATTCAAGCCATTGGACAAAGTCTTGCTGATATAGGTGTTGCAAATTCAGTGACGGTGGTTCGAGTGACGGTGGTTCGAGTGACAATTCCGTTGCCATACAGCCTCCCCCAGCTTGCCTAGGACACTTTCATTAAATCGCATCCTGCAAAATCCGACGGCTGGTGCGCCAGGTGAAATAGCCCACAGAAGCGACGATCGCACTAATCAGGATCAACACAGGCGAGAGGGTGAGTTTCTGCACACAGAATTCTGTTAAGACCAGGGGAAGTGAAATGGCAATATTAATGACATTATTCTGGAAGCCAAACACTTTACCCCGCATGGATTCAGGAGTTTCCTGCTGAATCAACGTCTGCATGGGGATGACGATCAATACCGAGCCAATCCCGAGCAGAAAACTTAAAAATAGTGCCATGCCCAGCAGAATAAACTTCAACGTATCATCGGTTAACCCTAACCCTAACCAGGACACCAAAATTGGTTTGAGCAGGTTGATGTTGACAAAGGCAAAGGCAAAGAGCACTGTGCTCACACTGAGCGCGCCCCAAAAGGGTAAAGGACGATGATGCAGGCGATCGTGTAGCAGATTCAAAAAGGCTGCCCCCAGCACCATGCCAATTCCCGCCGATGCCACCAGGAAGCCAAATTGATCCGGTCGTAGCCGCACATTATTGGTCAGGCGAATTGAAAGCACCGTCAGGGAGGCAAACACGGAGTAGATCATCATCAACTGCACCATGGCATTGCTGACCAGACGACTCTTGCGGAGATAGCGCAGCCCTGCTTTAAAATCCTGCCAGGGATGGATCGACACTTCTGGCTTATGTAACCGTTCCCGCATGGGCAAACTCCCCAGAATGACAGCACCTAGAAAGTAGAGAATGCCGACGGTGATTTCTTTGCCAAAGCTGTGACTCCAATGGGAGACCAGATCGAAGATAGGGGAAGCTACCGCATGGCCCACGACGATCGAGCTAATCATGGTGGTAGCAAAGAGGGAATTCGCTGCTACTAAATTTTCCGATCGCACAATAAAGGGAAGGGTACTTTGCTCAGCGGGGGCAAAAAACTGCGTCAAGATCGATTCAGCAAAGACGATCGCAACTAACATCACATAGCCCCCCGGCAGAAAGGGCAGCAAGATCAGCATCAGCGCCCGCCACAGGTTGCAGTGAAATAGAATCGATTTCTTACGACGGCGATCGACAAAAATACCAGCAGCGGATCCAAGTAAAATTGCGGGAACCGTGGAGGCGATGAACAGCAGCAGCAAGCGAGAATCTGCCCCCATCCAGGGTTTGAGAAACTCCGGCAAGGCATAGCGATTGGTGTTTTCCAGCAAGGCCACCTGAAGGGTGAGGAAAATTTTATCCGCCAATTGGGAAATAATTTGCCCAATCCAAAGCTGCATAAAGGCGCGATCGCGCAGCAGGGCACGGAAACCAATTGCCGTAGGGTGCGGACTTGCAGGATGCATAGCGTCTGAATGGTAGGTCGCCAAAGAAAACCTTCCTTAGTGTGCGGTCTGGTAGGGGTATATGACTAGTCCTCCAGGGACAAATGCAGAACTAGCCTAGGGGGAATTGCGCAGGGCGATCGGTCTGTGGAAGGATCAGTCATCGGTAGGATACCCAGGAACTGTCAAGTCGCTGCGTTCCTATTTCTCTTATCTCCTTGGCAGGGATGATGCTTTCCGGGAAACGGTCCGATCGGGTAGGCAGTTTTTGAAGTGGCAGAGTGTTAATCCATATTTATTCACGTGACTTTCCGCATCGGCGCTAACCGGGGGTCAATAATCTTGTGACCTGCCTGGGCAAATTTAATCCCCAAATGAACCTTGCTAGCAGACGAAAAAACGTGGGTCACCTGCCCTGTGCCGAAACTGTCAT
Source organism: Synechococcales cyanobacterium (assembly GCA_035285565.1). Classification (GTDB taxonomy): domain Bacteria; phylum Cyanobacteriota; class Cyanobacteriia; order Leptolyngbyales; family Leptolyngbyaceae; genus JAYKGX01. The sequence goes on from JAYKGX010000419.1 coordinate 6,941, forward strand.
GCTCTACCTTGTCCCCGGTTTGCCAGTCTTGGGGTGGATTGTTGCGTGGTTGAAACTTGGCGGAGGGTTTGCCTGCTTTACTGCTCATCTGGGCAGCATTTCCTCGGGCGGCTTTTCCCGGCAGTGCGGAGACCGTATTGGTTTCGAGCAACTCCTTCGGCAACTCGGACAGGAAAAGGGAGGGTTGAGCGGGTTCCCGGTTGCCGTAGAGACGACGTTCGCGGGCATAGCAGATAAACAGACGTTCCTGGGCACGGGTAATGCCGACATAGCACAATCGCCGTTCTTCTTCGATCGCGGATGGATCGTCCAAGGATCGATAGCTGGGGAAGAGACCCTGTTCCAACCCCACCATAAACACCACGGGAAATTCCAAGCCCTTAGAAGCATGGAGCGTCATGAGGGAAATGCGCCTTTCCTCCGCATCCGTATCATCCAAATCCGAAGCAAGGGCAGCACTGGCAAGAAAATCAATGAGGGAATTCTCGGTTTCGGTTTCTTCTTCAAATTGCAGAACGGCGTTGTAGAGTTCCTGGACGTTTTGCAGGCGATCTTCCGCTTCATCGGTATTCTGGTTTTTGAGATCGTCTACATAGCCGGAATCCTCTAGCAGTCCCTGCACCATTTCTGCAGCAGAGGCTTGATCGAGGCGATCGCGGTAGGTTTGGATCAGCTTGGCAAATTCTAAAACGCCCTTAGCCGATCGCCCCGCTATGGTTTTGACCGAAGTTTCATCCCGGATAATTTCCCACAGGGGAATGCCTAGCTCGTTAGCCGCACGGGTTAGCCCCTCCAGGGTTGATTTTCCCACCCCTCGTTTTGGCGTATTCACCACCCGTAATAGGCTGACCGTATCAGCAGGATTCGCCACAGCACGCAGATAGGCCAACACATCTTTGATTTCCTTGCGATCGTAAAATCGTAAGCCCCCAATCACTTTGTAGGGCACCTGCGATCGCACGAGGGATTCTTCCAAGGCACGAGACTGCGCATTGGTGCGATAGAGAATGGCAAATTTGCCCCAGTGCAATTCTGGGTTTGTGCGTTCCAAGCTTTGAATCTGACGCACCACAAACTCGGCCTCATCGATTTCATCCTGGGCACGCTGGCAGAAAACAGGCTGTCCTTCGCCTCGGGTGGCTTTTAAAACCTTGTCAATCCGTTCAGTATTATTTTCAATTAATTCATTCGCCAGTTGCAGAATGTTGGCAGTCGATCGATAGTTTTCTTCCAATTTGACCATGGTACGGGTCTCTCGATCGGATTTGCGATCGCCAAAGTCCTTTTGAAACCCCATGAGGATCGTAAAGTCGGCAGATCGGAAGGAATAGATAGACTGATCCGCATCTCCCACTACAAAAATCGATCGATAGTCCCAGTCCTTAAACCGCCGGGGATCCGCTCCATTGGTGGTCAGCAGTTGCAGTAAGTCATATTGGGTGCGATTGGTATCCTGGTATTCATCCACCAGTAAATGTTTAAACCGCCGATGCCAATAGGTACGCACCTTCTCATTTTGGCGAAAGAGTTTGACGGGCATGAGGATCAGATCATCAAAATCCAGCGCATTATTGTGGGCCAAGCGATCGAGGTAGGCATCATATACTTGAGAAATGACTCGACCACGAAAAGTATCCTGTTCCTTAGCAACATCACTAGGAGATAGACCCTTATTTTTAGCATTGCTAATGGCGTAGCGAATATTGCGGGGTTCAAATTTCTTTTCATCTAAATTAAGCTGATTGATGATGATGTCTTTTATAATTGCTTGTACATCTGATTCATCAAAGATTGAGAATGTCTTAGTCCATTTTCGTCCAGCATCATCTTCGTATTTTTCAATATCAAACCTTAGAATTCGACAACAGAGCGCGTGAAAGGTACCAATCCACAGTTCCTTGGTGATGTTTTTGTAGACCTGCGATCGCAATTGAGTTTGTTGATAATCTGGCAGCGCCTCCAAAGGCTTACCATAGTCTTGTTGGGCTTGGCGATCGGCAAACAGACGCTCCACCCGATCCTTCATTTCCTTAGCGGCTTTATTGGTAAAGGTCACCGCCAAAATATTTTCCGGATCAACCCGATGGGTCAAGACTAAATTAGCAATCCGATAGGTGAGGGCCCGAGTTTTACCTGAACCTGCCCCCGCCACAACCAACAGAGGACCACAATAATGTTCGACAGCTTGCCGTTGGGCAGCATTGAGATGCGCAAGAAAATCAGTGGTTTGAGTCATGGTGGCGCTGCAAGAGTCAAGACACTTTAGTGTAGAGCAATTTTAGGGTAGAGCAATTGTCTACAGTAGCGCGATCACCCCTGTTGGGCAAGTACGATCTCTGTCAGAGAGCCTCCATTACACCCAGCATGACCCAAACACCCCATGATCAGTTTTCCAAGCAATACCTCAAGGGAATGCTGTCCCCCTTTACCCAGGAAATCACCATCAGCTTTGAACTCACCCCTGGTGAAGCTCAGCAGGTCGATCTCTGGTTCGTTCCCCAAACTCGCCAGCCCATTCCCCAACTCGGTCGTCTTGGTCAAATGGCGATCGCTGCGCCAACAGACTAGGGTGATGTTTTTTTCTTCATGGGAGAGACCTTGCGGATTGGCTTTGTGGTAGTGCATCAGCTCCCAGTGAGTCCAGATACTCTCTTGTTGCGCCTCTTGGGCAAGGGATCTGTCCAGCGTCAGGCAATCGCAGAATTGTTAGAATTACCAGAACAGCCTTTGAAATCGATCGTGTTGGAAAACCTTATCAAGCTGGAAGTCATGCTCAAAAGCCGTCGCCGCCGTAGTAAATTGGAACTCAATGCGGTCGATCGGGCACGGATGATTATGCGATGCTCAAAGGAAGAGCTTTTGCAGGAACTGAGTTAGGGAAATGCCAAAAAGCAACCGAAGGAAACGGAGAGAATGGAGCCATGTCGCTCGTTCAACCCGGTTTCTAAGGGGATAGGGGAAGGTGTTGGTTGCAATGGGAAATAAGTATGAGATTGCTGATTAGTAATGACGACGGCATTTTTGCCATGGGAATCCGCAGTCTAGCCAATCGGCTGGCGGAAGCAGGTCATGCGGTGACAGTAGTGTGCCCCGATCGCGAGCGGTCTGCCACTGGGCATGGGTTAACGCTGCACCAACCGATTCGAGCCAATATGGTGGAAGGAATTTTTCATCCCCAAGTTACGGCTTGGTCTTGCTCGGGCACCCCAGCGGATTGTGTCAAATTGGCACTGTGGTCACTCTTAGACAAACAACCGGATTTTGTACTCTCAGGGATTAACCAGGGAGCCAATTTGGGGACGGATGTGCTCTACTCCGGTACCGTATCAGCCGCCATGGAAGGCATCATGGAAGGGATCCCCAGTATTGCCATGAGTTTGACCAGTTTTACCTCGCGGGACTTCCAAGCTGCTGCCGACTATGCCTGCCAACTCCTGCTGCAACTGCAGAAACATCCCCTCCCCAGTTCCACTTTGCTGAATGTCAATGTGCCCGCGATCGCCCCTAAGGACATTAAAGGAGCGATCGTCACCCGTCAAGGCATCCGGCGCTATATCGAAGTCTTTGAAAAACGGCAGGATCCTCGGGGCAAAACCTATTACTGGCTAGCCGGAGAAGCCGTGGAAGAAGTGGAAGACCCCCAGGCAGACCATGAAATTCCTTCAGATGTGGAAGCGATTCGCAAACAGTACATTACCCTCACACCGCTGCAATACAATTTGACAGACTTTCAAGAAATTAAATCACTCCAGGCTTGGGTTAATTCTGGTGCATTGTCCGGATTTTCTTCCAAAAACCATGAAGATTAGTTAAGAAGTCCGGATCCTGTAGTTTAATTCTCACGATCGCCTTGGGACTGACTGAGGAGATCAGAAAAATTCCGCTACTGTAGATCTGCAATTTCTGTCATCGAGGGGGTGACTTTGGTTGCCATCCCAGACGACAATTGAGAAGTTAATTGTGTCGGAATGTAAAGCGTGTGGATTACCTCTTCTCTGGAAAGCGTTCTCAAGCCCACGGTTATCGCCCTGGGTAATTTTGACGGAATTCACCTCGGGCATCGGCAAGTGATTCAACCTGTCTTAACCCATCTGGCTGGGCGTGCCTTGAGTTGTCAGTGTGAACGAGTGTTTTCAACGGTCGTGAGTTTTTCGCCCCACCCCGTCGAGTACTTTTCTGGCAAACCCTTACCCACCCTGAGTCCCGGTGCGGAAAAAGTTCTGCAATTGGAGCAAATGAGCGTGGAACAACTGGTATTGTTGCCGTTTAACCAGGAGCTGGCGCAACTAACGCCTGAGGAATTCGTGCAAGTGATTCTGGTGGAAATGCTCCAAGCTCGGTTCATCAGTGTAGGGGAAGACTTCCGATTTGGCTGTCGGCGATCGGGCAATGCCCAGGATCTACAGGCAATCGCCACCAAGTTTGGCATTGAGGTCGCTCTGGTGGCTTTAGAAACCTTTCAAGGAGAGCGCATTAGCAGTACTGCCATTCGGAACGCGCTACAATCAGGAGACTTAGCAACTGCAACTCGCATGTTAGGACGATCCTACAGTTTGGTGGGGCAGGTCGTGGCAGGTCAGCAGCTTGGGCGCACGATCGGATTTCCCACAGCGAATATTCAAGTACCTGAACAAAAGTTGATCCCAGCCCAAGGGGTCTACGCGGTTCGCGTGTCAGGCATGGCTGGCTCCAGTGTACCAGTCCTGGGAGTTATGAATATTGGCACAAGACCTACCGTGGCGGGGCTGACTCCAACCGTGGAAGTTCACTTATTTGACTGGTCGGGGGATCTCTACGGGCAAACCCTCACAGTGGAGCTGCTGGAATTTTTACGCTCAGAACAAAAATTTCCTTCGCTAGATGCCTTAAAAGCCCAAATTGATGCAGATTGTGCGATCGCCCGGGCCAGATTCAGCAAAGTCTGAAATAGCATAATTGGGACACAGAATATTGGTCTGAAATGGCATAGTTGGGACACCAGACATCACGTAGGGGCGCGCATTCCGCGCCCAACCATTCCACACCCCAAAATTTGTGCCCCAAGAGGAACGGGATTTAAACACTACCCCGGATTTCTTGGACAATCCCGTCGCGCAGGAGAATCTCAACGCCCATTTTTTCGATCAGGTTGTCACCCACTTCAACTTTGAAGGTACTAACAACTTGCCCTTGGTTGACTTCTTGCTCCATTTCCAGCATTTGCACTTGCTGCAGTTGCTGTAGGACTTGATTTTTTTGCTCCAGAAGTTCACTTTTGCCTTGGTTGAACTGAGCCTTGATATTTTCAATCTGCTGCATCGTTTCCGGCCCCGGCGGCTGAATACTCTGCTTTTGAACCTCCGTCAAGACCTGTTGCAATTGCAGATCAATTTGTTGCAACTGAGCATCGACTTGATTGAGTTGAGCTTGGAGCTGCTGTTGAGCCTCTTCTTTCCAGCGCGGAGTCACGATCGCTTTGACGTTAACATTCCGCTGAATCAGTAGATTTGAGTTAGAAACTTCCATAAAATCTTTTTCAGACGAGGTTTGCGTGGGTAGATTTGTGTCAGGATGTTGGGCGGATGAGTCAGCGTGAATCTGCGAGATGCCGGGATAATCTGCATCAGCGCTTCACAGGAACGATCGCGTGATCTGGAAGGCTGATCTGGGAATCCCTAAGCTGGAGATTCCGCAACAATGATCCTCTTGCACAGGCGTTCCTGCAACCATCGCACCCTATTCAAACATCTCGTTAATGATAGCCCCATACCGCTCAGATACAACATTGCGGCGAATTTTCAGGGTTTGGGTCAGGAGACCGTTCTCGATGCTGAAGGGTTCTTCAATCCACCGGAAGGTACCAATGCGATCGTCGGGTCGGTAGCCCGGTCGCTCTTTCACCCGTTGCGTCAACTCAGCCTTGATCAGATCTTGAACGGGTTTGCTATTTAAATCGACAGTACCATAGCCCTGCTGGTCTGCCCAGTTTTGCATCGCATCTCGGTTAGGCACAATCAGCGCCCCCAAAACCTTTTGATCCTGCCCCACCAGCATGACCTGATCAATGTAGGGACTGCAGAGCAACACATCTTCGATCGGCTGGGGTTCAATGTTTTCGCCATTGGTCAGGACGATCGTATCTTTCGCCCGTCCGGTAATAATCAGATCGCCCCACTGGGTGACAAAACCAAGATCCCCCGAATCAAACCAGCCTGCAGGATCGATCGCCTTCCGAGTCGCTTCTGGATTGTTGAAATAGCCTTGCATCACCTGGGGGCCCCGCAGCAGCACCACACCCTGTTTACCCACTGGCACTTCTTGGCGAGTTTCCAGATCCACAATTTTCGTCTCTGTGTCTAAAACAGCTTGCCCATCGCCGCCGCGCAGGTTACGCCAGGGTCGCCGCACATGGGTAATGGGAGCCGTTTCCGTCAGACCATAGCCGCCCAGAATCGGAATCCCCACAATTTCAAAGAAGTCTTCTAGGTGATCGGCGATCGACCCACCGCCACTCACAACAAATTTGAGCGCGCCACCTGTACCCAGCCGCACTTTGGAATAGACCAAGCGATCGCCCACCTGGTGCAGGAGGGCTAGGAGAGGGAGTTTAATCACCGCCATCACTTTTTCAATGAGCGTGGGATGTAAGTTGGTCAGACTGAGGTCTTGCAGAATACGTTTGGCTTCAATGTAGCCCTGGCTGTAGCGGAGAAATTTCTCGACCAGTTGCTGCTTATTGGCAGGTTGGCTGCGGAACTGCTTTTGAATCCCTTCATAGATCGATTCCCACAGGCGCGGAACACCCACCATGTAGTGGGGTTTGTGGTCTTTAATATCCTGCTTGACAAAGCGAATGTTGGTGTAGATCTGAGTGCAACCTCGGGAGAAGATAAAGTACTCAAAGGTGCGCTCGTAGCAGTGCCAAATCGGTAGAATACTCAGCACTCGTTCCCCTGGCATGGGTTGGGCAACTCCAGAAGCCGCCACCACCTGATGCAGTAAGTTGCCATGGGTCAGCATCACCCCTTTGGGCATTCCCGAAGTCCCCGAGGTATACATCAAGGTCGCCAAGGTGCCGCGATCGACCTGAGGGATGAGGGCAGGTCGAAGGGTGGAAGCTGCTTGCAGGACTTGCTGAAAATTGAGGACTTTCACCGAACCCTCTTGGGGGGGCACTTCATCAGACAGCAGAACGATAAATTGTAGGGGAGTTGCCTCAGTGGCAGGCATGTTCAAACCCGATCGCAGTTTTTGATAGGTGGCTAAATCTTCCACAATCAGCGCGACCGCCCCACTATGGCGCAGGATATAAAGCAATTCTTCTGGATCCGCCTGGGAGCTACGGACCACATCAACCCCACCCGCCTGCATGATGCCTTGATCGGCAACCAACCAGCGTGGACAATTATCCGAAAAAAGCGCCACCCGCAGGGGATAGTCTGCCTGGGGTTGGGGGGTAATGCCCAGGGCCTGCAGACCCGCTGCAAACTGTTGCATTTGTTGATAGAGCTGCCCATAGGTCCAGCGGATTTCTGGCTTACTGTGGGGATCGTACACCGCCAGAATCTCGGCAAATTTTTGCGCGGCGATCGCCCAAAGTGCTGGAATAGACTGAGCATTGGCATAATCCTGCGATCGCCGTAAATTTTCCCGTTCCTGCGCCGCCATCGCCAATGAGCTAGCCATACCACCCTCCATCGGTTAGTAAATTGAATCCTGTTTGTTTGTTATTAGAGCATTTGCCTAGACATTTGTAGAGCCAATGTTTGCGCCCAGTATTGTCACCAGCCTCTGTACATGGATACAAGCTGAGGAAGTCGGGACTCAGGGAGTGACATCTCCCCCTCTCCCGCGCTCCCCCTCTCTTCCTCTCCCCTCCCAAACTTCATGCCTCAAAGCAAGATTGTAACCACTAGCCTAGAAGACGATCGAGGGTTTTTAGACAACTCAGCAGACAGAATTTCACCTGGTCGTGAGGATTGAGTCGGGTCGTGAGGATTGAGTCGGCACAATTTACTTGATGGGGAAAAAGGGTAGGAAGGTTTTAATAAATTTACGGAGCTTGAGCAGCCCAATCAAATTACGTAGATCACTAGAGACTTCGGGTGCTACTTGGTTCGTTTCAGCAATCTCTAGCTGGAGTTCGGCATATTCCGCTGCTGTGAGTCGCTTGCCATCCAGGGGCGATCGTCCCTCTAAAATGATTTCCGTTCGTAGGACTTCCTCAGGCACTTCTTCTGCGGGGGGCAGGAGGAGTTCGGTCGCCACCGCCACTGGAACTAAGAAACTGACAGAACTGAGCCAGATTAAGGCAATGACCGTTGCCCACACAGCAGACCAAAACCTGCGCTGAGAGAGGTGAAACAATTTCATGACTGAATGACTGGATCTAAATCTGATCATTGCTAAATTTCTAACCCACGTCAGAGCTATTTGACCAAAAAGTCTACATTTCAGTAGATGTTTCATGCCGAGAGAAGGTGGAAGCTAGGAGGACGAAAAAATTGATGGTTCACCCAGGTGATGACCCAGGTCGTTTTGCTTCACAACTCAAAGAGGGGTACCCCAGCCCATTCTTAGGAGATTGGGAGATGTTGCCATCATAAATTGATTTGGAATTCGGTATTGTCTAATATTTTTAATTTCTTGATCACATTTATCCTACTTCAAACATCTTCTGTCAATCTAGATCTTGCAGTATTTTGTCCTAGATAATTGAGGAAAAATTCGTTAAGTAATTGTTTACAACATGAATTTAATGAACGTCAGTTCGACGAATCCGGCTGTCCCAATTTAGCCCCCTTGCAAAGGCTCCTGTCTAAGGAATCGTAGCTTTTTAAGAAATCGAGTTTCATCAAACTGACGTTTCATCAACTAGAAATTTTTCAATTAGTAGCTTTTTTGTCAGTCTATCTGCTTAAATTTGGAAGAAGATTTGCTAGGTAAACTCAATTCCATAGGGGAGCCTAGAAGAAAAGGTTCTGGGTCATTTTTGCCTCTATATTGACTCTATTTGGAATAGCTTAGGATAGCTGCTTGATTGGGATCTGATGACTTGTTCAAATGTTACTTCCTGGAATTTTCACGCATTCACCATAGTTCCCAAAAGAGATTTCCCAAAAGAGATTTGCCAAGATAGTTGCCAGCAATGGTTCCATTCAGGGGGTTGAGACGCTCTTAGCCCAATCCATCTACCTCGTCGCCTCTATTTGGTCTTGCAGAATTTCCTGGGTCTTGCCCCATCTTCTCTGCTCAGCACATGCTCTTTTAGCGCATTTAACAATCATCCATATGTTTCCGATCGGTACTTATTCCCGTGTGTTTCCGACCTTATTATCCCTGTCTCGGCGTCCAGGTCTCTCTCAGCAATCCGGCTATAAACCTGCCCATCATCAGAACACGCTATTCCGAGAAATGAGCGATCGCATCCGCCAATCGCTGAAGGAACCCCTTGTTTTACAAACGGCGGTTGACGAAGTGAACCATTGTGTGAACTGCGATCGCACGGTGTTTCTACAAATCGCCCCTAAAGCAATGCCTAGCTCCCCCACCTCCCTGCTGTCTGCTGCCTCTTCCCACAGGACTGACCCAACTCACCAACCAATGGCGATCGAGTGGTTAGTTGAGAGTCAGGATGTAGCTCTGTCCCAGTGGTATCGCACTTCTCAGACCGGGAAGAGACAACCCAGAGAATTGGAATCCCTGGATTTGCCTAGGCTAGGCGATCGCTGTGCCATGTCAGAATTTGGTGATCTGGCCGCCAGTTTGCAGCATGGAGAATTAGTGATTAGCCCCGCTGCTTCTTGGCGCAAACCATGGCAGCGGTATTGGTCAACGTTTGGGCAGACTCTGCCACCCGCGCCCGTGAGCGATCGTCCCCCATGGGGTCGGCTGGGCAACCGAGCGGTGTTGCTGTTACCGGTGCGTCCCCAGTCTGGCAATATGGGGTTTCTTCTCTGCTGGCGATCGCGATCGCACCCTTGGCAGCAGCATGAAGTAGAAACGGCTCTCTTTATTGCCCAGCAGCTCGAAATGGCACTGCAACATACCCGGCTCTATCAGCGGATGCATCGACAGGCCCAGCGAGAACGATTAGTCAATCAGATCACGAGCCAAACCCGCCGAAGTCTGCGGCTGCCTATCATTCTCAGTGAAGCCATTGCCCAATTGCTAGAAGCCCTCAGTCTCGATCGCTGTTTGGTGTATTTAATGCGCCAGCCCGATCATGCCACCTGGGAACCAGATCCCTTACCCATTCTGAAAACCTCCCATGGTCACCTCGTTCACCGTCGCCAGTCATTGTTTGAAGTCTGTCGTGAACCGCTTTTGCCTTCGATTGAGGCGTTTGATGAAGAAGGCCCGATCACCCGTTGGGTTACAGAGCATCGCCACCGTGCCGTCATTCCTGATATCCAACAAGACGATCGCATTGGGGCTCAAAATGTTGAATATCAACGGAGTCAAATCCGCTCTTCCCTGGTGGTTCCGGTGTTGTCCGGGCGGCGGCTCTATGCCATGCTCTACCTCAATCAATGTACCTACCATCGCCATTGGGATCCAGAAGATCAACGGTTGGCCCAAGCGGTGGCCGATCAACTCGCTATTTCCATTCAGCAAGCCAGCCTCTACAGCCAGATGGAATACCAAGCGATGGCCAATGCAGCCCAGGCAGAACAACTACAACGGACGATCGCCGAACTCCAACAAACCCAAGCCCAACTGCTGCAGAGCGAAAAAATGTCCAGTTTGGGACGGGTGGTTGCCGGGTTTGCCCATGAAATTAATAATCCCATCAGCTTTGTCTATGGCAATTTGCCCTATCTAGAGCGCTATTTTGAGTCTCTGATGCAGCAGATCCATCACTGCCATGCCCACCATGCTGCAGGGGATTTGGACATGCAACGCTGGATGAGCGATGTGGACTGGGACTTTCTGCAGGAGGATATTCCCAAGGTCTTGCGATCGATGAAAACCGGGACAGAACGGATTCGGCAGGTGGTGCTCTCCCTGCGCAATTTTTCCCGGTTGGATGAGTCCCACCGTCAACTGGCTGATGTTCACGTGGGTCTTGAAAATACCCTGCTGATGTTGCAGCACCAAATCCAAGATCGGGTCGCCATCCAACGGCACTATAGCGCGTTACCTGCGGTGGATTGTTATCCGGGACATTTAAATCAGGTCTTTATGAATTTGTTGCTGAATGCATTGGAATCGTTTCACTGTCAGAATGGAAGTAAGAATGGGAATGAGAATTCTGAAACTGACGATTTTGGCAATACCCTGCCATTGCCCATGATCACCCTGGAAACAGAACTCATTTATCCCCATCCAGACGAGAAACCTTGGGTCAGGATTACGATCGCAGATAACGGTTGCGGGATTCCCCCCGAAAATCAACCTAAGATTTTCGATCCCTTTTTCACCACGAGGAACCTTGGCGAAGGCATGGGGTTGGGGTTAAGCATCTGCTATCAGACGATCGTCAACCAGCACCGAGGTCATCTCTGGGTCACCTCCCAGGTGGGACAAGGCAGCAAATTCACCCTGGAAATTCCCACCTGCCACGATCTCGGACTAAATTGCTCCAGCTCTGCTTTACACATTCGCAGATTGGCGGAACTCCAGTCCTCATAGTCCTTCATCCATCCCCGTAGGTTCGCCAGCAATCTCCGTGATAATCCTTCCCCAGCCCGATTCATTGCTTTGCGGATCGAGCCAGATCTGCGCAATCACATCTGCACTGTAGGGATCATAGGCCCCACCTTCACCGATCGTAATGTAGTAATCTTCTGCTCCAGCACGGCATCCGTAGGGATCATGGGTCAGCACTTCCCGCTTCTCGCGATCGTAGCCTGCCATCATGCAGATATGTCCGGAGGATTTATAGGCATAGCCAACCACCACGCCAATCCCCTTTTCCATTTGCTTCAGCGCATCCGCCACCGAAAGCGTGGTAGACCAGTAGGACTTGATGCCGATCACTTCTAACGCTGCGGTTTGAGCGGTGTGGTCTGTGGTGTCACCGTAGCGGTTGAGAATTTCGCCATACCAGCCTTCTGGTTCATTAAAGCCCGATTTTCTGGCCCGTTCTTCAATTTCAGCATCTCCAAAAATGCTACCTAACAACATGGCGTGGGACGTGAGGTTACATTGACGGTTGCCATTGCCAAACCAATGCCCCAGATCGGGATCATCTTCTTCATTGCCAATCTGAGTCCGCCATTGCACAGGCAATTTGAGTCCGCCGCCGCTAGTATTCAACAACTGCCCCAGCCCAGAAGCCATCCAATGGGGGCGATAAACATACACACGGGATAGATAGGTTGTGCCATCGCTTGCCAGAATGGGGGCTTCTAAATCCACCACATCATGTTGATCGCGATCGCCTGCTAGAATCGTCACTTTCAATTCATACCCCACATCTACACTCAAAACCTCCGCTGGGGTGAGGGCATTACTGCTAACGGGTTTTGCTTTGATGACAGTCCGGTGGGTCGATTTCAAGGTAGGCATGAGTTTGAATCCCTGTTAAATTAAGATCAGCTTTTTACAGATAGACAGGCGATCGGGGCTTCCTCATTGTTCCCACAACCATAATCGGTGCAACTCGTTTTTTCAACCCCAACTCAAAAAACTTTAGATCCAGCCAGCCTCCTGAGACCCACTCACCTTGATCCTGCACGCAGCTATGACTCACTATCAAAAACAACTCACCCTCCGCACCCAGGGCAAATCCCTCCAGAAGATTACTCAGCAAATTCAAGCAGTGGTCACGGAATCGGGAATTCAAACGGGAATTTGTCATTTATTTTTGCGTCATACCTCTGCCAGCTTAATCATTCAGGAAAATGCTGATCCAGATGTGCTGGAGGATTTAGAAACCTTCCTCAAAAAGCTGGTACCAGAAGGGAACTTTTATGTTCACAGCACAGAAGGCGCAGATGACATGCCTGCCCACATTCGCACCGTGTTGACCAAAACCTCAGAGCAAATCCCGATCGCTCAGGGGCGGCTATTAACCGGCACTTGGCAAGGCATTTACCTGTGGGAACATCGCCAAAGGGGACATCACCGCGAACTGGTGGTTCATCTCATGGGCGAACCTTAATTTGCGGGCAGATTGCAGGAGCGTGAGACGGATTGAGTATAATAGAAGCTTTGGCAATTGTCTTGGCAATTGTAATTTTTGGCAACTGTTTTCGGTTCATCTCATGAGCTATTTCCGTCCCGCGATCGATGCCATGCAAGGCTACATTCCTGGTGAACAACCCAAACCGGGAACGAAAATTATTAAACTCAACACCAACGAAAATCCCTATCCCCCTTCTCCCAAGGCAATGGCAGTGTTGCATGGACTGGATGGAGAATGGTTGCGCCGCTATCCAGATCCCTTTGCTCGCGATTTTTGCCAAGCAGTGAGTGAAGCCTTGGGCGTGCCTGCGGATTGGGTGATTGTCGGCAATGGCAGTGATGACGTGTTGAATATTCTGGTGCGGGCCTGTGCAGAAGGCAGCGATCGCAAAATTGTCTACCCCATGCCCACCTATGTGCTCTATCGCACCTTAGCCGCCATGCAACCTGCAGAAGTGGTGGAAGTAGCCTATCCAGCAGATTTTCGGTTGCCGATCGAAGAATTGGTAGCGGCTGGGGGAGCCATTACTTTCATTGCATCTCCCAATAGTCCTTCCGGGCATTGCGTACCATTGGATGATTTACGGCAATTAGCCCAGCGGGTTTCAGGCATTGTGGCAATCGATGAAGCCTATGTTGATTTTGCAGAATATTCAGCATTGGAGCTAGTGAAAGAATTTGACAATGTCATTGTATTGCGTACATTATCCAAAGGATATTCTCTGGCAGGTTTACGAATGGGATTTGGGATTGCTAATCCTGATCTCTTAGCAGGTCTCTTTAAAGTCAAAGATAGTTACAATATTGACGCGATCGCCACCCATGTGGGCACGGCTGCCATTCAAGATCAAGCCTACAAAAATGACTGTGCTGAGAAGGTGAAAGTCGCCCGATCGCAGTTGAGTCTTGATCTACAAGCATTGGGATTTAAAGTGCTACCCTCCCAAGGGAATTTCGTTCTCGCCACACCCACTTTGAGTGATGCTGAGACGTTATACCTTGGCTTGAAAGAACAAGGCATTCTGGTTCGGTACTTCAAACAATCTGGACTAGCCGACAAACTCCGCATCAGTGTGGGAACCTCTGAGCAAAATCAAGCGCTGCTAGCAGCGATCGCTCTCTTACAGACTGAAAAGGTTGCCTAACCCACCCATTGTGCGGCCCCCAGTAGCATAACCGAAACCTTATAAAAGCTCGGTTTGATTGATTTGGTCGATCGCACTTGCAGGAGACTCAACCACCATCGGCGTGGAAGGACGCGGTTGCCAAGGCTTCTTGCCAGCCACTATCACATCCCACCAACGGAAATGAATCGCCAAGAGGTGATCGAGTTCTTTAGTATCTTTGGTGGCATGGAAGGTCGTCGCATCTGGCAAACAGTAGGCCGCAATTTCTGAAGCCTGTAACATATGGAGCACCCCCACAGAAAACCCGATGCCCGCATACACGATACAGCCTGCCATGGGTAAGGCTTTCATGTTGTTTAAGGCGTAGGGAATTTTTTCATCGGCAGTCCCGGCGCTATCCTGATACTTGCATTCGATGGCAAAGGCAGCCTGCTGATCTTCACTCAGTAGCAACATATCAATGCGGCGATTTTTCCCAATAATCGACTTGCCAATATTGACTTCTCGGTAGACCTTGATGCCCCGATCGCTAAAGTTACGGTAAACATAATCGGCAATTAAATTCGCATATTCATGTCCTGTCATTGGTTTTTTCATGGCTGCTCCTCTTCATCTGGATACAGAAAAGCTGACAGGCGATCGTGGGAGAGATCCACCGCTTCCGCACAAAGATCATTACCCCAAAAGTGACAAGCCTGCCGCAGCGCAGCTAAACCCACACTGCCGGATCCCATGAAGGGATCGATGACCATTTCCCCAGGGACGCTACTTTGTCTCACCAGAATTTCAGAAACTTCGCTCGGTTTTTCCGTGGGATAACCTTTAAAAATACGGGGATATTCAATAATGTCGGGAATGGATAAATCATTCAGTTTTCGCTTCCCCTTTTCAAAAAACAAAATCAGCTCATAGCGCGATCGATAGTGGTACCCCATGCCAATTTTCTGTTTATCCCACACGATCGGCTTCCAGAACTTAAAGCCCACAGATTCTGCGATCGGTTTAATCACAAACATCGTTTCCGCATCGCAAAAGAGATAAAAATGACGATTTTTTTTTAAAACACGATAGAGTTCCACCAAAAGTTCTTGAAACCGCTGATTGGGAAAAATATGGAACCAGTCATTACTCGAAGCCTTGCTATGTTTGAGCCGAGTGGTGGTGCCAATGCTGCGATGCTTTTCCAAAGACTCGTAGGGCGGATCGGTAATGATTAAATCGATCGATGCAGAATCTAGGCTGCGCAACCAGGTCACAGCATCCTGTTGGGTTAAGTGAAAGGAAACGGGAACCCCCATGGTGTGATCTGGTCGCCGATAAACTGGAACTAAGATACCACAGCACCTGCGGAAAGTAACCAGCGCCTGAGAATTCGATCAACCTCATTCTAGGAAAGCCAAGACCAGGGCAATCGCTCCCCCCCTCCAAGATGAATCATCCTGAGATTGAATGATCCTGAGCACAACTTCAGTCCCTAGCAGAGCTAGCAGATTGCTCAGAAATTTGAAACTGCATAGAGACTCCCTGCAACTGTGGACTGGGATAAACAGTTATGTAGCTCTGGATCAGGGATTGTAGACTGTCAAAATAGCAAAAAGCTGCCACTAATTGCGCCCAGGTAGGTGTTTGATGAAAGCGGATCCCCTTTTGAGCGGCAGCCTTACGACAGGCATTAAAGTTGCCGTAGCGCTTTTTGAGTTCCTCCTTGCTCACCTGGGCAATCGGCGCAGGTAAGGCATTAAGCGATCGCTCCCCTCCTATTTGAACAGGATGAATCTGAGCAACACCCGTTTGAGCAACACCCGTTTGAGTCAGTTGTTCTAACTGGTTCACTGCAACCTGTGCCACCGTAAAAATAGCGGCTGTATTTTCTAGATCAGCCTGGTGATTCACTTGAAGCTGTTCTAAAAGCTGAGAAATCTGTTGTTTACCCATAATCTGGCTCAATCTCCTATTGGTCGCGCAGAGAACGTTGCACAGAGGCTGGATCAGTATACATTTGCGGGTTCTCAGCCCGATCGGCTTCTAGTTCCGCCCGAGAAGGTAGAGGGACTATTGTAGTGCCATCATCCTGTTCTTCTCGCCACCAGATAATTAATGCTTTGAGCGCTTGCCAAAACTTGGTAAACCGGTTGGGAAGACTCATGACACCCATTGGACTTTCAATGCTGGCAACATCATCAAAGGCAAGGGAAAGCTGATCGAGGCGATCGGTCATCGTTCCCAGTTGCTGACTTAAGGCTGTAATAATTTGCTGCTTTTCCGCCAGTCGTTCCTGTTCAGCTAAGTTTAATTGATTGATAGAAGATTGCAAACTACCTAAATCCGATCGCAATTGGACAATGGTAGTCTTATGCTCCCCATTGCGGCGCATGAGTTGGGCACGGCTGCGATTGGTGAAGATCAGACAATCCCGCATTTCTCCATATAATTGCTCTGCCTGTTCTGGGTTCAGAGATGCGATCGTCTTGGGAAATTCTGTTGCCGGTCGAAATCGGGCTGTAGAAGAATTCTGAGAAGCCATAGCTATATTGATTGAGATTTTTTGTAGTGGATATCTCCGATGGTAACAAAAATGCAATGGGGATGTCTTTTGCCCCCGCATCCGCAAAATTGATGCTAAAAAGCCCCCACCCAATGGCAGGGGCTTCATCAAACGGAGTTATCTAGATCAGATTAGCCGTTGATTGCGGGAGCTTGCAGTGCCACCGGAGCGGGAGCATCCGAAGCCAAGTCCAGCGGGAAGTTGTGAGCATTCCGTTCGTGCATTACTTCCATCCCCAGGTTGGCACGGTTGATCATGTCAGCCCAGGTATTCACCACCCGACCCTGGGAATCCAGAATCGATTGGTTGAAGTTGAAGCCATTCAGGTTGAACGCCATCGTGGAAATCCCCAGAGCGGTGAACCAGATGCCGACAACGGGCCATGCACCCAAGAAGAAGTGCAGAGCGCGGCTGTTGTTGAACGAAGCATATTGGAAAATCAGACGACCGAAGTAACCGTGAGCAGCCACGATGTTGTAGGTCTCTTCTTCTTGACCAAACTTGTAACCGTAGTTCTGGGACTCAGTTTCGGTGGTTTCACGCACCAGAGAAGAGGTCACCAAAGAACCGTGCATGGCGGAGAACAAGCTGCCCCCGAACACGCCCGCCACACCTAACATGTGGAAGGGGTGCATCAGGATGTTGTGCTCTGCTTGGAACACGATCATGAAGTTGAAGGTGCCGGAGATCCCCAAAGGCATCCCGTCAGAGAAGGATCCTTGACCGATCGGGTAGATCAGGAACACTGCCGTTGCAGATGCCAGAGGCGCAGAGTAAGCAACGCAGATCCAAGGACGCATCCCAAGCCGGTAGGACAATTCCCACTGACGACCCATGTAGCAAGCGCAACCTAACAGGAAGTGGAAGATCACGAGCTGGTAAGGACCGCCGTTATACAACCACTCATCCAAGGAAGCAGCATCCCAGATGGGGTAGAAGTGCAGACCGATCGCGTTAGACGAAGGGATAACTGCACCAGAGATGATGTTGTTGCCATAAAGCAGAGATCCGGCAACGGGTTCGCGGATACCGTCGATGTCCACGGGGGGAGCAGCGACGAAAGCGATGACGTAGCAGATGGTAGCAGCTAGCAAGCAAGGAATCATCAGAACGCCGAACCAACCGACATAAATCCGGTTATCGGTGCTGGTAATCCAGTTGCAAAACCGATCCCATGCGCTACCGCCTTCACGACGTTGTAGTGCTGTGGTCATAAGTTTTGAATAATTGCGATAAACGACAGAAAAAATCCGGTCTTCAGTCAATCCTCTAACAAGCAGATGTCTGACTGAAAGGCTCTTTAATTGGCTTTTGAGCGACTGAAACGCTGAACAGCTAGTGCAAACGCCTCATCCACACAAGCAGCTTAACCAAAGATCCATCGGTCAGATAAAGCTCGATCGCTACTGCAATCTTGCGACACCTCAGCCTGCTAGGAACTCTGAAGAAGCAAGTAAGCTTAGGCGATAAAATCACCTGCCTCTCATCTTATTGATACCGTTCTTCATTTTTCTAGTCTTCACCTGTTAATTTTTACAACATGGTTTACAAACTTGTTTACAAACACTGGTAGGAGAATTTCCGTTTGAGGCATGGGTGACCGATCGCGATCGCAACATTTTTGGGAAGGGATCACTGATATGACTAGGGGTAGATCAATCAAAGCCTTGCCACTCCGTCCATCGGTCGAAAATTTAATAACAACCATTCACACTTCTATAAAACCTGTAATGTTAAGGAATCTAAAGATGTATCAATTCCGAAATATTACTTATTAATCAGTTGCAAATTGGCTTGCAAACCGTTACAACCCTCAATCCTGCTCCTGGGAGCAGGATTGGCGCGATCGATCGCAAATAGTCTTCCCCAGAAATGACATGTACTCCACTAGCCAACTGCCAGTTCTAGCAACCCTTTGAA
The DNA here is from genome assembly GCA_035285565.1 of Synechococcales cyanobacterium. GTDB lineage: Bacteria > Cyanobacteriota > Cyanobacteriia > Leptolyngbyales > Leptolyngbyaceae > JAYKGX01. The sequence goes on from JAYKGX010000419.1 coordinate 25,643, forward strand.
CAGTGCCAGCCCATCTGTAGCCCCCACAATGGCATCAGCAGCGCGTTCCGGGTGAGGCATCATTCCCAGGACATTCCCCTGAAGGTTACAAATTCCAGCAATATTATTCAGTGAGCCGTTGGGATTGTGACGATCGCTGACTTCCCCCTGGGCATCACAGTATCGGAACAGAACCTGACCGTTATCTTCCACAGCTTTTAGGGTGGTCTCATCGGCGTAGTAGCAGCCTTCTCCATGGGCAATGGGAATCGTAATCACTTCCCCCGCCTGGTACTGCCCCGTCCACACCGAATTCTGACGTTCTACCCGCAAGGGCGTGCGATCGCAAATGAAGTGCAGATCCCGATTGCGCATTAAAGCACCCGGTAGTAACCCAACTTCGGTCAAAATTTGGAAACCATTGCACACCCCTAGAACATATTTTCCCTGGTTGGCATGTTCAACGGTCGCTTGCATCGCAGGCGAAAACCGAGCGATCGCCCCACAGCGCAGATAGTCCCCATAGCTGAAGCCTCCTGGCACAATCACCACATCCACATCCGCCAGATCGCGATCCTCATGCCAAATCAACCGCGTGGGCTGCCCGAGAATCCCCTGAGTCACCCAAGCCATATCGCGATCGCAGTTAGAACCTGGAAAAACAATCACTCCAAATTTCATGACAAATATCCTCTTGCAATGCGGATGCCCAAGCAATCTATAACAGCAACTTAGAAAACTGAACCTGTGAGAAGACTGAGGATAGAAGGTGAACTCAGTCGATCCATTCAAGACAGACTGACAGCAAACAAGCTAAGCTGTAGCAATCACTTTCAGGTCAAAGCGGTAATTCTCAATCACAGGGTTAGCCAGGAGCTGATCGCAGACTTGATCCAATTGCGCCTGAGCGGCAGCTTCATCGTCCGCTGTGAAACTTAACTCAATGTATTTACCAATGCGCACCGTCTCCACATTGTCATACCCCATATGCTTCAGCCCGGATTGCACAGCCACTCCTGCCGGATCCAATACCGAAGGACGTAAGGTAACGTAAATTTGAGCTTGATAATGCTGTGCCACAATGGATGCCTTGAATGCGACGGCTACCTATTGTGCCATAAATCTTTGACCGACTCTGCCATGCTAACGGGTTGAGAGAATTGGCAACAGCTAGGGGCGAACCGAATTTAGCCCTCAACCAGCTTCTGAGAGACCGACGTGAAGTAATACAAGCCGTGAAGTAATACAACTTGTACAACTGAGTCAGCTAGACGAGATAAAGTCTGATACAAATAGATGTAAATGGTTATATCCAGTACTCTAACGAGAGTGTCTTAGTCCAATTTCAAGCTGCAAGATAACTGCTCCTCACGTGATCTGGGCAGTGAATTAATTTATTAATCCTGTAAGTTCGCAACCATGAAAGCAACCCGCACCCGTAGTCAAGATCAAATTTTAGAAACGCTTCAGCAGATCGATCGCCCCCTTTCTGCCCAAGATCTCTACCTAGAGCTACGCAAACAAGATAAAGGCATGGGTCTTGCCACCGTTTATCGCGCCCTGGATAAACTCAAACGAGAAGGAGCTGTTCAGGTAAGAACATTAGCTACGGGAGAGTCGCTTTATAGCCTAATCCAGGAAGATCGGCACCATCTCACCTGTCTGCAATGTGGCAACTGTATTGAGCTAGATTCCTGTCCTCTTCACGATCTAGAACAGGCATTTAGTCACCAATACCAGTTCAAAATTAACTATCACATCCTGGAATTTTTTGGTCTCTGCCAGCAATGCCAACCAACAGGGTAGAAGCACCAACAGGGTAGAAGCACCAACAGGGTAGAAGCCCGATGGGTGCAGTATTAGCGTTGTATTAGCGTCCGGTGCCGTTTTCAACGATCGCCATCATGCTTTGAATAGAAGCGGGGATACTTGCTGGATCCATAAATAGAACTTTACTGCTACCGCTCTTGCCAATGGTTTCACCCATATTCAAGTAACCCAATGCCATCAGGAGTTGGGCTGCTTCCGTTGCTCTTGGATCGGCTGCTAGGGCTTGGGTGACAATCTGAACTGCTTCCGCCGTGGCCTGGGCTTTGAGAACCTGTTGTTGGCGTTGGGCTTGGGCTTCTAGGACAATCCGTTGTTGTTCGGCTTCGGCAGCCAGCACGGTCGATCGCTTCCGGGCTTCTGCATCCAGCACCTGTGCCTCTGCCCGCCCTCTGGCAGTGTTAACCGCTGCATCCCGTTCTCCTTCAGAAGTCAGAACAGCCGCTCGCTTTTTCCGTTCTGCCGACATCTGAAGTTCCATCGACTCCAACACTGCCTTGGCTGGAATGATTTCCTTCAACTCCACACGGGTCACCTTCACGCCCCAAGGATCGGTGGCAAAATCCAGTTCCCGTAGCAGACTTTCATTGATTTGCTCACGAGCCGTAAAGGTTTCATCCAGTTCCAATTTCCCCATTTCTGCCCGAATTTGGGCGAGGGCGAGATTGACAATGGCAGCCTGGAGGTTTTGCACTTTGTAATAAGCTTTCTCCATATCCATAATCCGCCAATAGACGACGGCATCGGCAGAGATGGAAACGTTGTCGCGGGTAATGCAATTTTGGGGAGGAATGTCCAGGACTTTTTCCCGAATGGTCTGCTGGTAGGAAATGCGATCGACGAAGGGAAAGACAAAGTTCAAACCGGGCTGCAGTTTGCGATCGTATTGCCCCAACCGTTCGACCAAGGCTTCGTTGCCCTGCTCCACAATCTTCACACTGGAAACCGTTGCTCCACCAATGATTAATGCCACAATCCATTCCAACATAAGACGTTCTCCCAAAAATCACGAAACAAGTGACCCAAAAATAATTAGGAAAGAATAATTAGACCAGACGCTGTTTTTTATGGTTGCAAGGAACGATCGAGCCGCACCAAGAGGGTTGTGCCCCGCCGACCCACCACCACCACCATGTGCTTGGATGGAATCGTAGCCTCCACATCTTCACAGCGAGCAGCCCAGGAATTACCTTCATAGAAGACGCGCCCCATCTGACCGGGCAAAATTTCCGTCAGGGTGGTGGCTTCTCGATCGTCCCATTGCACCTCGGGGCTTGCTCGGATAAAGCGGCGGGATGCCCAGATTCCTAGCAGAGACCCCACCAGCCAGAGCAGAATCTGCAGATTCAACGAGATCCATGGAGCCACGATCGCCACAAGCAGGGCACTGATCCCCATGACCAAAGCGACAAAAGCGGTGGGAAAGAGGGCTTCGATGGCACAGAGGAGTAAGCCGGTTACAAGCCAGAGAAACTGAGCCGTCATAAGGATTGCTATCTCGTTGTTGGGGGTGCTGTTTGGGTCTGGAATGGGTGGATTCAGGCGTTGGTTGGGCGAGGGAAGCGGGGGAATTCCTAGGGTGGAGAATTGCTGCGATCGCAAAAAACGTTGGTATAGTTTGTAGACCTTAGAGTTTGTAGATTGTCAAGAGTTTGTAGATTTTCACCCTAGAGCTTGTAGACCTTCAGTAGGTAGACCTTCAGTAGGTAGACCTGTAAATTCCAAGGTTCATATAAATTCAAAGCTTCACATGCAAAGGTTCACATGCAATAGATGGTAAATCTATCTACATAGGATTCCCACCCCATTACGCAAATTCTTTCGACGAGCCTTTTATTTTATCCCTTCCATCCATCGGACAGTTTCCATGAGTCGGTTTGAGCTAAAAATTTACTGTACCCATCCCCACTGCGATCGCCCGGAAAATGGGATTGGTGCCAAGGTCTGTGCCAATTGTGGCACCCCCATTCCCTATCAATACCTCTGGGCGATCGAAGCAGCCCACATCCCCATTGGCAGTATCGTGGGCGGTCAACGGTATCAAGTAGTTGCACCGCAACTTTGGCTCGATCTACAACCCGGCCTCACGCCCCTCATGCCCGATCAGATGCCGGAAGCACTCCTGCCCTACCTACACCTGTACAGTCAGCGGCTCCATCTGCCAGGACTGTATGGCTTTTGCTCCGAGGGGGGGCGATCGATTCCGCTGCTAGAAAATGCGCCCATCAGCCCAGAAGGAATTCCCTATCCTGCCCTCAGGTCAACCTTTGGCAAGGCAACGGCTGTGCGGCAACTCTACTGGCTTTGGCAAATATTGAACCTTTGGAAACCGCTGCTGGACTGGCAGGTGGCAAGTAGTTTGCTAGAGGAAGATTGGCTGCGGGTGCAGGATTGGCGCGTTCGGCTGCAGCAACTGAAGCGAGATGAAACGCCCCCCACCCTCGCGAATTTGGCAGAGCTGTGGTCAAATTGGTTGCCAGCGGCTCATCCTTCCATTTTTGCCAGTTTGCAAGATCTCTGCGGGCAAATGCATGACCCTGAGGTGGAATGGAGCACAATTCGCAGCCAATTGAATCAACTCCTACTCCAGCAAGCAGCACAATTATCGCTAGGGCTGCAGGTGTATGGTCAAACCGATCCGGGCAAGACCCGATCGCACAATGAAGATAGCTGTTACCCCCTCCGACCCGATGCGGGTTTCCAGGATGACCTCATGCCCCGCTTGGCGATCGTCTGTGATGGGATTGGCGGGCATGAAGGGGGCGAAGTTGCGAGTGCGCTAGCGGTGCAGGCGATTCAACCCCAAATTCGCGCCTTACTGGCTGAAATTGCTGAACAGGCAGAGATTGTGGCACCAGAGATCATTTCGGAACAGTTGGCGGCGATCGCCCGAATTGTCAACAACTTGATTGCCAGCCAAAACGATTCCCAAGATCGCCAGGATCGCCGTCGCATGGGCACCACCTTAGTACTGGCCCTACAAGTGCCCCAGCGCATTAAGTTACCCACCGGCGTGGTTGCCAGCAATAGCCATGAACTCTACTTAATGAATGTGGGGGATAGTCGCGCTTACTGGCTGAGTCCCAGAGGGTACCATCCTTTAACTGTGGATGATGATGTGGCGGTGCGGGAAGTGCGGATGGGGCGATCGCTTTACCGTATGGCCATCCAAAGACCGGATGCTGGCGCATTGACCCAAGCCTTAGGCACCCGAAGCAGTGATTTGCTCAAACCGGTAGTTCATCGGTTCATTCTCGAAGAAGATGGGGTGCTGCTGCTGTGCTCCGATGGGTTGAGCGATCGCGATTTAGTGGAAACCGCTTGGTCTGATCGAGCAGAAGCCATAGTGCAGGGACAGAAACCCCTGGCAGACCTAGGGCAATTTTGGATCAATCTGGCGAATGAGCGGAATGGATCCGACAATATTTCCTTGGTGATGATGCGTTGTCAGGTCAGTACCCCTCTGCCCAATATTCCCCTCAGCCGTCCGGACGCAGGTCTAGTTCCTGAATTGCAAGAAGAGACGATTGCCCAGACTGAATCAGACAATAGTAGGGATCCCTCCGTGGAGAGCAGTGCGATCGTTCTAGCAAAACCCCAACCTAAACGAGGCTTCTGGTGGAAAGGGTTGCTCCTCATACTGGCATTGGCAGCGGGCGGAATTTATGGGTGGTCTGTCTTAGATCCTGCTAGTTTTAATCCAGTGCGCGATCGGATTCAGCGCGAAATTCAACCCTATTTGCCAAAATAGTCAGACAAGGGGGGATGCCGATCGCAAACTCCCTCAATCTCAGTATCAGGCAGGCATGAGACAGCAGATCTACTTCTCTATTGCAGTCATCAAGAAGACAATTCTATAACAGACTAGGAAGGCGTGACCTTCTTATGCAAAGATATTATGGCTATTGCATCCAGCGTTGACATCCAGTGTTGACGCGCAGTCTAGTCAGTATTGGGTGAGACGAAAAATCTTATGGTAATGACTGCTGAGAAAACCTTACAGGAAGCTATGGAAGTTGGGACAAAAGTACGGGTAACAACGTCGGTTGTGATCTACCATCACCCCGAGCATAAGACCAAACCGTTTGATCTACAGGGGCAAGAGGGTGAAATTGTTGCCCTGGTGAATCAATGGCAAGGTCGTCCCGTTAGTGCCAATTTCCCCTATCTTGTCAAGTTTGGGCCCAAATTGAAAGTTCATCTAAGCGAACAAGAACTTGAAACCGTCTAATTGGCAATCCCGTTCGTCCCCTGAAATTGCCCAAAAGAGTTCACTGAGCCTGCCCTAGTCAAATCCAAACAGAGACCCGGAGGATACAAGCGATCGCCTCCGGGTTTTGCCATCTCTTCGCGTAAACAGTGCGTAAACAGTGTCTTAGCGTGAACATTACTCCCGGCTAGCACTGAGCAACATAATCACATACTGCAAGAGCTGTAAGGCCGCCACTAGCGCCGCAGCAATATAGGTAAAGGCAGCCGCATTCAGCACCTTACGGGCCGCTCGATTTTCCTCTCCTTGCAAAATCCCTAACTCATCAATGATCTTCAAAGCCCGATTAGAAGCATCAAATTCCACAGGCAAGGTCACCAGGTGAAACAGGACGACGGCCCCAAACAAGACAATACCCACCTGCAATACAATCACCCCCAACGCTTTACTGAGAAAGGTGAGTCCAAAGCCCAACATCACCAACCAAGGAGCCAGCGTGGATCCAAATTGGGTAGCGGGAAAGATGGCTGCCCGCAGGTTCATAAACTTGTAGTCCTGCACATCCTGCAAAACGTGACCACATTCATGGGCTGCCACGGCGGCTGCCGCTAAGGAAGTGGAATCATAAACGACATCAGAGAGACGCACAGTCTTAGCACCCGGATCGTAGTGATCCGTCAACTGCCCGCCAATATGCTCAATGCGGACATCATCAACTCCCATCCGATTTAAAATGGCCGCCGCCACTTCTGCCCCCGTCATGCCAAGACTGGAACTGACCTGGGAATATTTGTTATAGGTACCCTGGACGCGCATGGAAGCCCACATGCTGAGCAGTGCGCCCGGAATCAGGAGGAGTTCAGACCAATGGAAGAAAAACATAGCTACGACCGGAATAACAGGAGAGGTTGAGCCAAATTAAACCTATCCCCCTATGCTAGCACCCGCCACTCAATTGGGATGCGATATAATGGAGATCAAACGAATGGGGGAGACCAACTCCTTAAACTTAAGTTAGTTTGCTCCGGTTCGTTCAACCCCAGTTCTTTCTTTGACTCACAAACATCACTTTTACTCACTGACATAATTTACATGACTGAAACGATTAAGCAATCTGTTGTCGCTTCTGTTTCTCATCAACATTCCGCAAGTTCGACTGAGGATTCGACTTATGAATTGGCGATGCTAGCGGCGGAGGCGGCGGATGAGCGCAAAGGGGGCGATATTGCCCTGCTCAAGGTGGGCGAAGTTTCTGTGATTGCCGATTATTTTGTGATTGTGACAGGATTTTCTAAAGTGCAGGTACGGGCGATCGCAGCGGCGATTGAAGAGAAAGTGGAGGAAGCCCTACATCGCGCTCCTCGCCCCATTTCTGGGCAGGCGGAAGGGGTTTGGATCTGTATGGATTATGGGGATGTGATTGTCCATATTCAAATGCCAGACGAGCGCGATTACTATAACCTCGAAGCCTTTTGGGGTCATGCTGAACGGATTCCCTATATTCCCAAGGTGCCGCTCGCTGTCTCTTGACACTCCTCGTCCTAACGGCGCGAGGATTCTTGGTTCAGCGAAACCACTTCAACTAGAGATCTTGCAGTGTCTAGCCCAGAGGTGGGATTCTCCTGATTGAGAGTTGAATTGCTTGTATACAGTCCAACATTTTCAAGATGTTGGGTTTTGTGGTTCAAAAGAACCGACATCAAAAGAATCACTATCAGCCTGCCCCCATCCGTTGGAACAAGCGATCGCGAAAGGTTTCCTGCCCAAATGCTTGAACAACTTGCGATCGTAACCAAGCACCCTGACACCGAGGATCTTCACCTTTAAGCATTGCAATACAAGCCATCGCTACTGCATCAGGATCGCGGTGGGGAACTTGCCAACCCAGGATGCCATCTTGCAGGGGATCAGCCGAGCCATCTGCGTCGCCTGAGAGGACGGGAATTCCGCAGGCCATTGCTTCTAGGTAAACAATCCCAAATCCTTCCTGGGAGGGCATGACATAGGCATCCGCAAGGGCATAGTGCTGGGGCAGATCGGCAGTTGGAACATAGCCTGCAAATACCACTCGATCGCCCACCCCTAACTCCTGAGCCAGTTGGGCTAAGCGGGGTTGATCATCCCCCCGACCAATGATTAAATACTTGACATCGGCAAAGACTTGGGCAATTTGCGGTAAGGCTCGCAGCGTCACATCCACTCCTTTATAGCGATCGCCCGACCACAATCGCGCCACCGTCATCACAACCCGTGCCTGCTCCAATCCATAACGTTGCTGCAGATCCGGATCAGGCGACTGGGGTTGAAATTGAGCAGCATCGATCGCACAGGGCAACAGATCCACCCGATCTGGAGAAACAGCATTAGCCGAACAGAGGCGATCGCGAGAGTAGCGACTAATGGTCCAAATCCGATCGGCCTGTTGCAGGGCAACTTGTTTGGCAGGCGGCAGCGGAGTCCAAACTTCTTTGCCATAGGTGAGAACCGTATAGGAAATCCGGCAAAGTTGGCAGAGACGCTGCACCAGCGGCGCTAGATGAATATGCCCACAGAAGACGCGATCGGGCCTTTCCCGCAGTAGGTAGAGCGCAAAGGCTAAAGCAAAACGAATTCTACCCAGGCTCTCCGGCTTGGTTTGGCAATAGTGAAACCGCAGGCGATCGCCCGCATAGGGATTGTTAACTTCTCTCCCATCCCGCAGCAAAAACACGTCAGCCCTATCCACACTCTCTGTCTGACCATAGGCCTGCAGGATGGCACGCACATAGGACTGAATCCCACCTTCGCAGGAAAAAACTTGCAAAAAGAGGAAGACATACTTAGACATAGGCGCAAAGCGGAGAGAAGTAAAACCAGGACTGGGCAAGCAGTATGGACAAAACCACCCTCAGCATACCCAGATCGCCCCCCGATCTAAGCGGTGACGATCGCCAGTTCCACTTTTTCTTGGCTCACCGCTTTGGTTTGCACCTGCACTCCGGGCCCAAAAAAGCGCGTCATCAGGTCTTCCTTTTCCTGCCATTGCTCGATGGAAAAATCGGGTGACCAAAATTCCAACACCAGACCATAGGCTTGATTAACCACGGCTTCCCGAATCCCCACTAGGCGCGGATGCTCATTCTCCTCTGAGGTAATGCCCAAACGCTCTAGCGCAGGTTCCAAATGCACAGAATGCCCATACTGATAGCGCGTCACATCCTGGAGAATCTGCACTTGGGTGGGAGTCGCCTGCGATCGCAAGGCTTCTAATTCAGCCGTCTCAGGGGTTTGGATCGGCACGGGCGAGAGTTCCGCAGACTTGAGCGCCAGACCCAGCAGGACAAAGACCATCCCCAAAATCAAACCACTCCCACTGATAAACGTAGGATTAGCCAGACTGAATCCACCGCCGATCGCTGCTAGGACGGCTCCAACCGGAAGGAAGACGAGAACCCAACGAATTTGACGCAACATGACTGCTCTAAGATAGATTGAAACAATTGTTAACATTCTTTAGTATGGCAGAGGGGACGGCAGGTGTCATCTCCTTCTACTGAAGGGGAACTCTATCGCAGACATCAAGCAGGCTCTAGCCAAGGATGGCTGAACTCAAGATGAGAAAGTATCGGACTGTACGATCTCATAATCGTTACTTTTGTTAATATTAGATGAGGGTGCTAGAACCAGTCACTGAATCGGTACCTACCACTCCCCCCTATTTTTCTATTCTGCTTTCTGACAACTATGGCGACAGTTTCGACGGGTTCTAATGATTCAATGCGGCAGTATCTGCGCGAAATTGGGCGGTTTCCTCTACTGACCCATGAAGAAGAGATCCTTTACGCCAAACAGGTGCAACAGTTGTTACACTTGGAAGCCGTCAAGACCGATCTCACCAATCGTTTAATGCGATCGCCTACGAACCAGGAGTGGGCTGACGCAGCGAAACTCTCGCCGGAAGCGTTACAAACCTCGGTGCGAGCGGGACAACTGGCCAAGCGCAAAATGGTAGAAGCCAATCTCCGCCTGGTGGTTTCCGTGGCCAAAAAGTATCAGAAATTAAATTTGGAAATTCTCGACCTCATCCAAGAGGGGACGATCGGCTTGCAACGCGGGGTAGAGAAGTTTGACCCTGGCAAAGGCTATCGCTTTTCCACCTATGCTTATTGGTGGATTAAGCAGGCCATGATGCGGGCGATCGCTGAGAAAAGTCGAACTGTGCGCCTCCCCGTTCACCTGAGCGAAAAGCTCGCGAAGATTAAGAAAATCCAGCGTCAACTGGCAGAAAAACTCGGACGGGGTGCAACGTTGACGGAAGTCGCTGAGGTCATGAATCTTTCCGTGGAGCAAGTCAAGGATTGTATTGCTCAGAACCGCCAACCCTTATCTTTGGAAATGCGGGTAGGGGTAAATCAAGATACGGAATTAGGAGACTTCCTAGAAGATAACAGTGCTTCACCAGAGGACTATGCAACGCAGGATGGCTTGAGCCAAGATATTGCAGCTTGCTTAAATCATCTCACTCCGCAACAGCGCCAAGTGCTCCGGCTGCGATATGGTCTCAACAATCATCAACCCATGACCTTCCAGGCGATCGGGGAACAATTGAACCTGACAAGGGAACGAATTCGGCAAATTGAGAAGGAAGCGATCAAACGGTTGCAACAACAACAGGCGGGAATGATTCACTATCTCGTTTCCTAATTTCGCTTCCCAAGCTTGTCTTCTGGGAGGTTTGTGCTTCACGGCTGAATAGGACATAAATTAACCCGATCGTTTATCCATCCCTCTTCCTTGACACAATCTGTCAGGGATTTTTTATATCTTCAGGCATAACTCTTGGGTTGGTTTTGGAAGAAAAGCTAAACTTACTAGACCATTCATTGATTCCAGTCTATCCTTCCAATAGCAATCTCTTTGCTCTTCTCCTTCAGTTTTCACACCTGCGTTACCAACAGCGATCGATTTTCTCCTTTGTTTGTCGCTTCTTAGAGTTTCAGACATTTGGTTTTTAACTATCATTGCATTGCGCAACTTTCTCCCATTCCCAATCGATAAATTCCTCATCCTATCAGAGCCTGATCAACACAATAAATATCTCACCAATTAATCAATGACAAGTAAGACTTCACTCAATTGTCATTTCTATTGGTTGATATTATTTCCAATGTTGATTTTACTAGTGCTATTCATCATATTTCTAATGGTGCAGGGATATGATGGCGATCGGATTGGATAGAGTGGTATTTTCGACGAGTTCCCATGGGAGAGCAATTATCACTTTTTCAGGAGATGAATCATGACTTGTTTACTCTCGTACCAAACCAGTTCCCAGCGAGAACCGTCTCAGGTGACGATCCGCCCAGCTAGGATACAGGATGTGCCGCTAATTTTGGATTTCATTCATAAAAAGGCAGAATTTGAGCGGAATCTCGGCGCTTTCTCCGGTATGTTGAACTTGTCAGAAGCGCTTTTGGCGCAAACTCTATTCGGCAAGCATCCTTTTGCCTACGTGTTGCTAGCAGAAATCAAGAATCAACCTGTGGGATATCTGCTGTACTTTTTCAAATATGCTTCATTTTTGGGCATTCCCAGTATTTGGGTGGATGATGTCTATGTAGATGAGCACCTGAGGGGCAAGGGAATTGGTTCAAGTCTGATGCAAATGATTGCACAGATTGGGCGTGAGAATCATTGCCGCATGTTGGCCTGGATCACCGATCGCCGTAATCTGCAAGGGCTAAAGTTTTACAACAGATTAGGGGCGCAATTGCATGATCAGAACGGGAATGACTGTACCATGCGTTGGTATTTATGATGTCACTCCTGCATAAGCTGGAGAACACATCCCAGTAATTTGACCAGATGACAATAAGTTGAGGTGCATTTACTTGTAGGAGGATTAAGGATTATGACGTTGCCCCGATCGCTGGGTTTCATAGACTAATACAGGACGTTCAATGCCTTTGAATTGATGGGAGCCGATCGCTATTAGACCCCGTTTATCTTGGTTAAGCTGTTGATAGGTCACTTCGCTCATCACACATTCCCCCGGACGGCAAATACCTTCCATACGAGAAGCCAAATTAATCGTTGCCCCCAGTGCCGTATAGTCTACCCGTTGAGAACTGCCCACATCCCCAATCACAGCCTTGCCACTATTGATCGAAATTCGGAGTCGAATTTGTTCACCTAAACGATTGAAAGCATTTAACCGCTCCACTCGATTGAGCATTCCCATTGCTGCAGTAAAAGCACGATCGGCATGATCAGGCTGCACATCAGGCGCACCAAAAAATGCCATGATGCAATCGCCAATATATTTATCCAACGTCCCCCCCAGGAGAAAGATTTCCTGTAGCATTTCCTCAAATAGATGATTCAACAAATCTGCCACTTGCCGGGGACTCAGCCTTTCTGAGAGAGCCGTAAATCCCACAATATCAGCAAACAGAATGCTAATTTCCCGATCGATCGGAGTCAGACGACCTTGAGATAAATTGCCCGCCGACATCAATTGATTCACCACAGCGGGCGAGTGATAGCGTTCCAACCGTTGGCGCAAGGTTTCCTCATTCTTCAGCCGTTGCGTCAGCAACCAGCGTTGCACATTTGCCGCCAATAAGTTTGCCAAGGTGGAGAAGAAACTCAAATCTGCTTCTCCCGCTGCTTCCCAATTGTGGCTAGAAAAATTAGCATCGGCATAGAGCACCCCCACGACCCGTTGATCATCCCACAGGGGCACGGCGATCGCACTGCGAATATTTTTGAGTAAGATACTCTTCTGACCAGCAAACCGTTGATCCTGTTGAGCATCAGCCGTTTGAATTGCCACCGCCTCTGTAAAAACCTGTTGGCAGATAGTACGGCTAATCCAATCTCCTCCCTGGGGCAAGGGCTGACCCAGATCGCGGGCAGCAGCATTCAACAGAGCTAACTGTCCAGATTCATCCACATCCACCAGCAATGCCACCCGATCCACACTCGGCAATCGGCGAAAAATAACCTCCTGCACGCGGGAAAAAATCGCTTCGATCGAGGCGGCTGCACTCAAGGTCTTGGCAATTTCCACCAAATCCTGGAGGCGATCGTTCGCATTGGCTTGGGCTACTTGATCACGATCATTTTCTGGGGTGATCCAGCGTTGTCGGAGTTCCTGCACATTGCGGAGAACAACACTCAAAGGAGGACGAGCGGAGCCAGCAGCCTGAGCAGGGTCTGATTCGGCAGGCATTGCTTTAGCTTCAACCACCTCTTTGGGGTCGGGCTGCTCTGTGCCTACCGCCTCCCCCAGCACCTTCACCCCCACATCGCCTAGCCAAATCACATCCCCTGGGCAAAGGGGCTGGGGATCATGGGGTGCCAGCATCGCCGTATTCAGGCGCGTCCCATTACGACTGCCCAAATCCTCAATCCACCAAGATGAATCCTCCCGACGAATCAAGCGAGCATGACAGCGTGAAATGCCACCATACAGCAGATTCCAATCACAATCCGGCAACCGACCAATGGTAAAAAGTTCGCGATCGTCCGGTAAGGTCACGGTTTCACCATCTTGCTGGACTTGCAACTGCAATGCTGGCTTCATGAAATTCTCATCCTCCTCAACTGTCAATTCTGCCCTTAATGATTTTTTGTGTGAATATTCTGTTTATCTCTGCGGGAATCCTAACAATGAGCGCGATTTTCTAAGTAGCTTGGAGTAGCAAGCTAGGCCTTAGATAGCTGGGGTTCATCGTTAGGGTCATTTTCACAGGGGTTATGGATAATTCACAGCCTTGCTCTACCATCATCGGTCATCTTTTGGATCAACGCTATCAAGTCACTGCCATGCTAGGTCACGGTGGTTTTGGGCATACCTTTTTAGCGGAAGACACTCGCCGCCCTGGCAAACCGACCTGCGTGGTGAAACAGCTCAAGCCACCCACAGATGACGCAGACTTTTTGCAAACTGCCCGTCGCCTCTTTAACAGTGAAGCTGAGACACTGGAAATGCTGGGGAACCATGATCAGATCCCCCGACTGCTCGCTTATTTTGAGGAAGCAGGAGATTTTTACTTAGTAGAGGAATTTATCGATGGACATCCCCTGAGCCAGGAAATGACACCGGGATCGCCCTGGAGCGAGCGGCAAGTGATTGATCTGCTGCGGGAAGTCTTGCCGATTCTAGAATTTGTTCACAGCCACCAAGTGATCCACCGCGACATTAAACCCGAGAACCTGATTCGACGCAATACGGATCAGAAGTTAGTGTTGGTCGATTTTGGCGCGGTGAAGCAGGTAAAACTACAAACCCTACAGGCTTCTGACTCCGGGAATCATCAGACTGTGGCGATCGGCACCCCAGGATACATGCCCAGTGAGCAGAGTCAAGGTCGCCCTCGCCCCAGTAGCGATATCTACGCCCTAGGCATGATCTGCATTCAGGCTCTGACGGGACTGGTCCCCCAGCAACTGGAGGAAGAGGTGCAAACTGGGGAAATTCGTTGGCAACCCATGCAACCCGGAACGGTGAGCGATCGCCTAGTGGCTTTGATTTCCCAAATGGTGCGACATTACTTTAGCTATCGTTATCAGTCTGCTACAGAAGTTCTAGCGGCCTTGCAACCCCTGACCCAGCCCTCTGCCGAAGCCATGGCCGCTGTCAGCCATCTTCGACGCTACTATTGGGAGCAAGTTTGCCAAACCGGAACCAAATGGTGGCGATCGCTCTCCGGTGGCGGATCCCAGAGCAAAAAGACAACTGACTCTGCCATCTTGTCTAGCCAACCCTCTTCTAGCCCCAACTCAGCCCCCAACTCAACCCCCAACTCAACCCCCACCTCAACCCCCAGTGGAGGGACATCTCCGCTCTTGCCAGCCCATGCCGAAACCCTCGTGGTTGCCCCTGCCCTGCCCTCCGAGCCAGAACAACCCAGGTCTGAGCCAGGTAAGCGCGCGCCGCTTGTTCTCTCTATGCCACGCAGTGTGAAATTTGTGGGAGCAGTCGCCTTAGGTGCGATCGCCACTTTAGTCATTACCCGCCAAGTTTCACAGACCCAAGCGCTCAACTCCTCTCTGGCCGTATCTGGACAAGCCCCTGTCCGTTCAACCGATGGGGCATCACCCACCCCAGCCACCAGCCCAAGCTCCAGTTCTGCTGCGGCCCAACCCAATGCATCCCCTGCTCTCAAAAGCACCTGCGGGCTGATTGTGGAACCCTCCAATGTCCGACTCAACCCCAACGGAGACAAATCTGGGACGATTCTGCAACCCGACACCAAAGTGACCCTAACGGGAAAAACCGAAGCAGGCTGGACAGAAATCAGTGCGCCGATCGCGGGGTGGATTTGGGAAAGCCGGGTCAGCAAGACCTGCACCTAGAACCGTCAGGGCCAATAAGCTACACTGAAGGATGGATCATGCATTGGAACTAGCTTCATGACTCTTCTTCTAGCAGGCGATATCGGCGGAACAAAAACCATTTTGCGATTGGTACAGGCAACTTCTGCCACCGAACGCATCACCTTGCAAGAACAGCGCTACTCCAGCCACGAATTTCCCGATCTCGTGCCCATGGTGAAAACCTTTCTCACCACTTGTGACCGTGCAGGGAGTGGCAATCTCACGATTCAAGCTGCCTGCTTTGCGATCGCCGGTCCCGTCGTCAATGAAACCTCCAAAGTTACCAATCTTGGCTGGTACCTCACGTCAGAACGACTGTCAGAAGAGTTATCGATTCCCCAGGTTTCGCTGATTAATGACTTCGCAGCGGTGGGCTATGGCATTTTGGGGCTGACGGATGCGGATCTCTGTACCTTGCAAGTGGGGGAGTCGGAATCGAAGGCACCGATCGCCGTCATTGGAGCGGGCACAGGTCTGGGGCAGGGCTTTTTGATCCACAGTGGGCAGCAGTACCAAGTCTTTAGCTCCGAAGGAGGTCATGCTGACTTTGCACCCCGGAATGAATTGGAATTTCAACTATCTCGCTATTTGTTAGATAAATTCAACATCGATCGCATTTCCGTAGAACGGGTCGTTTCCGGGCAGGGCATTGTTTCCATCTATCAGTTTCTTCGCGATCGGCAATTTGCCACAGAAGATCCGGAAATTGCCCAAGCCATTCGCCAATGGGAAGCAGAAGCCGGACGCAGTGAGAAAACCGTGGATGCCGGAGCCGTCATTGGGCAAGGGGCCATGGAACAAGACGATCGCCTCTGTCAGCAAACTCTGCAACTCTTTGTAGAAGCCTATGGGGCAGAAGCAGGCAACCTCTGTCTCAAACTGCTGCCCTACGGCGGACTCTACATCGCAGGTGGCATTGCGGCTAAAATTCTACCCCTGTTACAATCCGGCGGTTTTTTGCAAGCCTTCACCCAAAAAGGACGGATGGCACCCTTGCTAGAACGAGTGCCGATCCATGTGGTTTTAAATCCTCGGGTTGGGTTAGTGGGAGCCGCGATCGCCGCCACCCGTTTAATTGAGCTGCCCACTGACTAGCTGCCCATTGACTTGAAAAGCGCCAGCAGGAACACCCCGATCGTCAACCACAGGAGAAAACAGACTCGATTGAGCTGTAGCGCGGAGCGCACCCTTTCAGGCGTAATCGGGCGATCGGGATTGCCCAGCAAGGGTTTATGTTTAATCACACCGCGATAGCGATTGGCTCCCCCCAGTTGCACCCGCAAAACCGCCGCATACACCGTCTCACTCCAACCAGAATTGGGACTGGGATCCTGGTAAGCATCCCGCTGACAAAGCGCCCAGATCTGCCGAGGTCTGCCCGACAAGACCGCCAAGGTCAACACCGTCAGCCGACAGGGCAACCAAACTAAGACATCATCCAATTTCGCACTACACCACCCTAAATCGGTATAGGGAGCCTCTCGATAACCCACCATCGAATCCAAGGTACTCGCCGCTTTAAACGCTAGGGCAAAGGGAACCGCCAAGCCGAAAAAAGCCCCTACGATCGCCCAAAACAGCGGAGCCATCACCCCATCGACCCCATTTTCCGCCACGGTTTCCAAAATTGCCCGATAAATGTCTTCTATCTGCAGATCGGTGGTATCGCGTCCTACATAGCGGCTGAGGTGCGATCGCGCGGTTGCCAAATCTCCCGTCACCAACACCTGCAACACCGACTCTGCTGCATCCCGCAGGCTCCGTCCGGCAAAACAACTCGCCAACAAAATCGTCGCTGTCACCCAACCCAACCCAGGATGAAGCAGCGTCGCCAAAGTCAACAGTCCCCAGGCAAAGCAGCCACTGCCACCCACACAGAGTAGCGTCAGCCCAATTCCAGCAATTCGCAGACCGATCGGTACTTTCAGGCTCTTGAGGAGGCGATCGCTAGATTGACCAATTCCCCACCCGATGACTTGAACAGGATGCAACCAATGCCACGGATCTCCCAAGCAGAAATCCAGGCAGGCGGCGCTGATTAATGTTAGGCAGATCACAAATTGGGGTTCATTCCAGCTCAAAAACACAATGCACTCAAATCAATATTTCTAATCATTCATTGCAAATCAGAATTTATCAATTGTATCAGTCAACGTTCAGCCACGTGACACCTTGGCGATCGCCACAGACAAAGCGCAGATCTAAGGGTCACTGGACAGATCAATTTAAGGAGAGGTTTAAGGGCAAATTTCAGCGTAAATCTCAGAGTAATCAATTCTTTCTAGCAAAAAGGTCCTCCTATCCCATCTGATCAAATATAACGTTCCTGCTCTTAGATGAAAGCCTGAATTCACAGCAGTTACGCCGACTTGTCAACTAAAAATCACAAACTTACAACCTAAGCGTGAGCATACTTGACATCGTTCATGACAGCTTTAAAAGCGTCACAGGGAATGCACACAAAAATGATAAAGCTTTCACAAAGAGTGCTAATTGCTACATGAATATTTGGTGGTGATTTCCGTGTAAATACGGAAGTAGTAGTGATTTTCTCGCGGCTATAGTAATTGCTACATTCTCTTAACGAAGAGAAGATACATGACTCAAATTATTTGACTCAAATTGTTTGACTTAAATTGCTTGATTCAAACTGTATGACTCAAATTGTTTGACTCAAATTGTTTGACTCAAATGGATAGCTGAACGCTCAAGCACACAAATCGGGTGTATTACTCAGAACCGAATCCCTGTATTAAAGCTATCGAATTTACAGATTTCTAGGCATCTATCTTGAGTCGTTAGTTGTAACCATGAAGGTGTATTTCTACTAAAAAGCTGCAATAGGCTCCCTTCGGGTGATGTCTGAGCAGGATTCGATGCGATCGCCAACCGTTCTGCGAATTTCATCGTGGACATTGGGGTTCAGCATCATTGGGATCTTGCAAGGTTGAAATCATAGCATCCAAGGTTGAGTAGTCTGTTGTGGCAACAGGAGTACGATCGCATTCTGCATGAATTCAAATCACAAGCCAGTCATCTAGCAGATTGGCTGTCGGAATCGCTTGGCTGACATCAAGCAAACCAGCATCTTCTCATGATCAGGATGCACTCAGTTTCGTTTGCAAAGAATTTCACGCAATAATGAGGGCAAGTGACATATGCTGAATTTCTCCGTCAATAACGATTGGGGCACAGGTTTCACAGGTAATCTCACCATCACCAACACCACCAATAGCGCCATCAATGGGTGGACGATCGAATTTGATGCACCGTTTCAAATTACCCATATTTGGAATGCAGAAATCATTAGCCAGCAAGGTTCTCGCTATCGCATTCGCAATCTGTCCTGGAATCAGCAAATTGCACCCAATAGCAGCATTTCCTTTGGCTTCAACGGGGCTAAAGCTAGCGGGACCACAGCCCAAATCAGCAATTCCACCCTGAATGGCGTTGCCACCAGTCCACTGACCATTCCTCGCCTGTCGGTAGGAGATGTCAGCATCATGGAAGGGGCAAATGGCGTGGTGTATGCCGTTTTCACGGTCAGTCTTTCTGCCGCCAGCACCCAACCAGTCACGGTCAACTATGGCACCGCCAATGGGAGCGCGATCGCAGGGTCAGACTATACCGCAGCCAATGGGATGCTGTCCTTTGCGGCTGGAGAAACTCGTAAAACCGTGGCGATCGCGATCAATCCAGATAGTTTGAACGAAGCCACCGAAACCTTTTTGTTCAATCTGTCCAATGCAACGAATGCCACGATCGAGCGCAGTCAAGCCACGGGCAGTATTCTCAATTACCAACTTGCCACACCCGACCCCCTGCAACTCAGGATTAACGATGTGGCGCTGAGTGAAGGCAATAGTGGAACCCGCAATGCGACCTTTACCGTGAGCCTGTCGCGATCGAGCACTGCCCCGGTTACCGTACGCTTTGCCACCGCCAATGGAACTGCCACGGCTGGATCGGACTATACCGCAGCCAGTGGAACCCTGACCTTCAATCCGGGGGAACTGAGTAAGAGTATTGCCGTAGCCGTTTTGGGCGATACCACGGTTGAAGCGAATGAAACCTTTTTTGTGAATCTCACCAGTCCCACCAATGCCACGATCGGGGACAGTCAGGGAATTGCCACCATCCAAAATGATGATGTAACGGCTGTATTACCCAGTTTGACCATTGGGGATGTTACAGTAACGGAGGGGAATAGCGGCACGACCAATGCCATCGTCACGGTCAACCTATCCGCAGCCAGCACTCAAACAATCACCGTAAACTTCGCCTCTGCCAACCGAACGGCGATCGCTGGAGCAGATTACAACGCGGTGTCTGGACGGTTAACCTTTGCGCCAGGGGTGCGATCGCAAACGATTGCCATTCCAGTCATCGGTGACACCACCGTGGAAAGCAGTGAAGCCTTTGTGATTGACTTGTCTGGAGCCGTGGGAGCCACGATCGCAGATGCGCAAGCCCTAGTGACAATTCTAGACAACGATACGGTGCCCGGTGCCATGTTCAACTACGGTGATGCCCTCGGAAAATCCATTCTGTTTTACGAAGCCCAGCGATCGGGTCGTTTACCCAGCAATCGACGGGTCACCTGGCGGGGAGATTCTGCCCTCAGGGATGGCGCAGATGTTGGCGTGGATCTAACCGGAGGCTATTACGATGCAGGCGATCACGTCAAATTTGGCTTGCCCATGGCAGCTTCCATGACCATGCTGAGTTGGGGGGTGGTGCAATATCGCAATGCTTACCAACAGAGCGGGCAATTACCCTACATTTTGGATGCGATCAAATGGGGTACCGATTATATTCTGAAGGCCCACACCAAGCAGAATGAATTTTGGGGTCAGGTGGGTTTAGGCGATGTGGACCATGCCTACTGGGGACCGCCAGAAACCATGACCATGCAACGCCCTGCTTTTAAAATTGATGCCAGCAAACCAGGGTCTGATCTAGCGGGTGAAGCGGCGGCAGCTTTAGCTTCAGCATCGATCGCCTTTCGGTCTACTGATGTTGCCTATGCCGATCGCCTGTTGCAAAATGCGGAACAATTGTTTAACTTTGCTGATACCTATCGGGGTAAATATAGTGATTCCATTCCCGATGCTGGCAAATTCTACAATTCCTGGAGCGGCTACATGGATGAACTGTCGTGGTCTGCGGCTTGGCTCTATGAAGCAACTCAGGCGGCGGGTCGTCCCAATATTACCTATTTGAACAAGGCGGAAAGCTATTACAGTCAGGCTCCGATTGGCGGATGGACACAAACCTGGGATAGCAAGAGCTATGGGGCAGGGGTGTTGTTAGCCCAGGAAACCGGGAAAGCCAATTACAAAACCGATGTGGAAAATTGGTTAAATCGCTGGAGCGATCGCAGCGGGGCTAGCGGAATTCAGTACACGGCAGGCGGCTTGGCTTGGTTGGATCAGTGGGGTTCCTTGCGCTATGCGGCGAATACTGCGTTCCTAGCCGGAATTTATGCCGATACGGTGAACAATCCCAGTCAACGCTATTCCAACTTCTCCCGCGATCAGATTGAATACATGTTGGGCGACAATCCGCAGAATCGCAGTTACATGGTGGGCTTTGGCAATAATTCCCCCAAAAATCCCCACCATCGCGCTTCCCATGGTTCTACCACCAATAACATCAGCAGTCCCACGAACAACCGTTTTGAACTGACGGGAGCCTTGGTGGGGGGACCTTCTGCGCCTCGGGATGATGCCTATGTGGACGATCGCAGCAATTACATTACCAATGAAGTGGCGTTAGATTACAATGCGGGCTTCACTGGGGCATTGGCGAGACTTTACGGGCAATCCGGCGCACTCACCACTGCACTGCCAACGACCTCCTAGAGGGTTTTGAGACCTCAATCCACCCTACTAATACCAAATCCATTAATTCACGATACAGATCCGATCGCTCTTTTCCTCAATTCAGGTGTGAGGCGCGGATATCCTGGCGAGCAGATCCCCCTAGCCCCCTTAATAAGGGGGAACCGAGCCAAATTAAAGGGTTCAGCAATCGTTGGTTGTCTCATTCCCGTTTGCTTTTTGGTTTGAAGTCCCCATTAATAATGTGGATTTAGGGGGATCGGGATGTGTTGCAATGATGAGTTGATTTGGTATAAGTTCGATGCTGAGGGCTGTTCTCTGAGTGCTACCTGGAAATAGACCCTCAGCAAGGCTCCGCCAACCCTGATAGGCAGAGCCTCGAACTCACCAAGAACAATTCAAACAGAACAATTCAAACATTTCCGATCCTGGAGGTGATTGCGAACCTTTGCAATTGCTGCCAAAATAAGGGTGGTTGAATCTATGACCGCTCCCATGATTGTCCTAGTTAGGCGATCGTTATGACCCAATCCTTTACGCCGATCGATATTCCCCCTGCGTTTCCAGACCATACCCAATTGCCTGAGTCTGATGGTACTTTTGTGAAGAATTTTCAAGAGCATCCCCAAAGTTTATTACTGACAGATTCAGTGGGGGCAGTGCTCGATCGAATTCATCCAGATGGGCAATACTGCATTGGGCAAGATTCAGGAATTTATTGGCGAGAAACGGAACCCCCAGAAAAGGGTGCGGTGTCACCGGATTGGTTTTATGTCGGTGGGGTGCCGCCGCAGTTGGATGGGCGATATCGTCGATCCTATGTGTTATGGCGGGAATTGATTGCACCAACGATCGTGTTGGAGTTTGCTTCGGGGGATGGGTCAGAGGAACGGGATCAAACGCCCTATAAGGGTAAGTTTTGGGTCTATGAGCGGGTGATGCGAATTGCCTACTATGGCATTTATGAAATTGTCAGCAGCAAGTTGGAGATGTATCAACTGATCCAAGGACGTTACCAATTGATGACTCCCAACGATCGCGGTCATTATCCGATCGAACCCATGCAAGTGGAAATTGGACTGTGGCAGGGGGTCTATCAAAATCAGGAAATGCTCTGGTTACGCTGGTGGGATTTGGAGGGCAATCTTTTGCTGATTGGGCAGGAACAAGTGGTGCTCGAACGTCACCGAACTGAACAAGAGCGCCAACGGGCAGAGGCAGCGGAGCGGGAATTGGCAGAATTACGATCGCTGTTGCAACAGCCCCAAAAGGACTAGGGCACGCTGCGGCTGAAAAGTTGGGTTATCGTGAGAGGGAGAGACAATCAAGGAACCCTACTGAGCTATGCCTGCTGAATTGCCGACTCCTCCTCCTAAACAGCCAACGGTTGAGCCTTCTACCCCATCTGAGAAATCTGAGGCAGGGGCAATCGCACTTCCAGACTTTGAGGCGGCGCAATCCGGGCTGGAGAAGGCGGAACGGTTTGTGAAGCTGGTGGCGGAGAATTTGCGCTCTGGCGATGCAACGAAGCGTATTGTCACCCTGGGGGGTGTGGCGTTTCTGGCGCTGAATCCGGTGACGGTGGGGAAGGTGACGGAATTTTTTGGGGTACGGGAACTGCCGAAGGAATATACGACGGCATTTTGGCTGGGCATGGGAGGCTTTGGGGCAACGGCGGTGGGGGCGGCGATCGTGACTGTGCCGAAGCGGACGTTGGAACCCGTGCCAGAACGACAGGCAATTAAGGGATTGCGATCGTTTGAGCAGAAGGATGCGGAGATTTTTAAACGGCTGGAGCGGGGCCGGGATTTGCAGGAAGTGATGGATGCACTGGATACGGTGGATCTGCGGCTGTTTGTGTTGCTGGGGGAATCGGGGGTGGGCAAGAGTTCGCTGTTGCAGGCGGGGGTGATGCCGAGTTTGGGGCAGGTGGGGTTTGCGGGGGTGTATGTCAAGTTCACGAACCGGGAGCCGTTGGAGTCGATCGCAAAGGCATTGGGGATTGAGCCACCGGGGACGTTGGTGGAGATGCTGCGATCGGCGGTGGGTAAAGTAGGCAAACCGATCGTGCTGATGTTGGATCAGTTTGAGCAATTCTTTGTGCAGTTTCAAGAAGAGAAGCGATCGGAGTTTATTGCGGAATTGAAGGCTTGGTATGAGAGCGATGTGGCGGCGAAGGTGTTGATTGGGATTCGGGGGGATTTGAGCGATCGCTTGCTGGAAATTCAAAAGGCGTTGGGCTATTCCTTGCGTCCGGATCAGAGTTATCGGTTGGAGCGGTTTGCGCCAGCCCAGGCAACGGAGGTGTTGCGGGTGATTGCTGAGACGGAGAAGTGGGCGTTTAATCAGGCGTTTGTGGAGGAGATGACGCGGGATGAGCTGGCGGGGTTGGATGGGAAGATTTCGCCCGTGGAAGTGCAGGTTTTGGCGCAGATGGTGAGCCGGGAGCCGGATGAGGAGAATCAACGGTTCGATCGCACGGCGTTTCAAAAATTAGGCGGGGTGGATGGATTGCTAGGACGATCGCTGCGACGATCGCTGGATGCAATTCCGATTAAATCTGATCGGGAACGGGCATTGGAGGTGTTGTTGGCGTTGACGGATTTGGAGCGCAATGTGCGATCGGGGGCGTTTTCGGTGGGGCAGTTGCAGGGGATGACAGAGAAGGTGCATGGGTTGCCGTCGGAGGTGGAGGCGGCGGTGCGGTGGTTGTTGGAGGCGCGGTTGATTTCGCCGGGGGAAAGTGGGGGGGCGGTGGTGTATGAGTTGGCCCATGAGCGGTTGATTCCGGCGTTGCGGCAGGTGGCGAATCAGGAGTTGACGGAGGCGAATAAAGCGAATTTGTTGCTCGATCGGCGGGTGAATGAATGGTTGGGCAGTGGGAAGAATGGGCGATATTTGTTTAGTTGGCGGGAGTTGTGGCTCCTGCGGCAGCAGCAGGGCTTTTTGGAGTGGGGACAGCAGCGATCGCAGAAGCAGGCATTAATTCAGCGGAGTTGGAGAAGAGCCAGTGGGAGATTAGCCGGGGTGGGGACACCGCTGGCGTTGGGGCTAGCCTTTGGGATTTGGTCGCATACGCCACCGGGACAAATTCAATGGACACGCTGGGATTTGATGGGTTTGGCTAATATGGGAGCATTGCAAGGGTATAACAAAAATGAGCGAAACTATTTTGCGAGAAATGATTTTGACTCAACACTGGACTTGGTTACTAGTGTAGAGGGACATCCTTTTCCAACTCTTTGGATGAAAGGTTTAGCATTTGATGGCTACTCTAGTGAAAAAGCTACTGAAATAGCAACGCTCATTTCCAAGTCTCCCAACAAAGAG
>JAYKGX010000420.1:0-3140 GCA_035285565.1 Synechococcales cyanobacterium
ATATCGGCAATGCCTAGGATTTTGCCATTGTTGACCAGTTCGGCAATTTTCTCAATCAATGAGGCTTTGTTCACCTGGTAGGGCAGTTCCGTGACCACGATGGCACTGCGCCGATGTTTGCCCTTGCCGACTTGAATCTCTTCCACCTGAGCCACGCCCCGCAGGGGAATACTGCCCCGTCCCGTCAGGTAGGCTTCTTGAATCCCTTCATACCCAATAATTTCTCCTCCAGTGGGGAAATCAGGCCCAGGAATCAGTTCAAATAATTTTTCATCGGAAAGATGGGGCGAATCGATCAAGGCAATCAACCCATCCACCACCTCACTCAGGTTATGGGGAGGAATATTGGTCGCCATCCCGACGGCAATCCCTGAGGATCCATTCAGCAGGAGGACAGGCAACTGGGCGGGCAGAACGGTCGGTTCCTGCTGGGAGTTGTCGAAGTTGCCCACAAATTCAACCGTAGATTCCCCGATTTCCTGCAGCAGGGTCTCATTGCCGATCGCCGCCAGTCGAGTTTCGGTGTAGCGCATCGCCGCTGGGGGATCATTATCCACGGAACCAAAGTTGCCATGACCTGCCAGGAGCGGGTATCGGCTGGAAAACTCCTGCACCATACGCACCAAGGCATCATAGACCGCTTGATCACCATGGGGGTGATATTTACCCAGCACATCCCCCACCACACGGGCACATTTTCGGAACGGGCGATCGGGGGTGAGTCCCAGCTCATGCATGGCGTAGAGAATCCGACGGTGAACGGGTTTCAGTCCATCCCGCACATCCGGCAACGCACGCCCTACGATCACACTCATGGCGTATTCCAAGTAGGACTGCTGCATTTCCGTATGCAGCGCGGTGGAAATGACCTGTCCTGTTTGGAGAATGTTGAGTTGCTTTGCCATGAGCAATAATTCCTATGGAATGAGCGAGAAAGGTCAGGGGTAAAAACTAAAGGGACTCACCAACTTTGTCCGTAAACACTCTTATCACAGTTGTTTCACGGTTGTTTCATCGTTATCTTAATAAAGCGATCGCCTTCGCTAAAGTTATAGTGAAAAACTAAGTGAAAACGCTGTTGTGGATTTCGCTGAACTGCACAATAGATGGTAGGAGGATTGAGAATGTTTCGGGTTCCTTCAGTGGGCTAAGCAGTGGGCTAAGTATGAGAACGGTTCTGATTGTAGAAGATGATCCAGTGAATGCGCGGGTCTTTTCCAAGATCTTGACAAAGCGAGGTGGCTTAGCAGTCAAGCATACGGAAAATGTGGAAGAGGTCCTGCAAATCACCCAGGCAAAGGAAGCAGACATTGTGTTGATGGATGTCTCGCTGTCTCGCAGTATGTATCAAGGCAAATCCGTGGATGGAATTCGGCTGACCCAACTGCTGAAGGAAAATCCAGATACGGCATCTCTACCTGTCATTTTAGTAACGGCCCATGCCATGGATGGCGATCGGGAACATTTTCTTTCCGAGAGTGGGGCGGATGACTATATTTCCAAGCCTGTGGTCGATCATGAAGCTTTTGTGAATCAGATTTTGGCACTCCTGCCCTAGGGGGTCGGGCAACCCACTTTGATCCAAACGGTGTATCCGGGGTTAACTTTCGATGCATAATTCATCCATTGACATACTCATCCAACCAACCTGACGGTTGCTAAGAATCTTGATAGGTTTGCAGTGTCAATGTACATTAGTACCACCATAGCGCCAATTTGATCAAGATGAAGTTGCAACGAACCTCTATTTTTCTATTTTGTAGTGCGATTCTGCTGGGGCTGGGCGTATATGGTTGGGCGACGACGAGTCAACCGAATTCCAGTTTGTCTAGCTCTACTCAGGAAAGCAGCGAATCTCAGCCAATTTTCACCTTCAAGGAAGAGGAGATCCAGGCGCTAACGGTTAAAACGCTGGTGAGTGACCTCACCGTCGAAAAAAATCCCCAGCCCGGAAAAGTGGGTTGGCAGATGACGCGTCCCGATCGGGTTGCAGCCAGTGATGCAGCCGTTGCCTATTTGACTGATTTGTTGACGACGGCTAAGAGCGATCGAACTCTATCTGTCAAGCCCGATCGCAAGGTGGAATTTGGCTTAGACCAACCCCTGGCGACGGTGGAAATCCAGCTCGCGAATCAGCAAAAACAAACTTTGGTTCTCGGCAAGCCGAATTTTAACCGTACGGCTCTGTATGCGATCGCGAACCCACCCCAGGATGCTAACCAGGATCTGGCAGTGTTACTGGTGCCGACGACCTTTGAGAGTGCTGTGACGCGATCGTTGGCGGAGTGGAAACAGACCCAGGTCAAACCGTCCCCCAGTCCGACTACTTCTGCTAGCCCTACAGTACTGCCAGAAATTAGTCCCACCCCAGCACCAGAACCGACGATCGTTCCTACTCCTGAGGCTTCCCCTGTTCCTAGCCCTTCGCCTAGCCCTGCAGGTTCCCCTAGCCCTTCGCCTTAAGAATAAGATGCGATCGCCCCTGGAATTGGCTGCCTTTGGGATAGGATGGCTTTGGGATGGGATGCGATCGCTTTTGGGATGGGATGCGATCGCTTTTGGGATTTGTCGTACAGACGTTCCGCCGGAACGTCTCTACCGATTTTTTGCGGGATTCCCTATGGATGGCATGGATTTTTCTATGGCTAATGATTCTACGAATAATCCAACTACAGCAACCTTGCTACTTTCTTGCCAAGATGCAAAGGGTTTGGTGGCGAAATTTGCCAATTTTATTTACGCCAATGGCGGCAATATTATTCACGCCGATCAACATACGGATTTTTCGGCAGACCTATTTCTCACCCGATTGGAATGGCAACTGGATGGGTTTAATTTGCCTCGGGAGGTCATTGGCACTGCCTTTAACGCGATCGCGGCTCCGCTCAATGCCCAATGGCAACTGCATTTTTCCGATAATGTGCCTCGGCTAGCAATTTGGGTGAGTAAACAGGATCATTGCTTACTGGATTTGCTGTGGCGCTGGCGTGCTGGTGAGTTGCAGGCAGAGATTCCGCTGATTTTGAGTAATCATCCTAATTTACAGCCGATCGCCGAGCAGTTTGGCATCGAGTTTCAGCATATCCCCATCAGCCCAGACACAAAATCCCAACAGGAAACACAACAGATTGCCTTACTGC
>JAYKGX010000421.1:0-9351 GCA_035285565.1 Synechococcales cyanobacterium
CACGAGGTGATTTACCTGGAGAGCGGATTCCTGCACTTGCATGACAATTTCCCGCAGACTTTCCACAATGGCATTAAAGAAGTCGGCAATCGTGCCAATATCTCCTGGAATGACCTCGGCCCGCACCGTGAGATCACCCTGAATAGCCCCTTGAACTTGGGCGAGCACTTTTAAAATTTGTTGTTGCAATTGATCCTTCAGCATCTCTGCCGATTGCAATGCTTTCTGCTTATCCTGTAGGAGCTGGGCTTGATCCAGGGCATAGCCAATTTGTGTGGCTAATTGGGTGAAGGCATTCATTTCTGCAACTTGCCATTCCCTGGGCTGACTGCATTGATGGGCCGTCAGCAATCCAATTAGCTCCTGCTCGCGGCGAATGGGGGCAACCAAATTTGCTTTCACCTCCAACCGCTCTAAATGTTCACGATGACGAAGTTTCAAGGTAGCATCCGTCACGTCATTGATATACCAAAATGATTGCATTTTTGCATCTTCTGTATTGCTGATATCTAGCAAATTTTCGATCGTTAGTCCTAACGCTTTTGGATATGGATCTAAAACAGATTCAGCAATAGCAACACCATTAAAATCACGATCGGTGAATCGATAGACTAAAACGCGATCGACTTTGAGCAATTGGCGAATCTCAGAGGTCGCAGTTTCAATAATGCTATCAAAATTGAGCGTGCCTCGCATTTTTGCAATGATTTCACTCAGCACTTTGGCTTCTCGGGCCTGCTGCTCTTGGCGCGAGGCTTCCTCTGCTAGGGCAGCTTCCGAAGTGGTAATGTTATCTGCCATGTTGTTGAACTGACTAGCCAACTGCCCAATTTCATCCTGAGAATAGATTTCAGCGCGAGCCTGTCGATCGCCTTGGGCAAAGCGTTGTGTGGCTTGTCCCAGATTTTGAATCGCATGAATCACCGTTCGCCGGAAGAGAATAGTCCAGCCAACGATCACCCCAATGGACAGACCAAAAACCAGCCCTTCCTGTTTTAAACTCGTCCACAGTAAGCTATTGAGGTTGTCCTCCGGGGTACCGCGTACTAGAATGGCCGGTGCTTCTGGCTTATAAATGGCTTCTGCTCCCTGGACCGTTTCTAGAATTTGCGTGGGGACTGCTTTGGCCGCCACTGTGTAGGGGGTGCCGGCAATGGTCATGCGTTGGGTCACGGCTTTGCCCATCTCTGCTGTGGCTGCTTTTTCTAGCACCTGCACATCGCTATCGGAGAGGGGAATTTGGGCCTGTTCGCCTTCAAGGGAAGTAGCCAGGGTGAAGCGGTTGGGAGCCGATCGCAAATAGACGGCACTATAGCCACTGCCAAAGGCTTTCAAGGTTCCTTCTACAATGGGACGTTTGGTATTGACAATATCTCCAAACACCAGAACAGCAATGGTACTGCGATCGATCGGATCTTTAATGGGTGTCACAACATATCGAATGAGGGCTTCGCCAGCTTGACTGTTAAATTCATTTGGCAGCGGCGGTGCTTCTTTGGTAATTTCATCCCTTGGGACGATCGCACTGGCTTTCAATTGTTGCGGATTTTTCAGAACCTCACTCACCAAGTTGTTGGGATTGAAGACTTGCCCAGTGCGATCGGCATTTGCATTGACAATGATTTTTAAATCACGACTGACCAGAGTGGCATACTCCATTTTTCGGGCCACCACTTCATTTCGCAGGATCTGCTTCACCTGTTGTCTGAGATCCTCTCCTGGTTTCCAGCCTTGGGCGCTGGCTTTGGCAACATTAATAATGGCAACGTTATCGGACTGACCTCGGGAGCCGAAGCCCATTTGGTTGATTTTGATATTGTAGTTGGTCTCCGTGACGGCAACTTCAGAGACAGCCTGGGATAACAACTGCGTGCGTAAACTGTTGGTTAAGACCCAGGTTGAGCCAACCCCAATCCCGATTAAAGGAATCAGTTCACAGGCTAGCAAAGCCATTAATTGTTTACGACCGATGGGCTGATTGTTAAACCAATGATAGGCTTTTTGCATCAGAGAAGGCTGCGATCGCAGCGGTGGTAAAGGTTTCGGCGGCTGGGGAGGAATGGGTCGATTCGCAGGATTCGGTGGTGAAGATAGCCGAGGAGTAGTGTTGGTCATAGTATTTAAGTAAGTGAAGAGCAGAATTGTTTATACCGCCACGAAATCACCACTTGCCGGCATCCCTGGGAATCAACTCACTGATCCCCAATCGACTTGCGATGATGAATAAGAAAGCCTGATCTCTATATTTCTACTACTGTTTCATTCTTTGGCGTTAAACGGTTGTAGCCGGGGTTACCATCTGTTCTAAAGTTCTCAGAAGTTCCTGTTCATTGTAGGGTTTACTAAAATAAGCATTGGCTCCCAAACTGAGGGCAAGGCGACGGTGTTTATCGCCACTGCGGGAAGTCAACATGGCGATCGGCAGCGATCGCAACGCACTGTCGGCTTTCATTTTGGCTAACAATCCAAATCCATCCAATTTGGGCATTTCAATATCACAGATGGCTGCATTCACAGGTAAGCCTGCCTGCAACTTTTCCAGGGCATCTTGTCCATCCTTGGCTTGTTCAACGCGATACCCCGCTCGTTCTAAGGTCAAGGCTAGGAAGCGTCGCACATTAATCGAGTCATCCACCACCAAAACGGTGGGTCGCTGAGGGGTGGGCGGCAGGATGGAGAACAGGGAACTGGGAGGGGCAAAGTTGGGTAGGTTGACAAGGGTTGGCTCAGCATGAACCCACTGCATTAGATCTGGCACATTCAAGAGCGGCACAATGCGCCCATCTCCCAACAGCGCACAACTACTTAGCCCTGCTGGCAAGCGTAAGGGGTCTTCCACACGGCGGATGGCGACTTCTTGTTCACCCCAGCAGCGATCAATCTGCAAGGCAACTCGTTGTTGCCCAACTTGAGTCATTAATACGGCAGCGGCATTAATGGTGGGCAGGCTATCGAGGGTTTGCGGCTGGCGCACACAGCTAAATTGGAAATATTTGCCTAAACGCAAAAGTGGAAACGCTTCATTGCCTAGAACAAAGCGTTCTTGACCTTCAACCCATTGAATATGGTGAGGCTGGAGCATCAGCAACTCACCCACGGTATCCTGGGGCATGGCCAGCAGCATTCCATTACTTTCGGCGAGCAGAATTCGCACGATCGACAGCGTATAGGGAATGGTGAGGGTAAATATAGTGCCCTGTCCTGGGGTCGTATTCACCGAAATTTCACCGCGAATCTGATTGAGATTATCCCGCACCACATCCATGCCCACCCCTCTACCGGACAGGGCTGTGACTGATTCACTGGTGCTGAACCCTGGCTCAAAAATGAGGGAGAGTAAATCCGTTTCACTGGCACTGGCCAGAAGACCTGCATCTAGCCCCATTTGCATGGCACGCTGGCGAATTTTTTCCAGGGGGATGCCGTTGCCATCGTCACGCAGGGTAATGATAGTGCGATTGCCTCGGTGTTGGGCCGTAATTTCAATCACGCCTTCTTCCGATTTCCCCTGGGCCAAGCGCTGTTCCGATCGCTCCAAACCGTGATCAAAGGCATTCCGCAGTAAATGCATCATGGGATCCTGCAGGGTTTCCAGGATATTGCGATCGATCAGGGTATTGCCCCCAAGCACATTTAAACGCACTTTTTTGCCATACTCTAGGGATAACTCCCGCAGGGCACGGGGGAAGCGATCGGTGATATCAGACAGCGGTCGCATTCGCAGTTGAGTCAACTTTGTCTGCAATTGTTTTGAGGCTTTCGTCAGATCTCGCGTGCTTTGTTCCGCATCATCCAGGCTGAGATCCAGGTCACTGGTGACTTCCTGAATTTGCACGATCGTCTCCATGACCTGTTGGGAGATCAAATGCACATCGCTATAGCGATCCATTTCCAGGTTATCAAAGCTGCCTGTGATCTCATGACTACTGACAGCACCTGAGTCAAACTTAAATCCTGCTGGCAGATTTGCTTGAGAAGAACTGCTGCCCTCGTTGCCCCCAGGTTGAGTCCGATCGGATGCGGGTGGCAGTAAGAAAGCTCCCAGACGGGTATCTGATTGGCGCGTGGTGCGATCGTAGAGCGATCGGGCTTGGGTATTGGTGCCATCCAGTTGTTTGACGCGATCGTTGAGATTGCGCATTAAACTGCGAAGGCGCTTGAGGTACAAATCTAGACCATTACGGGCGATCGCCAATTCACTAAATAGATCATTCAATTGATTGAGTTGGCGGACGGAAACTCGTACGGTAGCATCTTCATCGCCCTCCTCCGGGAACGCCGTTTGTAAATTAGCTGGAATTTCAAACGACTTGCGATTGTCCGTCGTGCGAGAGGTCTGAGCCGTAACCGAAGTCGAGGCTGGAATCGGGGCAGGGGTGGGAATGGCAAAGACCGGATCTAAAATGGAGTCGGCGATCGCAGCCGGGATGGCAAAATCATCCACCACCCCATCCTCAATAATGGGAATGTCATCCGTTGTCAACTCAGACTGAGCCACTGCCAGCGCCTCTTCCCAACTCATGGAAAACTCATCGGCAAACTCTGCTGGGAACTGCGTTTGTGTCTCCTGAAGGTCAGCACTTTCCAGATCTAACTGGGTTGGCAACTGACTCCATTGTCCTGCCAGAACTTGTTGCTGGGTCGTTCGCCAAGCCCGGAGCGCTGCCTGAGCTACCTCTCCAACTTGATCCTCACTCGCTGCTTCCGCCAATTGTCCAATACCAGTACAGAGTTGGATAAAGGAATTGAGTTGCAGCATTTCTCCCAACCCCCCCAGTTCCTGCGCCAGAATGGTGAGTTCTTCCCGCAGACAGGGTTGTTCTGGGGTTGCCAGGACGGTTTCTAAGCGCTGCAAACAGCCTTCAACCTCGGTCTCAAACAAAAGGGGGACAATGTCTTGTCCTTCTTCAGGGGACAGCATGGATTGGGCATCTTCACTCTCCGGCTCACCCAAGCGATCGTGTAATTCCTCAAAGATCGGCAGGACTTGTGTGGTCAGCCAGGGATCGGTCTTGCTGCCAGGATGACCTTGCTGAAGCGACTGCCATTCCCAGGTAATCACCTGTCGGACTTGACTAACGGCCCGCAGCAGCAAATTTTCCAACGCTCCATCCAAGTGTAGCTCTGCCTTCTGAATTTTCAGCACCTTGAGGGTATCTTCCAGCCGATGGGCTAAATCACTCAGGGTGGTAAATCCCATCATGCCTCCACCCCCCTTAATCGAGTGGGCGGCCCGCAGTGCGGCATTAATTTTTTGAGGATCGATGCGATCGTCTGCAATCCCCATCAAAGCATGATCGAGATCGTCCAGATAGTCCTGGGCTTCATCGAGAAACTGGCGTTTGATTTCAAGTTCCTTATCCATGGGAATGAAGAATGGGGAATGAAGAATGGGAAATAAAAAATGGAGAATGAAGAATGGGGAAGTGAATTCTCAATGCTGCATTCTCACGGCTCAATTCTCTTAGTCCACGGTAAAGGTGCCTACGGAGGATTGGAGTTCTTGGGCGATCGCAACGGTTTGACGGATCGTGTCAGCAACTTGGTTAGAGGAGTTGGCGGTGCGCTGCGAGAGGGCGGCAATTTCTTGCATCAGTTTGGAGATGCTGCTAGAAGTCTGTACCTGAGAAATCGTGGTGTTGGAAATGGCTTGCACGAGTTCATCCACTTGGTGCGAAACGCCGACCACCTGCCCCAGTTGCTGTTTGGCATCGCTAACTCGGCGAGTACTTTGCACCACTTGGGTCGTCCCCTGTTCCATCGCCTCAATCACTTCTGCGGTTTCTTGTTGAATGGTGGAGACAATCTCTTCAATTTCTCGGGTGGCTGCGGCCGATCGGGTTGCCAAATCTGCCACTTCTTCTGCCACCACAGCAAACCCTTGTCCTTCTTCTCCGGCTCTGGCGGCTTCGATCCCTGCATTAATCGCCAGGAGGTTGGTTTGCATGGCAATCTGGTTAATCAAAGAGACCACTTTAGAAATTTCCTGAGAGGATTCTCCCAGGCGTTTCACTTTTTTCGCAGTATCGCCGATCGTATGGCGTAGGTTGAGAATGTCTTCCACGGTTTGGTCGATGATCACACCACCTTGCTGGGCATTTTCCGCTGCTGCACGGGTAATGGCGGCTGCCTGTTGAGCATTGTTGGCCACGGTTTGCATGGAGCGGGTCATTTCTGAAAGGGAGTCTAGGGTGCGGGTGGTTTCCGCCGCTTGCTGCAGTGACTCTTCGGTCAGTTGGCGAATGGCAGTTTCGTTGGTTCCTAGCGCAGAGTTTACCTGGGTTGCGGAGGTTTTGACCTGGGTGACGATCGATCGCAAACTTTCAATAATGGAGTTGAAGAAGTCCGCTACTGTGCCAATTTCTCCCACACTCACATCAGCCCGGACTGTCAAGTTCCCCATGGCAGCTCCTTCCACATCCGACAGCAGAGAAATCAATTGCATTTGCAGGGTTTCTTTCTGCTGTTGCCGTTCTTCTGAGAGCTTTTCTGCAATCTGACGGGCTTCATCGGTTTGCTTCAGCAAAGTTGCTTCATCCAGCGCAAATCCAATCTGAATGGCTAACTTCGTGACTAAATCAATTTCCTCTGCTAGCCACTGGCGCGGTCCAGAACATTGGTGAACAGAAAGCAGTCCGATGAGCGCTTCTCCTTGGATAATGGGTGCCACCACGCTGGCCCGAATTTGCATTCCTTCCAGCAATTCCAAATGGCAGGGGGTAAGTTCTTCACTCCGGGCATCCGCCATGGCACGCACCCGCCCATTCCGGTAGCGATCGATCAAGCCCTCCCGGAAAGGATCATGGATGGTCTTGCCAATTATTTTGTCCCAATTGCTATCGACGGATTCTACCGTGATCGTGCCATTCCAGTCATCGTGGAAGCGGTAAAAGACAACCCGATCGCTCTTCAAGGCGTACCGTAATTCACTGGCTGCTGTGTCTAAAACATCTTTCTCGTTCAGCGATCGGCGAATATTCACCACCAAGCGACTCAACAGTTGAGATTGCTCAGCGGCACGGGTTTGTTGCTGCACCAAGCCTTGCAATTCGTCTGCCATGAGATTAATGTTGCTGCCCAGGGTGGCAATTTCATCTTGCCCTTTCACCTGGAGGCGGGTATCTAATTTACCTTCTCCAAGAGACTTAACCGCTGTTGTTGCTGCCAGAATTGGACGAGTGGCACGATTGGCAATCCAGGCGGCGAGCAAGCCTGTGAACAGCGTGGCAACGCCTGTGCCAACCAAAAAAGTCCAGAGCAGGTTTTGTTGGGGGGCAAAGGCAACCTGAGTGGGTAATTCAACAAAGAGATCCCAATTCAGTTCCGGGAGCCCTTCTCTATTTTTCCAAGGAGCATAGCTGACCAGCATGGACTGGCGATTTTGTCGATCGCTCATCACCTCGGTTGATACAACTTCCCGGTTCCGTTGTAGACGCGTAACGTCTGGGTACAAGCTGGTGATCTGCTGTCCAAGATCGCTTGCTTGAGAACTGAGAAAGACCTGATTGGCAGCATCGATCAAGTGAAAGGAGGTGTTGCTGTTTCGATAGGCACTCAGGGCATCCAGCATGGAATCAATCGGCAGGACGGCTCGCACGATCGCAATTTTTTGGGTGCTGCGTCCATCTCGCACGGGGGCGGTGAGATAGATGAAAAACTTGTTGTTCACCAGCGCCGGACGAGAAATGATCAGTTCATTTTTCTCTAAAGCATCCTTAAAATAATCCTCCTCTTTCTGATTGGGGATGATTTCTTGTCCCGTTTGCGCAGTTATATTGCCTTTGAGATCAAAGATCTCAATACTTTTGTAGACCCCATAGGCTTGCAAGAAGTTATCCAACACCTGTTGTTTTTCTTCTGGAGACAAGTTCTCCCGCACCGTCGCATTGGTCAGAACGGGCAGCCGGGATAAAACCTGCACGTCACCGTATCGCTCTTTCATAAAGTCGGCTACGCGTTCCTCCATCGTCAAAGCCAGAACTTCCTCCGTTTGGATCACCTGTTCTGTGATGGTGCGATTGGCAAACGTATAGGCAATGCCGCCAATGACCAGAGTGGGGAGGGTGCTCAAGGCGATCGCCAGTAAGGTGGCTTTGCTGCCAATCCCCAGCCGACTCAACCAGTTCTGTGCATTTCTAAACGATTGAAAGGGACGACTGCGCAACTCGGGCAGCGGTTGTGGCTCGGGTGGCATTGCAGGCGGTTGGACAGGAGACAAAACCGATTTGGGACGATTCAGTTGATCAACCATGGCTTTTAGGTAGAAAGGCGATTATTTAGATAACAACAGGCAGGAACACGGAATTGTGACGAGTTTGACCGTGATGAATTGAACGGTGATGAACTGTGCCGTGACAACTGTGCCGTGACAACTGTGCAACATAGTCACTCTGGCTGTAGCGCGGATTAGCGATGGAAAATGGGCGATTGGGCGATCGCATCGGGATTGATGACCAGGAGTAACTCCTCGTCCAAAACAGTGCAACCCTCCAGATAGGGCAACACCCCTGGAGGTAATTGGGGCACTGGAGGCTGTATTTTTTCAGCCGGAACGGGAATCATGCCATTCACCTCCGCCACAGCACAACCAATGGTGAGATGCCCACTCCGAATCACGACCGCATTGAGCGTGTTTCGTAATTCTTCGACCCGACCAATTCCTAATAAATAGGCGAGATCCGCCACCCACAGTAATTGACTACGGCGATTCATTAAACCCAAAATCGGAGCGGGCTGATGGGGAATCGCCGTCAGGCGATGGGTGGGCAGGGCAATCACTTCCTGAACCGCAGCGATCGGGATCAAGGCTCGCACGCGATGAGCAAATTGGAGATTTAAGTACCCAGTCGTCAGATTAATGGCAGATTTTTGACTAGGCGCAGCAAGGGCAGATGAGTTCATACGCAACCAGGAGAAAAGAGTAACAGACTCACACGGACAGTGGATGGACAAATTCACGATCGCAATGCAATGCGGTAGCGAATTCAGGGGGGATCAAAACCGCTCCGTTCCTCGTCTTAGCGCCGCACAGTTTGAACGGCTTTAATCAAATCATCCCGGCTGAAGGGTTTGGTAATGTAAGCACTAGCACCCTGTTTCATGCCCCACAGGCGATCGATATCTTGATTTTTTGAAGTGCAGAAAATGATCGGCAGATTGGCAGTAGCAGGGTTTTTCCGCAGACTCCGACAGAGTTCAAATCCACTCATTCCGGGCATCACCACATCGCTAATGATTACATCCGGCTTTTGCTCC
This sequence comes from Synechococcales cyanobacterium, assembly GCA_035285565.1. Taxonomy (GTDB): domain Bacteria; phylum Cyanobacteriota; class Cyanobacteriia; order Leptolyngbyales; family Leptolyngbyaceae; genus JAYKGX01. The sequence goes on from JAYKGX010000421.1 coordinate 9,256, forward strand.
GTCGCCATTTGCAAAGCATCCTTGGCATTGGCGCTACTGATCACGTTATAGCCTCCTTCCCGGAGATAGTGGATCATCAGCTCCATTTCAGACGGT
>JAYKGX010000422.1:0-9906 GCA_035285565.1 Synechococcales cyanobacterium
GCCACTGCCGCAGGATCAGACCACTGTGCTGGGCCACGCTTTGGATTAACACTCGTTCTGAAGCGGACCAGGAGCGAGGTCGTTCATGCCCCACCAACAACAAGCCTTCTAGAGAATTGCTCGGTGAGGTGCGACTCACGATCAGCGATCGCATTCCTAGTTCAATCAGATGGTTCCGCCAATTGCCTAGCCGTAAATCTTCTTCTAAATTTTCAATCGAAAGCGCAGTTTCGCTTTGTTCCAGAGACTGCCAATCCAGTTGACTGAGCTTCGGCAAGCTGGTCATACAGGCGCGGCGGTTTTTGGGCTGGTTTTGATAGCACAGCTCAAAGGTGTCTTGCCCCCCATCATGCAGCAGGATCATCAAGCGTTCCGTATTCAGTCTTCGCCCCAGCAATTCTGCTGCCCGATTCAGCGTGAACTTCCAATCATTGGAGCCATAGAGGGATTGGGCAATTTCCGCCGTCAGACTGTAATCCAATTGGATACGCTCCATCATGGTTTCCATCTCTTCCAGGGGAGAAACCAATGCTAGCAACTGCGCCACACCCCGCAAATATTGCTTTTCTTCTTCCTGCCAAATGCGTGCCTCGGTGCCTTCAACCGCCAGAAATCCAATCAACTCTTTCTGATAAAGGATGGGGGCTGCCAGGAGCGATCGCGCCCGAATTTGTTGCATCAAGCGAGAAGTCGCATCCGCCCGGAGGGAACTGTGGGCTTCTCCGATCGCCACTACCTGGTCATTTAACAGGGATTGATAGAAACTGCTCAGTTCCTGAGCCGTAATGCCTGAAGTCGTCGCTTTGGGATCCAGTAGCCCTCCCCCGCTGCGGGTTTGATTGCTAAAACGTCGCCAGAAGTAGCGCTGATTAGGTTCATACCAATAGATACTGGTACGCGAAGCCGCAATAAAGCGTTGGGTTTCCTCCACCACCGCTTCCATTCGCTGACCGAGGTTGCCTAGACTATTCATTTTTTTCAGCAGATACAGGAGCGGCTTATCTGGGCGCTTCATCTGCTGCCGCTGCCATTCTAATTCTGCTTGATAGAGAGAACTCGAAAGCTGACCCAACACCATGCTGAGACAAGCTTTTTCATTCGTAGTCGGAAAGGTACCCCAACGGCGAGAAGCAATCATAACTACCCCGAGGCAGCGATCGCCGTGGGTCATGGGAAACAGCATCGTGCCTTGCAACCCATGTTTTTGAGCAATCTTGCGCCAATCCCCCGCTCGCATTTCCTGCCGCAGATCCGCCACAGCCAAGGGGCGCTGCTGGATCACCATTTGCTCTAACAAATCACCAGAGCTGAGCGGCACCCGTTGGCGCAAAATTTCAGAATTTATCTCCGCCAATGCATAGCCACCTTTGCCCAGAATGCGATGCCCCACCCGATCGTAGAGTCCAACCCACAGTAATTCATAGTCCTGCTGAAAAGTCGCCTTGAGATAATTCAGGGTCGCTTCAATGAGGAGATCAGTCTGCTCTGCTTCCCTTAAGGTTTGCAGGACTTGCCCCAGCACGACGAGCTGTTGTTCGTAGGTGTTCGGTTCTTTAACGGGACCCATGGATGCGCAGGCTTGAGGGGGGTAGTGAACAAAGAATAGACTGTAGACAAGGGTGATGCAGGCAGTGGTGATGCAAAAAAAAGAATTCTCCCCTAAGAGTGCCCGGATAGCACAAGATTTCACCACGCAAACACCGAGAACTAAGAAAACTTTTTTGCTGGGAGATTTTAGTCTGCGATCGCAATCCCAGACCATTTACGAGCCATGCACCAATCGTTGTCGGAGTTGGATTGTCAGAATTTAAGCGGGAAGTATCACTCGAAAAAGGGGGGTGAGCATGAGAAGAACCCAGGTCTTCCCAAGATGCTTCTTCCTTAAATATAGTTCTCCCTGAGTTCTCGCTCAAAAGTTCTCAACGATTAGATGGATAATTCTCAACTAGATAATTCTCAACAATGGAGAGATCTGTGGATTTTTACCGAGCGATTCTGCGTCCCCTACTCTTTTCTGGCCTGAAAACTGATCCAGAATGGTTGCATCAGCAAACCTTTCAGATCTTGAACTGGTTGGATGTGCAAACAGCAGATCCCTGGCGCAGTTGGCTAGTGGGGCAACTGGATCGCACCTATGGATGGCACCCCGATGGATGGCACCCCGATCGCTCCAGTTCACCGCTCCAGACTCCGAACCTAGCACAAAGTATCTGGGGATGTCACTTCAGTAATCCTTTAGGTCTGGCGGCAGGGTTTGACAAAGATGGTCTAGCCGCAGGGTTGTGGGGGAGTTTTGGCTTTGGGTTTGCCGAACTGGGAACCGTCACCCTGCATGGGCAACCCGGCAATCCCCAACCTCGCCTGTTTCGGCTACTAGCCGATCAAGCGGTACTCAATCGCATGGGTTTCAATAATCAAGGGGCTGCCGTCTTAGCCGATCGCCTCGCCCACCATCCCCATCTCCAGACCGCCCCCCGCTCGTTTCCCCTGGGTATCAACCTCGGCAAATCCAAAATTACGCCACTGGAGGAAGCTGCTGACGATTATCTAGGCAGTTTCCGGTTGCTCAAACCCTATGGGCAATATTTTGTCGTCAACGTCAGTTCCCCCAACACCCCAGGGCTGCGATCGCTGCAATCCGTCGATCAATTGGAACCCATCTTCCAAGCCCTCCAGGAGGAAAATCAGCAGGAAAAACCCCTGTTGGTCAAAATTGCGCCGGATTTGCTGGATGAAGATATCTTAGCCGTGGTGGAATTAGCACAGCGCTATCACCTAGCAGGGATGATTGCCACCAACACCACCATTCGCCGTGAAGGTCTCAAAACCCAAACACTGGAAGCCACCGGGCAACCGATCGCCCAGGAAGCCGGGGGGATCAGCGGGGTCCCAGTGCGGCAGCGATCGACAGACGTCATTCGTTTAATCCATCGCCACACCCAAGGGCAACTGCCAATTATTGGAGTGGGAGGAGTATTTACCGCTGAGGATGCTTGGGAGAAAATCACCGCTGGAGCCAGTCTGATTCAGACCTACACAGGCTGGATCTATGAAGGACCCGGCATGGTACAACGGATTTTGCAGGGGCTAGAGCAACGGCTACAAGAGAATCATCTCACCGCTATTTCACAAGCGATCGGACTGAACGCCTAGTGAACTATTAGAGTGTTGGCGTATTGGACATTGCTCTGGTTACCCCCCTCCCCTAGCACTCCGTCCCCCCCTCCCCCACTCCCCCACTCCCCCAGCCAACCTAAACAACCCCTAAGCCTCAATCACCACCCGTAAATTGCCCCGCTTTTTCGTGACTCGGCAAGCTGTCGTTGCCCCACTCCGCTCCTTAGAAGCACTTCCCTGTCGGACAAACTCCAAATCAATCAAGGTGGAACCAATTTTTAGGTTCGTCATAGTCAGCCATTGAATGGAAGGCGGCAGGGCAGGATCAATAATGCGTAGGTGGTTGCCCGGTGCATCAGGAACCAAATTTGCCATCATCTGGGCGAGTTGGAAGATGGTACCCGTTGCCCAAGCTTGGGGAGAACAGGCGACGGGATAGCGGACGGGATCACCATCCCCTTGGCGTTCGTAGCCACAGAGCAATTCCGGTGGACGTTGGTAGGGCTGGCGAATGGTCATATCGATCAAAGACTGTCCGAGTTCTAGGGCTTGATCGACTTGACCGAGGGCGCGCAGACCTAAGGCGGTCAGACCATTATCATGGGGCCAGACTGAACCTAAGTGGTAGCCCATGGGATTATAAGCGGGGGAAAAGCTGCTGAGGGTTCGGATGCCCCAACCATTGAACATATCTGGAGCTTGCAGCCGTTCCGCTACACTTTTGGCTTTTTCTTCATCTAAAATGCCCAGGTTTAAGCAATGACCGGGATTAGAGGTAATGCTATTGACGGGTTTGCCTTTGCCATCCAGTGCCAAGGCACAGAAATCTTCATCCGGCATCCAGAAATCTTGGTTAAACCGTTGTTTCAAGTCTGTGGCTTCTTCTAACCACCGATCGCTCAGATCAATGCGCTTCCAAAGCCGAGCAATTTCACTCATCCTCAGCTTGGCCGCATAGACATAGGCCTGCACTTCACAAAGGGCGATCGGACCCTTGGCTTGCGTGCCATCGCGATAGACAATACAGTCGCCAGAGTCTTTCCAGCCCTGATTCTGCAGCCCCCGTTTCGATCGCCGATTATAGGTGAGGTAGCCCGTTTCCACCAGGTTGCGATCGACCCAATCCATAGCAGCGAGGGCATTGTGCCAGAGTTTTTGCAGCGTCTCGCGATCGCCCGTCCAGGCATAATATTCGGCATAGAGCATCAACCACAGGGGGGTGGCATCCACCGTGCCATAGTAGGGCGTGTGGGGAATTTCATTGCAGCGGGCTAGTTCCCCCAAGCGGACTTCATGCAGAATTTTGCCCGGTTCTTCTTCTCGCCAGTCGTCCAGCACTTTGCCTTGATAATGTGCCAGGATGGTCAGGGTTTCGCGGGCGATCGCGGGATCCAAAATCAAAGTCTGAGAAGCGGCAATGATTGAATCTCGTCCAAACAGGGTACAGAACCAAGGCACTCCGGCTGACAACGCCTTGCCCTGCTCAAAACTTTGGCGCAGCAGATAAATATCCTGTTCCGCCCGTTCAATCACTTGATTAAAAGCTTTGTTATCCGTGCGAATTTGGGTGGTGGTGCCCCGCCATTCCTGCTCTTCCACCATTTCCGCCGCTTTCGCCTGCATCAAGGTCATCGGCACCGAAACGTTAGAGACCGAAGCATTATTCAGCAACATGCTGAGGCGATAGCTGATCCGTTCCGTCGCGTGGGATTCCAGATGAATTTTCCAGATGGCGGTATAGCCTTTGAATTGATCCGGGGGTTGGTTCAGAAACTGAATTTGCGACTCTAGGATCCCGCCATCCAGCCCTTGGTAGGCAAGCGTCAATTCCGCTGGATTGTCATGGGGCAAATATTCTAGGGGTGCATCAACTTGACTATCGCTTTTGAGATCTGCTTTAAGATCGCCCTTGCTATCTTCGAGTCCATCCTTCAGTTCTACCCGCCGCAGGAGTTGTCCCCCTTCTTTGCGATCGAAGCCCCGAATCTCAAATAAGTCCTTAAAGTCTGCCCCAAAACTGAGACTGAGTTCAAATTTAACCGCCTGCGTACTATAGTTGGTGATGAAAATTTCCTCAAACAACCCACCATTAATCACCATTTCCCGCTGAATCCCCACCATTTCCGCCGGGATCCCATTATCCAAGCGAGGATTAGCACAGAGCACCGACAGGGAAAACCCCCGCTGGGCATGACTACTAAGTAGAATCGGATGACGGCGATCGATCTGTAGCTCTAGGCGGCTGAGAAAACGAGTATCCCGGCAAAACAGTCCCATGCTCGTGACCGCCCCTTCCTCCTCAGCACAGCCCGCAATATTCCCTAAGACATCTGTAATCAGAAAAATATCATCATCCTTCACCGTTAACGTACTGGGCAAATGCTCCGTAATCACACACCCCCATTCTGGGATCGGCATGTGCTGAGCAGGCAGAAACAGGCGGCGATCGAGTTCAATAATCTCCGGCATGGTTACGATTTTGGGTTGTAGATTTTGGACTTTGGATGAACGTGAGGTTGGCGAATTCACGCTGGATGAGGGATTTTGGCTTGCTCCCATCCACCGGGGAAGGAAGCAGGGATTCTGAGATTGACGATTTTAGAATTTTAGTTCCACGAAACTGAATGCCTACAAAGCAGCAGTCACCCGACCCAACAATCTAAAATTCAAACTCTAAAATCCAAAATCCAAAATCTCCCCCTCTATCTAAAGGTCTACCGACGATCGTCCCCAAACCTGAATTCTTTTACGATGCTTTAATGAATGCCGGATCGGTAATTGACTGGGCCAGAAGCCGACGGTAGAGATGACTGAGTTGGATCCCTACACTGGACCAACTGAAATTCTTCTGCACTCGTAATACCGCTTGACGACGCAACTTCTGGCTCCACAGGTTATCGGTCAGGATGCGATCGATCCCTTCAGCAAACGCCTCCACATTTTTAGGCGGCACCAACAGTCCAGTTTCATCGGGGAGCACCGTGAACTTCAAACCCCCCACATCCGAAGCAACCACCGGGGTGCCACAGGCCATCGCTTCAATGGCAACTAAGCCAAAGGGTTCATAATGACTGGGAACCACACAAACATCGGCGGCGGTGTAGTAGAGCGGTAGACGATCGTGGCCAACCTGACCCGCAAAGGTGGTAATGCTGCTGATGCCAAGGGTTTCCACCAGGGCTTCAATGCGTTGCCGCTCCTGTCCATCCACCTGCTGGGGATCGCTACCGCCTACAATCACCAAGCGCAGGTTCGTGGAGTCGTCCGTTTGCGATCGCAGTTGGGCAATGGCATTCACCAAGGTGTCAATTCCTTTACGCGGATCAAAGCGTCCCACATAGAGAACGATCGCCTCTTGGGGGGCAAAGCCTAATTTAGCCCGCGCCTCTGGTTTGGCAATACGGCGAAACGTTTCTAAGTTCGTTCCACAGGGGATCACTTCAATCGTGCCCTGCGAGGACACCAGCGATCGTAAATGTTGGGCTTCTTGGGGGCTGGTGGCAACAATGCAATCTCCCGTTTCTAATATCTGCTGTTCTACTGCAAGGCGGGTTTGGGCGATCGTAGGCACCTGAGCCACGGCTTGATATTTCACCGCGCCGAGAGAATGGTAGGTATGCACCAGTTGAATATTCTGTTGTTGCTTCAGTTGCAGCCCAATCCAAGCTGACATCCAGTAGTTTGTGTGAATCAGTGGATAGTTACTGCCACCCTTGGCCTGAAACTTTTTAAACGATTCCACAAATTCCGGCAAGTATTGAAACATCTGATCGCGAGGGACAAATTCTTCCGGTCCTGCCGTTAAGCGAATCGTGCGGCAGTGCGGTGAATGTTGCACGATCGTCGGATCGTCTTGGTGGCTTTTGCGGGTAAACATATCCACTTGCCAGCCCAACTTTGCCAGGGTTTCGCCCACCTGACGCACGTAGACATTTTGCCCTCCGGCTTCTTCCCGACCGATCTCCGCTGCCGGATCCCCATGATCCGAAATCAGGGCGATCGCTTGACGGGGCAGAGTTCCCCGAGGCTGAGTTCCTGCTTGGTTCACAGGCGCGATCGGCAATGCGGTGGACAGAGGCATGATGATCGCTTTAGTCGCGGTGGAATCCAGTGCTGTAAAAGCTTGTGAATCTTTGGCCTGTACATCTTTGGCTGAAAAATCCTTAGACAGCATACTTAACACCTTTGTAAAACTTCAAAATTTCAGTAACTGTGGGATTTCAAGAACAGTTGCTTGCAAGTGAAAAACAGCAATAGGTCTATGTCTCCACTGAACTGAATCATCAAAAAAACTAGAGAGAATTTCTAAAAGTCATGCCTAGAGCAATAGTTTAGGCAATATCTGAGGAATTGACTTAGAGAAATTTACTCAAAAAATGATTTAGGCAAGATTGAGCAACATTGCTAGACCGACAAGAATAGGCACCATTTAAGAAATGAATAATTTTGGGAACCAATGATTGGACTGGATAGCTAGCAACTATCGCTAAGAATGGCCATCAAAAATAATTGGCTAAAAAGATGGTTAGAATAGAATGAGAACCCCAAATATGGTTGCAAATGCAACGAATCTAGCTGGAAATAAAACTTTGAGCCAACTTGAAAAATCACCAACAAAACGATAGACAATGCTCCAGCGGTGCTTTCACCCAGCGCAACAGAGAAAAAGAGCCAATTGTCTAGCAATCAATCAACCATCCATTTCACATGCTGCTAGCAGGCTAAATCGGCAAAACGCGGTACCTGATGGAGATGTCCATTGCGGGTTGCTTTTTCAGTAATCAAGTTTTGGTACACCGCTTCATAGCCACGGGTCATTGTTTGGGCACTAAAGCGATCGCAGACATATTGACGACAAGCAAATCGATCGAGTTGATCAAGTTTGCTGACACTGGCAATACAGTCTTCCACCGTGTCGCAGAGGAATCCTACTTGACCATCTGCAATTACTTCGGTTGTGGATCCCTTCCGCAAAGCAATCACGGGCGTACCCGCTGCCAAGGATTCCACCATCACCAGCCCAAAAGGTTCCCGCCAAGTAATCGGAAACAGGGTAGCGATCGCCCGTCCCATCAGCTCATTTTTCTGGTAATGATCCGCTTCGCCCAGAAATTGAATCCGTTCACCATCAATGTGGGGTTTAATTTCTGTTTCAAAAAATTCCACATCCACCACATCCACTTTGCCTGCCATCTTCAGCGGAATGCCCACCGCTTTAGCAATGGCGATCGCATGGTGTGGTCCTTTCTCCGGCGACATCCGTCCTAAGAATGCCAAATACTGGGGTTCATCTGGCTGAGGGTAGAAATGATGAGCATCCACATCAATGCCATTATACACCGTGGCAACGCAATTTAAACCCAGATCTGGCTCCCGTTGCGTGTTGGAAATACTCACATAGGGTTGATTCTTCGCGTAGCTAAACAATTTGCGATTATCGGGCGTAAAGATACCATGCAAGGTATGAACCGTCGGCGTTTTGACCAAGGGAGCATAGGGCAAAGCTGCACAACCCATGTGAGAATGAATCAAATCAAATTCTCCAGCGCGCTCATAAACTTGGCTGAGCTGTAACATTTCATAGACCCCATATTCCTTGACCTCGGGATCCAAACGCATGGCTCGTGGATGAATAGCCTCTAGCTTCGCCAAGGTGATGGAATCTCCAGAAGCAAATAACGTGACATCATGCCCACGACGCACCAACTCATCCGTCAGCAGACCAACTACTAACTCAATGCCACCATAGGCGGGCGGGGGCACACGTTCCCAAAGGGGAGCAATTTGTGCAATGCGCATTTTTAATCCTCCTAAAATGGTATCGAAACAGTCCTTTAAACGGGTCGAACCTGTAGAAGAGAAGTTTTTTGTGTAACACCTAAACCGGGAAGACACGAGGCGGATAACAGGTTTGGACTGTACCCACAGTTGTTAATTCAGGTCACTCACTCAGCTCACGCATGAACTCAATTCACACATTTGGCTCGTGCATCATTTGGCTCGTGCATCATTTGGCTCATACATCATTTGTCAGGGAAATTTATAAAGGGATGATGTAATTGATAGACAAACCTGAACTAGTTCTAAGAAAGATTTATAAACTTGTCAACTCTGAAGCGAAAAGTACGGGTATCACCACCTTTCTTCAAGAAACTTTGTATCCTGCTTAACAAAAGCCTTCCAGCGTTTTTGATCCCTGCTATTCCTTCAAGCTTAACTAGAACTCCTGCGGAGGTTGATGATACAAGCCTTTACCAATTGATCTCCAAATCTGAGAGAACCCGCTACAATTTCGGCAGAGACCTTCTGGAGGGGGTAGATTCATGGTAGTGTTTTCCCTACCTGAGGGAGTCCAAGTCTGGGCTCAACTCAAACTGCGATCGATTCATTGGCGCGCTGTTCTGATGCGTTTGATGGCAGGATTTCTGAGTATTTTATTGGTCATTTTGCTGACCTGTTTTTGGCTGTTGCTCGGGCCCCTTCCCACGGCAATGGCTCAGAGCAAAAATATTAACTACACCAACACGGATTTGACCGAGCGCAACTTTGCAGGCGAGGATTTGGAAAAAGCGGTCTTTGCGGCGGCAGAAATGCGAGGCACCAATTTTAAAGGTGCCAATCTCAGGGGAGCCATGCTGACCAAGGGGAATCTCTATGGGGCAGATTTGAGTGATGCGAATTTAACCTATGCGCTGCTCGATCGCACCACCCTCTACAAAGCGAATTTACGCAATGCCATTTTAATTGAAGCAACCCTCACCGATTCTATTTTTGCAGAGACAGATATCA
>JAYKGX010000423.1:0-15492 GCA_035285565.1 Synechococcales cyanobacterium
TCTGTTTGGTATAGCGTTTCATTGGGTTTTCCTCAAACAAGAATTACGTGGACGAGGAGAACCCAAAAAACTAGCCGCCCCGTTTTCTGACATAGCAAAACAGGGCGGCGTGGAATGCTAAAATGCAGTCCAGGTCACCATGCTGGGTTAGACAGCTTGGGGGCTTAGCGATCGTTTTGAGTTCGTACCTCAAGGCGATCGCGCTAGGTTTTTGGGTTTAAGCAGTAGAAAATGGGATCATCCTCTACGACTCAATCATAGAACTCTAACGGCGATCGTAGGTTCCTGTCAACCTTAACGAGGTGGGAAATGTAGGAGAGGAATCTCAAAGTAGGTTGAGATCGACTGAGCTTCGGTTTCCAAAAACTACGCCTCGGTTTCCAAGAACTACAAAAACTACAAAAACTACTTGACAGTTCCGAAAAATGCAATGTAGTATATGTAGTATAAAGAAAGCAACCGGAGCAAAACCATGCTAACCAGCATACTCCCAGGCTTCCCGAAAGCACCGAAGTCTAAAGAGTCTCTGACCTGGTTGACTGACTAATCTCTTCGTTCATTGCGTTGATCCGCGCCGGAATGGAATTCGGCGCGAACAGACAACGAAGCGAAGGGACTTCCAAGACTTTTGTCAGTCAATCAGGTCTCTGACTGTAAAACCCACGACTTCCGCACTTGAGTTATCCAGCTCAGCTTCCGAAGCCTTTCGATCGCAGCGGCTCAACCAGTCCAAACCGCGATCGCACACTATCGAAGTCCGAGAACGCATGTTACAGATCCATCTTCTAGAGTGGCGTTATCCCTGGTAATTCGCCCGATCAGATCTTAAGTCACCGCATCTTTTCTGAACCTTGACAACTGAATCATCAACACCTAAAACAACACTAAACAGATACTTTTGGATGAGTAAGATTTTAAATCTAAGAGCCATCTAAAATCCAAAATCCAAAATTTCCTGAGGATGTAGCTCAGCCCGGTCTAGAGCGCCTGTCTGTCGAACAGGAGGTCGTGGGTTCAAATCCCATCATCCTCGCCTGATCCAATTTTAGCCCTGTGGTGTAACTGGAAACATCCTTCACTTTGAATGAAGAGAGTCTAGGTTCGAGACCTGGCAGGGCTGTCGGGGGGGAGGGATGAGATCTACCTAACCTCCTGTCGAATCTGCTCCTGTGGCGAAACGGAAAACGCACCTAGCTTAAACCTAGTTTAATTGTGAGTTCGACTCTCACCAGGAGTATGGAAAATGTGAGTACAGTTCACGCGCGATCGCATTTTCCGCAAGCTCTCGTAGTCCAATTGGCAGAGGCACTGGTCTTAGAAACCAGGGGTTGTGGGTTCCGACTCCCACCGAGAGTACTTCGACTCCTGTCGGAGGTATGGCGGAGATAGAGCTACGGTGCGCTCGGCAGTCTCATAAGCTGTCACCTACCAGGTTCAACTCCTGGCTCCGCAACCAATTTGGGTGAGTTCTGAAGCATATCTTCTAAAGAAGATCGATTAGTATGATGAATAAGCTATGGTAGAGGACGATCGCCCATGACCGATGTCTATGCTGCTGACTCCTACCCCACCCCCAACCGCGAATGGTGGGCACAACGTTGGATTGATGTACTAGAATCCTTTGGCTTTCGGCAACGCTTGGCCAGAGCCAGAACCTATGCGCGCGAGGGCAATGTGCTCAGTCTCAGCTTTGAGGGTGCTAAAGTACAAGCCAAAGTCCAAGGAACTGCCCCAGAACCCTACGAAGTGAACCTGCGCTTAGAACCCTTCAGCGATGAACAGTGGGGCTATATTGTGGAATCCATGGCAGAGCGGGCGATTTTTTCTGCGAAGTTGCTTGCTGGGGAAATGCCTAACAATATTGAAGAAGTGTTTACTGCCAATGGGCTGAGCCTGTTTCCCTTCACCAAATTTGACATTCACAGCCACTGCAATTGCCCTGATCCGGTCAACCCCTGCAAACATATCGGTGCTGTCTATTATTTATTGGGCGATCGCTTTAGTGAAGATCCCTTTGTCCTGTTTCAACTGCGGGGTCGGGGCAAAACACAAATCATTGAAGCCCTGCGGCAGATGCGCCAAGTCGATGACAGTCCGCTGCCCACTTCTCCCACGCCCACTGTAACTGCCCCCATCCTAGATCTGACTCGCTTTTGGCAATACCGCGATTCCCTCGATTCTTCCCTGATGGTCATCACCCCCGCCAGTGGAGAAACGGTGCTGGATATCCTGGGCAACCTTCCCCTGCCAGAGCCTCTTGCTGCCGCCAACCCTATTCTGATGGAACAACTGCGATCGCTCTACAGCACCCTCAGCCAGCAAGCCGTCCTCCAAGCCATGGCCACCGCCTCCGACTCCGAAAATCCCTAACTCCACTGCAGAGACGTTCCACCGAAACAGCTCTACCCCTCCCTCTCCATCCAAGTATGAGTGAGAAATAATACCTATAATGCGCAGATGATCCCCTCACAGCGTAGACTGATAAAGATCAATCTAGAAGTGTTCTGACGAACAAAGTAGTCGTGCGAAAGATTATTCTTGCTGGCAACTGGAAAATGTTTAAGACCCAGGCCGAAACGATGGATTTCGTGCAGGGGTTTAAGCTGTTGGTGGACGAAGCTCCCGGCGATCGGGACATCATCCTCTGCGTCCCCTTTACTGACCTCGCAATCCTCTCAAAAACCCTCCATGGCAGCCGGATTCAAGTCGGTGCGCAAAACGTTCACTGGGCAGAATCGGGGGCTTTCACGGGGGAAATTTCTGCTGCAATGTTGCTGGAAATTGGGGTGCGCTATGTAGTGATTGGTCATAGCGAGCGTCGCCAATTCTTTGGGGAAACAGATGAAACGGTCAACCTCCGCCTCCGAGCCGCCCAAGCCGCCGGACTCACCCCCATTCTTTGCGTTGGGGAAACGAAGCAGCAGCGGGATGCCGGAGAAACGGAAGCCGTCATTTTTAACCAGTTGAAGCTGGATTTGGTCGGCGTGGACCAGTCAAATTTGGTGATTGCTTATGAACCCATTTGGGCGATCGGCACGGGAGATACCTGTGCATCGGAAGAGGCAAACCGGGTGATTGGGCTGATCCGGAGCAAGCTGAATACGCCGGATGTGACCATTCAGTATGGTGGATCGGTCAAGTCGGAGAATATTGATGAAATCATGGCTCAGCCGGAAATTGATGGAGCCTTAGTCGGTGGCGCGAGTTTAGATCCCCTTAGCTTTGCGCGCATCGTCAACTACCAGCCCCTGTAGCAGATTCTATTGGGGCACTAGGAACCGATACTAGGAACCGATGACATATTTCCGCCATTCTTGATTTGCACCGTTTTTAACGTATTTCGCCACCTCAAAGTAGAGACTGCTATGCGGCTTATGGGGTTGCTTGCGCAGGGGCATAGCAGCTTCTTTTGGGGTGCGATTTCCTTTCTTGACATTACAGCGGACGCAGGCGATGACGATATTTTCCCAACTGTCTTGCCCCCCACGCGATCGCGGCACCACGTGATCCAAGGTCAGTTCATCTCCGGTGTAACCACAATATTGACAACTATGCCCATCTCGGTTGAGCAAATTCTTGCGCGTTAGGGCTATTTCTGCATAGGGAACCCGCACATATTGGCGCAACCGAATGACAGAAGGCAAGGGGAAATCGGAATAAATAAACTTCCCATTATGCTCTAACTGTTCAGCTTTGCCTTTTAACAGAAGTACAACCGCCCTGCGCCAACTGGTGATATTCAGCGGTTCGTAGGAGGCATTGAGCACCAGAACCTTACTCATTCCGTTCAAGAAGAGGTAACGCATTATTTCACACTTTAACACAAATTCAAACTTTCCTACGGAGTTTTGCCTTTTTCGTACTCCGGGAGACATCAATTCCCCAGAAGTTCGCTAAATTATTGGGACGTGATTCCGGATGGGCAGACTAAATCTGCGATCGCGGATCACAGATCGTGGTGTGTGAATTCTGGTGTGTTTGACAGGAGTGGGGATATGTTGAGTTGGGATAGCAGTTCCAGCATTGCTCGGATGCAGCGGGAGCGGGCTTGGGTAGAGGTAGATGAAGGGGCGATCGCCCATAATGTCCAACAAATTCGCCGCATTCTACAGCCGAAAACTGACTTGATGACCGTGGTCAAAGCTGATGCTTATGGTCATGGTTCTGTGAACGTAGCGCGGACGGCTCTGCAAGCGGGGGCAACTTGGTTGGGGGTGGCAACCATCCCGGAAGGCATTGAACTTCGAGAAGCGGGGATTGAAGCGCCGATTCTCATCCTGGGGGCAACCCATCTGCCGGAACAGATTCGCACCCTCCTGCGCTGGCGGCTGCAACCGACGCTCTGTACGCCCAAGCAGACCATGGTGTTTGCTGAAACGATGGCAGAATGCAAATCCGATGCCGACTGGGCGGTGGGAGATTGGGCCGTGGGAGACCGAGCGGGTGGAGAGTGGGAGCGCGATCGCCCCATTTTACCAGTGCATTTGAAGCTGGATACGGGCATGACCCGGTTGGGAACTTCTTGGGAACAGGGTGAAGACTTTATCAAATTGGTGCAACGGCTGCCCAATTTGGCACTGGCGAGCATCTATTCTCACTTTGCTACAGCGGATGAATTGGATCAAACGACCCTGCGATCGCAACAGCAACGTTTTGAGTCTGTTTTGCGATCGGTGGGTTTGTTGACTCCGCAAGCTCGCCAGACCCGTGGACCTAAATTGCATTTTGCCAATTCTGCTGCCACCTTAACCGATCGCAATCTGCACTATGACCTGGTGCGGACGGGGTTAATCACCTATGGAATTTATCCGGCTGAACATTTACGTCATTGCCTATCCCTTCAGCCCGCTATGCAGGTGAAAGCCCGCGTTACGCAAGTGAAAACCATTGCGGCTGGAACTGGGGTCAGCTACGGTCATCGCTTTGTGAGCGATCGTGAGATGCAAGTAGCCGTAATTGGAATTGGTTATGCGGACGGTGTGCCAAGAAACTTATCTAATCAAATGGAAGTTCTCATCCGTGGGCAACGGGTGCGACAAATTGGTGCGATTACGATGGATCAAATTATGTTGGATGTGAGTGCGATCGATCATTTACAAGAAGGAGAAGTAGTAACAGTCCTTGGTAAAAGTGGCGATCAGCAAATTACAGCCGATGATTGGGCACAACAACTGGGCACCATTTCTTGGGAAATTCTCTGCGGGTTCAAACATCGCTTACCTCGGGTGATGGTACGGCGATCGCTTGTTAAAGAACCGATCAGTTCCCAAATGCAATAGGTATCAAATGCAATAGGCATCATGCCTGGGTATTTGAAGGGCGAATACAGAGAAGGGGGATAGGGAGATAGTCAATCCCTAATTCCCACCTTCCCAGGATTTACAGCCGTTTTTAGATCAATAAGCCACGTCCCCCCTCCCCCCCTCTCCTCATTCAAAATGTGTTGCACCCAACTAAAAATTGCTGTAAGTTAACCGACGACTGAAACCAGAGAGACAGAAACTAGAGATTAAGTCTGTTCCGGTTTTGGTAAGTCGTTCACGATCGAGTCTACTTTCATCACTCCGTTTTGCTTGGCTAGAGTGGAGGCTTGGGTGGAGGTTTGGGTGGAGGGTGGCTGGGCTGGGCTGGTGGGGGGCTTGGATTTGGGCATCCCTAAGGAGGAAATTCCCGTGTTGCCCGTTTGCCCTTGGGTTTGGTTCCACAAAATCATGGAGAGCAAGCCATCGACCAAGCCGGAACCGTTGCCATTCTGCCCCACCAAAATATCGGGAATCAACCGCACATTGCGATCGCCGATAATCTGCATCAACTGCATGGCCGTATACCCCTGAGAACCCAGTGCTCGCACCCCGGCTTGATAGCTATCTGCCTTAGCTTGCCCGATCGCCCGGACGGCATCAGCTTCCCCAGCAGCTCGTAATTTTGTGGCTTCGGCTTCTCCGCCCGCCTGCTTGACTTGGGAGTTGGCCTGCAGTTCGGCAATACTGACGTTTTGTTCTGCCCGCACGAGATCCTGCTGAATTTCTGCCAGAGCCGTTTCCCGCACCAGTTGCTGCCGCTGAGTTTGTGCCAGTTGTTGTATTTCGTAGGTTTTGCGTTGTTCCTCAGCAATTTTCCGGTCTGTTTGAGTTTGCATTAACGAGGTGGGTGGCTGAATATCTCCGATCAGGGTATCGATCGCTTGCACATCATAGCTGCGGAGTGCCAGTTTGATGTAGTCTGCCCCTTCGGATTGGCGTTCGCTGCGGGCACTGAGGAAATCGAGGACGGTGGAATCCTGCGCCGAGTTGCGGAAATAGTTGCCGATCGTTGGCTCTAGGACGTGATCGACTAAGTTTTGCATCGAACCCACGCGTGAAATCACCTTCGGCGCATCCAAGGCTCCCACATGGATAATCTGCGCCACTTCCAAGTCAAAGGCAAAGCCATCCCGCGATCGCACCGTTAGGGAAGCAAGTTTTGCATCGTAGTTATGGCGTTCCGTCCGGCTAGACCAGTTCAGGACAATATTAGTGGTGGGCACCAGTTCCACCTTCATGACACGGGTATTGATGGGATGCTTGCCGGGGTAGAGCGGTTCAGTCCATACGCCTTTGTGCCCTGGGTACACCAGATCGCCATGGGTAAAGGATTCGCCACTCACGTCCTGATGTTCTTTGCCAACGTAGGAAATCACCACCCCGACGTAACCGATCGGCACTTCTGTCATGGGCACTTGTTCTACCTGCACCAGCCAAGGGTTGAGGTTCCAAGACCCCGAGAGCAGAATTTGTTCCTGTAAGCCCCGTCGCCCGCCCGCTTCGATGAATTTTTGTCCGTTTTGGAAGTTGTTGTGTCCGGCGATCGTTCCCCCAGCAATTTCTCCAGCTTCGATCGGTTTGCCATCCAAAGTGGTGACAATGCCGACTTTATCGGGACGGACGGTATGCACCATCAACTGATCTGCCGCCATTCCTTGTTTCGTGGCTTGATCAGCGGTAATCACTTTGAACAGGGCTGTGTTGATCCGGTAGGTTCCGGCGGTGAGAAAGCCCATCTGTCGTCCCTTTTCGCCCCCTTGAGTTAGGAACTTACGAGCATCTTGGAAGTGATCACAATCCACGATCCGACCCAGAATGCGATCGGGGGGAATGGCGCGACCATCATTGGCGACGAGGAGAGCAATTTGCCCTTGAGGCACGACGACCACGGGTTCCTTGCGAACAGAATATTGCCAAGGCCAGTAACCCCAGTGCCAACCCGGCGCTAAAACATCGGCTTGATAGCCTGCTTCCCCATTCAGGGCAATGAGCCGACCCGCTGTCAATTGTTTCCCGGCGAAGGAGACTTTTTTCACCACAATGCCAACTTCGCGTTCACTGATCACCACCAGACCTGCCCCGACGATGACGGCTAGACTACCACCCAGCAACATCAGCGGAATTAAACCCCAACTGGGCAAGAAGGTATCATCCATCACGGCTGCAAGGGGCTGCGTCATCTGATGTTGACTGAGGGGAGAAACCGCAGAGGCAGAACCTTCAGGCAGTGATCCGATAGGCATCGTGGCGGCCAGGAAAGAGGACGATCGCTCTAGGGTTGGCTGGCTGGCGGAACTGGCAGCGATCGGCTGGGCTGTTGCCGGAGTCAGGAATCCAAACGAAGCGATCGCGGATGAAACCGACGCTAAAGCCGCTAAACGAATAGCCTGCGACACCTTATTCAAAGTCTTCATAGAAGCGTAAAACTCAGGGTTGAAGAAAAGATTTGAAGAGAATCAATCCACCCTAGCGATGCCGATTTGGGATTCTGCCGATCTTGCAACGTAATTTCACAAAGGGTCTAAACCCAGCATTTTGATCGGAGGTCAGCAACCCCTAACGGATCGGTTACTAGTGGGATTAGCACTCAACTACCGATCGCCCTATTCTGATTCCGGAAAACTCGCTCAAAATTTTTTGGTCCGCATTATGATTCTGCTCTGCGGTTCTGCCCCAAGCTAGTCTGTAGGCTTGGGCACTCTAGGCTTGGATACTCCTCAGGCTTGGGCACTCTTTCCGATCGTTTTGCCCATTACCCAAATAGCATCTGAATCTTCTGCATCTAATGAATATTTTTGGACACAATATGTTGCACACAATATGTCCGTGGGGGGCGATCGATTGCCAACCCCACCCTAACTTAATGAACCAACACTATCTAGCCAATCAAAAATCTGCTCCAACTGGTTCAAGGAAATGAGTCCATAACGCCAGAGAGTCATGGGTAACAGACTAGGGGTCTGCTCTGAGTGCTGTAGTGCCAGCCGGATTGAATCTGACGGTAGACCCATCTCCTCTCGGAGGAAATGAATCAATGGATGGTTAAGTAATTCCATAGGTCGCACCCCTGTCCCAATTCATGTTGGGATACGGAACAATAAGTAATACCAGTAGACGATGCACCTGAAAACAACTGTCACCCAAAAGATTGAAAGCAGAAATAATCAAGACAGTGAATCAAAACGAGCAAAATCAAGGCAACAGGTTCAAATTTAGCCAGGAACTCACCAAGGGACGCAATAAAAGCCCTGAAGACCAACAGGTTGGTATTGGGACTTGGTATTGGTACGATTTGCCCCACCTGTTTGGTTTTGTCTGTTGTTTACAGCACTGAAACTGAAAATTCTCCAGAACCTTTGTGATATTTTGCCTCAACTTTTTCAATTTGTCTCTTTTTTTTGATTTTCCTTAGATTTGCTTAAAGCGATCGCTGCGCTGAATCAGTAGAAATAACTATTTCCCCTTCGCTGAGGGCAATGCTCCAGTCAGAGGGTAGGTCTTTTTTTGCAGGTCTTTTGCAGGTATTTTGGGTGTAGCAACTGCCCTATCGTCAAATGGTTTCAGTATGTCGTCCCCCCAGTCTTCTCCTCCCTCTCAGCGTACTTCGGTATTCCAGTCCTTTTGGCGGAAACTGACTGCCCGGATTCGTAGTCTGTTCCATCGTCTCTTCCGTTGCTCTAGGCAGATGAATCCTATGACTACTTTGACAGCGGTTCCCGCCGATCGCTACTTGCCCCCGCCCGCAACCCGACAAGCTGCCGAAGCGGCGATCGCACTGTTTGAGCAATCTCCTCAAGCGGGAGTCTGGCCGTTTCTCGACAAAACGACCTTGGTGGCAGAATTACGCGATCGGGTTCACAATCCCTTTCAGGTGAACCAAGGCGGACAGCCCTTTTGTGGCCCAGCGGTGGTGCTGTTTGAGCTGGTTCGCACGCAACCTGTGAAATACGTGCAATTGTGCGAAAGCTTGTTTCAAACGGGCAAATTTCAGGGTAAGACCCAAACGATCGTGGCTTCGGAGAAACTGCGTCGTGCCAGCCGGGGCAATCTGCTCATGAGCCAGGTAGATTGGATGGTGTTAGCCACCCTGCGGGAATCTGAGAACCTGCTTTTTCCTGTAGAACCGAATGCCCCCGACCTGATTCGCAATCTAGCAGGCATGACCAAATCCTGGGAACTCATCGGCTGGATCGAAGAACTGCTGGGCTACAGCCAGGTTAAATACCATCCCGCTTACCTCTTCAATGATCTGAATGCCCTCCAAGCAGCCAACCAAACCCTCCAAGCGGGCGGTATCGCGATCGCCCTGATCACCGCCGAAACCCTGCTACAAAATAAACCCATGCCTCCCCTGCCCACCCACTGGATTGGCCTCTTAGGGGGAATTCAGATCGATCGTCGCCAAGTCCATTGCGATCTCTACACCTGGTCCCAAAAATTAACCCTCACTACAGATATTGAAAGTTTCAAAAAATACTTCTGGCTTACGATTACTGCACAGCCTTGACCTAACCCGATCGCTGCGTAGCAGCCCCGACGATTCAGGCATCCACGAATTCCACCGATCGAACAGGTTCCAACCCACTCCCTTGGGCTATGATCTGAGGGGCATTCTTAGATTCTTAAGATATTTGGCAGCATATGACGGTGCCCTTCGAGCTAGAAACCCCCCCTCTTTCTGATGCGATCGACCTTCCCCCCGGAGTTCAGCCCGAGGTCACACCTGCAACGCCATCCGTCCCATCCGATGCAGAAGCGATCGCCCCAAAGTCAGTGGCAACAGAGCCAGTGGCAACAGAGCCAGTGGCAACAGAGTCAAGCATGACAGAGTCAAGCATGACAGAGTCAGTGGCAACAGAGTCAAGCATGACGGAACAAACAATCTCTGAACCCATCATGACGGACCAGATCATGACCGAGCAGATCATGACCGAGCAGATCATGACAGACCAGATTATGGCAGACGATGGGGCTGGCTCCGGGGGATCTGATACGCCTTTCTCCGGTGGCACCGACGGCTTTGGTTCAGAAGAAGAGGAGGATCTTGATGATGTGGAAATGTCTCTCTTCGATCACCTAGAAGAACTGCGGCAGCGGATCTTTTATTCCTTAATTGCCGCAGGGGTTGGGATTGTTGGTTGCTTTACCCAAGTTCGACCGATCGTTGCATTGCTGGAACAACCTGCCCAAGGGGTGAAATTCCTACAACTGTCGCCCGGTGAATTTTTCTTCGTTTCAGTCAAAACAGCGGGTTATGCAGGGCTTCTCCTGTCTGCCCCCTTCATCCTGTATCAGATTATTGCCTTCGTCACCCCCGGTCTCACCCGACGGGAAAAACGATTTTTGGCTCCGATCGTCCTGGGTTCCAGTGTGCTCTTCCTGGCAGGACTGTTCTTTTCCTACATTGCCCTTATTCCCGCTGCGCTGAATTTCTTCGTTTCCTATGGCGGGGATGTCGTTGAACAGGCTTGGTCGATCGATCGCTATTTTGAATTTGTGCTACTGCTGATGTTTAGTACGGGCATTGCCTTCCAAATCCCGATCGTGCAAATGCTGCTGGGCTTGCTGGGCCTCGTCTCCTCGCAGCAAATGCTTTCTGGCTGGCGTGTGGTACTGGTTGGGGCGGCGGTTGCAGGAGCTATTCTCACCCCTTCAACGGATCCGCTAACGCAGAGTTTGTTAGGAGGAGCCGTCGTTGCCCTCTACTTTGCAGGGATTGGACTCGTTCGGCTGTTAGGAAAATAATTTGATTGAAAAATGCCAGGGGTTTCTTTTGAAAATTTGATTGCAGCAGGTCGATCGGGGCACTTAATCAGCTTTCCGACGGATACGGTTCCAGCCTTGGCTGCTCGACCCGATCGCGCCAGTTTAATTTACCAAGCCAAACAGCGAGATCTCAGTAAACCAATCATCCTGATGATGGCAGAGATTGATCAACTCTGGGATTACGTCCTAGGCAGCCTGGAAGAACGACAACAGTGGCAATATCTCATGCACCGCCATTGGCCGGGGGCTTTAACCTTAGTCCTGCCCGCTAGTGATCGGGTCTCACCCGAAATGAATCCGCTCAATCCAGGGACGATCGGAGTCCGAGTGCCCGATCATGATTTAGCACGTCGGATCCTGGCACAAACGGGAGCTTTGGCAACAACCAGTGCCAATCAATCTGGACAGCCTGCTTTGCTAGAGATGAGTGCGATCGCCCAACAGTTTCCCGAAGCGTATCAATTAGCAATCGAGCCAGGAGGAGAGGAGTCTGCCAGACTGTCTGGAACCGCTGCTTCTGGGACCCCTTCTACCGTGGTGAAATGGGCTGGACAAGGCTGGCAACTGTTGCGGCAAGGGGCGATCGCGATCGAGGCATCTTGAAATCAGCTTGTGGAAATCCGTATGACGGAAAGAGGGCGATCGGGGGTTGAAAGTTCGGCTAACCCCCACCGTGGGGATTGGTTTTCCGAGAGAATCAACCGTTAGAATGGTGATCTAAGTTTTCACGATCGCAGGAAACGCCATGATTCCAACCGTTATTGAACAATCCGGTCGCGGCGAACGCGCCTTTGATATCTACTCGCGGCTGCTGCGGGAGCGTATTGTGTTTCTCGGGTCTGCGGTAGATGCCGAGGTTGCCAATCTTATCGTGGCTCAACTGCTATTTCTAGAATCAGAGGATCCAGAGAAAGATATTTATCTCTACATCAATTCCCCCGGTGGTTCGGTCTCGGCGGGGATGGGCATTTATGACACCATTAAGCAACTCCGACCGGATGTTTCCACAATTTGTGTCGGATTTGCAGCCAGCATGGGGGCGTTTCTGCTCAGTGCTGGAACCAAAGGCAAACGGATGAGCTTGCCCCATTCTCGCATTATGATTCACCAGCCCTTAGGTGGCGCACAGGGACAGGCGACCGACATTGAAATCCAAGCTAAGGAAATTCTCTATATCAAGAGTCGCCTCAACAGTTTGCTAGCCGATCACACCGGTCAACCGCTAGAGAAGATCCAAGAAGATACCGAGCGGGATTTCTTCATGTCTGCCGAAGAAGCCCAATCCTACGGATTAATCGATCAAGTGATTCAGCGCCGCCCATCCGCCATCCAGTAAAGATGCGATTCATTGCGTCTCTACTGGTGTGAAATCGCATCTGCAGGGTGTGGGTGAAGTATGTTATCCAGAATCATCCACACCTCACCCAATGGCACTGGATTCGATCGCACACCACCCGATCGCCGCATAACTCGCAGGCTAAAGTCTAAGGAGACAGGAGCGGAGGAGTCATCAACTCAGGATTAATACGAGCTTTGATCTTATCCAACTCATTTTTGAGGGAGTTGCGGGCAGCTTGTTTGTAGGTGGCAGCATCTCCCGCGACCTGCCAAGTATTGGATAAAATAGACCACTCTTGCAATTGGGACTGAAGCTGAGCATTGATCGCCACCTCAATCACAAAGGCACACTTGTGGGGTGCTTCTTCGGCAAAGAGCAAAATGTAGTAAATCCCCTTTTCTCCGAGCAATTGTAAAACGAGCTTACCTTGGGGCGTGTTCATATCAATAAAAGGATGGAGCCAGCGGGGAGGGCGGGTGTCGTGGCAGAAGCGGTTATAAATTCCAGTGATGCTGACAATCAGGGGATAGGGTGCCGCACAGCAGAGAAAATTTTTGTAAACTCGATTGTTCGGTTGTTTCAGCTTCAGCGTTTTGATTTCATCAAAGGGCAACATCGCATACATAGCCGGAATCGTGCGATCGAGCACTTTCAGTGGCGCGCAGAAGGTAATGTTGCCTTTGGTGGGAAGGGTCCAAATGGCGGTGCGATACAGTTCTTCCGTCAAGGAAGTCGTCCGAGGTCGCGATCCAGAGGTCAGGTGATCGACTGGATCAATCCGGCTGCCATGGCGATCGAGGGCTTGCTCAATCCGATCGGTGAGAGAACCCGGTACCACATTGCCCTTGTCGAGGGATTCGATCGCCTTCAGGATTTCCACCATGGATTGGGGACGATCCTTCGGATTTTTCGCCAGACAATCTTGAATCAGATTTTCCAATAATTTGGGAATTCTGAGGGTTGGATTGATGGATTGAAACGATCGCGGCGCTTGGGTGCTATGGGCACGGTGCCAGCCACCAAAGGAATGGGTCTCTGCTTGGATGGGCAGCTTGCTACTCAGCATCTCAAACATCATGATGCCCAGGCTGTAGCAATCAGACAAAACGGTGAGTTCTCGTCCTTCCATTTGCTCGGGAGAGGAGTACACCATCGTGCCCATATAGGTACTGGTTTGTTGGGCAACATCAGCATCTTCTTGCAAGACGCGGGAAATCCCAAAATCTAATACTTTCACCAGTTCACCTAAACTGGTATCCTTCACCACCAACATATTGCTGGGCTTGATGTCACGGTGGATGATGGGACAGCGTTTGCCATCAATTTCGATGCCTTGATGGGCTGCCTGCAAGCCTAGACAAATTTGACGAATAATCTTGATAAATTGCTTGAGTGAGAGGGGCTGCTGACGGATCAAATCACTCAGACTATCGCCCTGTAGATATTCCATGACATAGTAGGGCACATCATCGTGGACTCCATAGTCCATCACGCGAACGATGTGAATACTTTTTTGCCCGAGCTGTGCGCAAATACTGGCTTCTGTCCAGAATCGATCGCGCATGCGCTGGTTTAACAACGTCTGGGATAAAAACTTGATGGCAACGATTGCGCCACCCAATCGGAGATCTCTGGCTTTATAGACTCGCCCCATCGCACCCTTACCTACCAACTCTAAAAGTTGGTAGCGATTGTCTAGGATGTCATCGGGGGTATCGGTCATAGGAGGCACAAGGTACTGCACGAGGGCACTTCTAACAGTTTAAAAGAGGGTTTGACAAAATGCGATCGCGGACATTCAAAGTATCCAAGATTTCACACCAGCATCGGCGATCTCACAGACCTTAAAAACAGAATCATTCCCGGTGGAGATGATACTAGCCTCAGTATGGACAGAAAACCAGTGAAAACTAACGTGGCTAGCGGGTTAAGCCATAAAAGGTGACAACCCGCAATTTCACCTGATGCTGAATCTACTCTTTATCTTCCAAATAGAAAAATATGCACCCGGATAAAAAACTTAACTCACTTGTCGTTCCACGGTTGCCTCTAGCGCACTGGTTAGGTAATGACCTGCCATAATTCCACTAGAGAGGTAATAACGCTGATCGGCAATGCGGTAAAGTGTTTCAAAACCACTGCGGCGCTGCTTATCCCCCAAGGCCCAATAGCGTTGAATAATGGATTCTGGAGCAATCCAGCCTTCGCCCTCTACCCGCCCTAGATCACTATGCTGTAGCACAAAGGTATAGCGCCGATCGCCCATGTCAAATCGACCACGATACTGGAAGTCAATATTGGCTCGTTCGCTCTCGGGAAACACCAACCGCATGACCATGGTAAACCACTCATCCCGGCTCCAGTTGATTAGAATTTTTCCTTTGACAGGGATTGGGTTACCATTGCGTTCCAGCCAGCTTCCCTGCAAAAGCCATATGCCAGGTTCCATGAGAAAGGTGTGGGTCACAATACGATCTCGCCTATCTAGACATCACGGGAAACGATGCTGGCACGCTGAAAATCTATACTACACAGAGAATTTCCCCTAAAAGCACGGTTTTCATCGCCCCCGTCACTTCTGGAAGATTACCAGGAATCGCCAATTTCCGCCAGTAGGCCAGCACAGCAAAGGCGATCGCTTCTTTGAAATCTCCATTGAGGCCCACTTCATCGGTAGTGCGCACTTGGGTTTGGGGGAGATGGGCTTGAATACGATGCCACAGATAGCGATTCCGGCTGCCACCCCCACAGAGTAAGACTTCCTGGGGTAATTGGGGTAAAAACTGACGGTAGCTGTTTGCGATCGTGGCGGCGGTGAGTTCCGTGAGGGTGGCGAGGATATCGGCATCGGAGAGTTGCAGTGCCTGGGCAGCTTGTAGACAATGATTGAGGTATTCCACTCCGAAACCTTCGCGTCCGGTGGATTTGGGGGGTGATTGCTGGAAAAAGGGATGTTGTAACCAATCGGCAATTAATTCTAAGTTAGGTTTGCCACTCGCAGCCCAAGCCCCATCGCAATCGTAGGTGAACTGCCCCTGGCTGAGGTGCTGCACGGCTAGATCGATTAAGACATTACCGGGTCCG
>JAYKGX010000424.1:0-3941 GCA_035285565.1 Synechococcales cyanobacterium
CGCTTGCTCCCAATTTCCCCAATCCCGTTCGCGTGAGCCTAAACGTTGCAAGATATAGGGCTGAGATGGTTCAGGAAGGCGATCAACAATCTGGTAATAGAGATCATGCAGTAAATTCCAATATCCCCAACGTTCTAAATAGTCTTCTAATTGATAAATTAAATTTTTAGCCTCATCATAATTTCTAAGTTGGAATGCAAAATGCTGAGCTTCTAGCAGCGATCGCAGATCTTCCAACGTTTTGGGCTGATTGAGTTCGGAACCAGAGCGATAAAAGGAATAGACTCGTTTGATGAGTGCTGGCAATTCTGCTGCATACTCCGCTTGCATAAACTCTATCATCACACGATGCAGACTATAGCTCTCAGCGCAGTGTTGTTCATCGTATTGCTCATCGACTAAGGATACGTTCACCAATTCATTGACTAATTCCTGGGTTTGATCAAGTTCTAATCGGTCAAATTCGATCGGTTCCTGATTTTCCGTTGCCATCCAAAACCGTCCGAATTCTGCTTCGTCATCCTCATACAGCCGCAAAAAGGTCAGTCCCTCCAGCCCAATTCCCACCCGCAATACAGCCATGCGCTTTAATAAATCCCGTGTCGTTTCCCGCAGCTTCCCGACCTGCACCCGCAAAATCGGCTTTGCATCGGCGGTCACCAGTTCTGGGCGCTGCCGCAACATGCCCGGTTTCCTGGCCCACTTTGCCAACAACGTCAACACCTGCACCTGTCCCGCCACCCGCTGCGCCACCCATTCCAAATCTTCCTCGCGATCGCGCAAGCCCAATTGCCGCAACAAGTCCACACTCGCCTGAGCATCAATGCCACCCATGCGCTCCACAGACACCACTGCCGGATTGGGGATGCCGCTGCTATCTCTGGGATCGGCTAAATCGATCGGCAGTTCCCGACTGGTAATCACCACTTGCGATTGATGAGTGCGATCGACCAATGCCCACAAGAGCTGTCCCCACTCTGCCGACACTGCCTTCCCACCCGCCAGCACATCCTCCAAATTATCCAATACCAGCAAACAGCGCGATCGTTGCAATCCGCCAATCACTTCGCCAATCAACTGCTCTGCCCGCATCCCTTCAGACCGCGATCGCTCCAGTCCCCGCAGCAACTCCACCACCACACCATCAAAGCTCATCCCCTCCTGCACCCGCACATAGATCACACCCTCAAACGGACAATTCTCCGCCAGCCGTTGCCGCCGCGCCTCCACCCCGCAAGCCTCCAGCAGCTTCACCGCCAAACTCGTCTTGCCAATGCCCCCCTGCCCCACCAGCACCAACACCTTGCGCCGCTGCACCAATAGCTCATCCCGCAGTTCCGCCAACAAGCGATCGCGCCCCACCCACAGCGGCACCTCTCGCATCTGCTCTGCCCCAAATAGCCGTCCTCCCCAAACCTTGGGCTGCGTACCAGGAGTTATGACTTTTTTGCTCCTTTCAGCAACCGCGTAAACGTCGGGAAATACTTGCGACAAAAATTCTCCGTATCCAACTGTCCCTCATAGGACAACCCAATAAACGGCGGAAAAATCGACAACGTTCCCTTCAACTTGGCATCCGCCGTCACTCCCGGCTCATTCAGTTTCGCCTCAATCCGCTGCAACAACGCCAACATTTCTTCTGCCAAATCTGGCTGCTGCTGAAGCTGCCTCACTTCCTGAGAAATCACCTCGATCGTCGCCTGCGCATCCGCTTCCCCAAAAATCAACCCTGGGCTTTCCTGCTGAAGCAACGTAAACAACTCCTCTTCGTATTCCCGAATCTTTGGTCGAACCTTCGTGCGTAGCTTCTGTAAATTTTGAGTTGCCTTCTCATCATCCGGAGTCAACAAAGCCCCTTTTTCCAAGGCATTTCGCTGTTCATACAGTAACTCAAGATTTTCTTGTAATTCACCGATTCGGGCAAACAGAGGCGATTGAGGCATAGTCGTTTCAGGAAAGATTAATAGTCTCATCTTTAGTTTACCGATTCGCCACAAGAAATTTCGGAGATTTCAACAACTTTCCTATCTCATTTTCAACTAGACTCAACCTGACTGCACTTTGCTTTCAGGCATGGAGAGCCATCCTCGATCATTCATGCAAACCAATTCTGAGGGCTTTGATTTTTTAGGGAAGTGAATTTGCGGTATGGTAGCATTACCCTCTCAGAGCATGGATTTATGCAAGATATCGCATCCCTATCCGCAGAGATTGTTCATGGCAAAGGTTATGTCGTCCTGCCAGAGCTATTCACCCCTGACGAAATGGCAACAGCCCGGTCACACCTGCTGAACCTAGCAACCGAAGAACCCCCAGGGCGGATTTTGAAAGCGGGGGCGCGATCGCGTCTCTATCAGCTCCTAGAGGAATCAGACATCTTTGTAGAAATGGTGCAGCATCCCCAAGTCATGGAAATTGCTGAAGCGATTGTGGGTAGCGATATGACCCTAGGGGGCTTCTCTGCCCATATCCTTTACCCCGGTGCCACCAACATGGGTGCCCACGTCGATTATCCCTACTTCACCATGACTCCCCCCTATCCCGCCACACCTGTGTTGGAAATCCAAGCCATCTGGATGATGGAAGACTTCACAGAAACCAATGGGGCCCCGCTCTTTGCGGCCAATACTCAAACAAGCTGCCAATATCCCGATCCCCAACGCTTTGCCGAACTCGCTCACAAAGTGACGGGTAAAGCAGGGTCTGTGGTACTGTCCCATGGTCTCTGTTGGCATGACACCTCCAGCAACACTTCCGACCAACCGCGTGTGTCTGTCCTGGGAAATTATGCCCCCAAGTATATTCGTTCTTTGGAAAATCCAGCGCAGCATCTCTCGTCCGCCTTTGTGGAACAGGCAAGTCCCAAGCTGAAACAGTTACTGGGGTATGAATTCCAAGTCGCAATTTTTAAAGATGTTCAGCGCTTGCAAGCTACCTATGCCCCGGTAGTATCTCGTTAATCTTAAGGTGGGGGAGTGGGGGAGTGGGGGAGTGGCGGCAATTGCGTGGTTTTTAAGGGTTTATGTATTTGCAATCTCTGATTCTTCGTCATTTTCGTAACTATACCGAGCAGAAGATTCACTTTACTGCTGCGAAGACGATCGTTTTGGGTAACAATGCACAAGGTAAATCTAATCTTCTGGAAGCTGTTGAACTGCTCTCCATCCTTAAATCCCACCGTACCAGCCGCGATCGCGATTTGATTCAAACTGAGCAACCGATCGCCCAAATTTTGGGACAGCTTAACCGAGAGACTAGCGGCCAACTAGAACTCAGTCTCACCCTGCGCAGTACCGGACGACGATCGATCGCCCTAAATGGAGTTTCCCTGCGGCGGCAATTAGACTTTCTGGGCACCCTCAACATGGTGCAGTTTTCCAGCATTGATTTAGACTTAGTGCGCAGTGGTCCCGAACATCGCCGCGCTTGGGCAGATGGCTTACTCGTGCAATTAGAACCCATTTATGCCCATCTCTTCACTCAATATCAACAAGTCCTACGGCAACGGAATGCCCTCCTCAAACAGTACAAATCCCAAACCCCCCCCTCCCCCCCTCCCCCCCTCCCCTCTCTCCCCCTCCCCTCTTCCCCCTCCGTAGCCCAAAACCTCTCCCTATGGGATGCCCAATTAGCGATCGCAGGTACCCGAGTCATGCGACGACGGGCGAGAATGTTACAGCGCTTAATTCCCCTGGCGCAACATTGGCACCAAGCCATCAGTGGTCAGACAGAACAATTACAAATTCGCTATTTACCCAATGTTCCCATGGAGACCGATGATCCCGAGAGTCTGCAACAGGCATTCCTCGATCGCATTCAAAGTCGGGCGATCGCTGAAACCCAGCAAGGAACCAGTTTAGTGGGGCCCCACCGCGATGAAATTGAACTAACGATTAATGACACCCCCGCCAAGCAATATGGCTCCCAAGGGCAGCAACGGA
>JAYKGX010000425.1:0-6803 GCA_035285565.1 Synechococcales cyanobacterium
CTTCCGCTAGAACGTCCTAGGAATCAGGAGAATTTGGTCTCGCAACCCATGCCAAGACGGAATCTACTGAGCCTTTCCACTGAGTCTTGCCTAGGAGTCAGTCTTTATCGAGAAGGACGAGTGCTAAAGACGCGCTCCAACTCCTTAAAGTTCTCCAGCACTCGACCTGTGCCCAACACCACACAACTGAGGGGATCAGCCGCCACATGAACGACAATCCCAGTCTCATGACTGATCAGCGTATCGAGTCCCTTCAGGAGCGCTCCACCCCCCGCTAGCATAATGCCGCGATCGATAATGTCAGAGGCCAATTCCGGCGGAGTCCGTTCCAGGGTACGTTTGACCGCATCCACAATGACAGCCAACGGTTCTGCCATGCTCTCACGAATTTCAGGAGACTTGATCGTCACAGTCTGGGGTAGCCCGGAGAGCAGATGCAAGCCCCGCACTTCCATGGTCTGTTCATCAATTTCCTGGGTGGGGTAGGCAGACCCGATGGCAATTTTGATTTCTTCTGAGGTGCGCTCCCCGATGACCAGGTTATGCACCTTCTTCATGTATTGGATGATGGCTTCACTCAACTCATCTCCCGCCACCCGAACCGACTCACTCAGCACCGTTCCCTGCAAGCTCAGCACTGCCACTTCTGTGGTGCCGCCGCCAATGTCAATAATCATGTTGCCCGTCGGTTCTGCCACCGGAAGCCCCGCCCCGATCGCCGCCGCCACAGGTTCATCAATCAAATAAACTTCCCGAGCACCCGCCTGGGTTGCCGCATCCATCACTGCCCGCCGTTCGACCCCAGTCACCCCACTTGGAATGCCGATCACGACCCGAGGCGAGACCAGTTGCTTGCCTTCATGGACTCGGGTAATAAAGTGTTTGAGCATCATTTCAGCGGTATCAAAATCCGCAATTACCCCATCCCGTAAGGGCCGTAGGGCGATGATGTTCCCCGGAGTGCGACCCAGCATTCGTTTGGCATCCTCCCCCACCGCCAGAGGCACCCGCTCATGTTGATCGATGGCAACGACGGAAGGTTCTTGCAATACGATGCCTTTACCGGAAACAAAAACCAGCGTATTTGCGGTACCGAGGTCGATACCCATGTCTCGGGATAGGGAAAAGCGACTAAAAAGACCCACTATTTTGCCTCTGTAACTTAATGCTCTGGGACGGACAAACAACCAAATGATGCAAACACAACCAAATGACCCAAGGTCAAAATCTTTCTGAGCTTTGGCTCCGGTGTTACTTGATATTCAAGCTCCCGAAGATTTACTGCTGGATTCTAGTACGTTTTGTAACCAGCGTCTAGCAGTCGCAAAAACTACTTGGTGAGTAAATTGATGAGGTGATCTACCAGACTCCATCTATGCCTCAGTTTCCTAATTCCACCTAAAAATGCATAATCTGGAGAGTTTGTTTTCCTCCAGTTATACCAGGAATATTTCTAAGTGAAAGACTTGATTTCAGCAACTTTTGGTCAACTGGAAGTAATGGGTGCGATCGTTGACGTGACAGATTGGGTGAATGATGAATTGGGTGGGACGAACGGCTCTAAACTTCCGGGAAAAATGACTGGGCGCTGGAATGGGGCTTGACTCCATAAAACCCTGAGCTGAGTTGGCTGAATTCTACCAGATAATGTCCAAACCGTCTCTAGACTAAATGGTCTCTAGACCGAATTGTCTCCGGATATTATGCCCCTCTCTATCACCCTTGAGAGCCAACTGACTGGCTGGAAGTGGGGCTGGGTGGTGTAACTGACAATTCCAACGCGAAAATTATCAAAGGCGAGATTCTGTAAAACGCGCCCCTAAAAATTGCCCTCAGGATAATGAGAGGCTGTGCAGTTTTTGTGGATTGCCGAATGTATGGATTGCCGAATGGTTGCAGGATCGCATCAAGTTCTACCAAGCTGCAGCCTGCCAAAAATGGGCTTTTTATATTCTTGAAAATAAAAATCTTTCTAGTAGCATATCAGGGCAGTCGTTTTGAGATTTTGACAGGCTGGGCAAAAAACATCTGGGCAAAAAACATCCCAAGACTGTTAAAAGAAAGTTTCAAAAGCTAGTGAAATTTTCACGGACAGGTCACTAGACAGCCGTTAGGATGGGAGAATTACTCGCGAGGAATAGTACTTATGAGCTTAAATGTTGTAACGTTGGTGGGGCGAGTTGGGGGCGATCCGGATGTGAAGTATTTTGAGTCTGGCAGTGTGAAATGTCGCCTGACACTGGCAGTGAACCGAGGTCGAAAGGATGCCTCACCCGATTGGTTTAACTTGGAGCTATGGGGAAAACAGGCTGAAACGGCTGAGCAGTATGTCCGCAAAGGGGGCTTGATTGGGGTGAAGGGATCCCTCAAGTTTGATACCTGGGTCGATCGCAACACCGGGGCCAACCGTTCCTCTCCCGTCATCCTAGTCGATCGCCTCGAATTGCTGGGATCGAAGCGGGATAACGAGGCGACCATGGGGAGTGGCTATGGCAGCAGTGGTGGCTATGAAGATGACTTTTAGCGGACTGTCAGATGAAAACTGCAGGATAGCGAGACAAGTCTATTGATTTTGCCATCACCCCTCCCAAAAAGTGCAGAGGAGCCTTACAATGCATCAAACGTAAAATGACCTGAGCGTAGAAGGTTGAATAACATGGGTGATGGGTTTGGGCGCATACCAGTCGGCATTGTCGGTGCATCCGGGTATGGGGGTGTGCAGTTGGTGCGCCTATTGCAGGATCATCCCCATCTGGAACTGGTGTATTTGGGGGGGGATAGCAGCGCTGGAGATGAATATGCTGCCCTCTATCCCCACCTGGGGCATGTGATTAAGCAAAAAGTTGAGACGGTCGATCTGGATACGATCGCCGATCGCTGTCAAGTGGTCTTTCTGGGTCTCCCCAATGGCTTAGCCTACAAGATGGCTCCGGAACTGGTGTCACGGGGTTGTAAGGTTTTGGATCTGTCGGCGGACTACCGCTTTAGCGATCTGGCGGTCTATGAGCAGTGGTATGGCGGGAAACGAGACGATCGGGATGTGGCTGAGCAGGCGGTCTATGGGTTGCCGGAACTCTACCGAGAGCAGATTAAGCAGGCGACCTTGATTGGCTGTCCAGGCTGCTATCCCACTGCAAGTTTGTTGGCGATCGCGCCTCTGTTGAAGCAGGGATTGGTAGTGCCAGAGACTTTGATTATTGATGCCAAGTCTGGCACTTCCGGCGGCGGTCGTCATGCCAAGGTCAATATGCTGCTGGCGGAAGCCGATAATGCCATTTCAGCCTATGGAGTTACTCGACATCGCCATACGCCTGAGATTGAGCAAGTTTGTAGTGATTTAGCGGGTCGAGAAGTATTGCTCCAATTCACGCCGCATTTGGTACCGATGGTGCGGGGGATTTTATCGACTGTCTATGCCACGCTGCGGGATCCGGGTCTGGTGCGGGAAGATTTGCTGACAATCTATGGCGCGTTTTATCGCAATTCTCCCTGGGTCAAGCTATTACCGGGGGGGGTGTATCCCCAAACCAAATGGGCCTGTGGTACCAATCTCTGCTATCTCAGTATTGAAGTTGATCCCCGCACCGATCGCGTGATTGTCATGTCGGTGATTGACAATTTAATTAAAGGACAGGCAGGGCAAGCCATTCAAGCTCTGAATCTGATGATGGGCTGGGAGGAAATGTTGGGGCTGCCCCAATTAGGCTTCTACCCATAAGGACGAAACTAAGGGCGAAATTAAGGGCGAAACAGGCGATCGTGGTCTGGGTGGTAGAGGCGCGATCGACCTGGAGCTGTGAGAGTTTTGAGGGCAGGGCTAATGAGATAGAGGGTCGTGCGGTTGTAGTTGGCTTGGCGGGAGGCGATCGCCAGTTGATTCAGGGGGACGACTTGAATCTGCTCATCAGACCAACCAAGGCGGTAACAGAGTGCCACGGGAGTCTCGGCGGGGTAATGCTGCATCAGTTGGGATTGCACCCGTTCCACATGGCGAGCGCTGAGGTAAAGGCAGAGACTGGCTTGGTGGGCTGCAAGGCGGGCAAGTTCTTCAGTGGCAGGAACTTCGGTGCGACCACTGATGCGGGTCAAAATAATCGTCTGTACCAGATTGGGTAGGGTTAGCTCCACCTGCAACCGAGCGGCAGCCAACTGGTAGGCACTCACCCCTGGCACCACTTCAAAGCCAATGCCGATCGCCAACAGGGCGCTCATCAGTTCCTGCATGGCTCCGTAGAGACTGGGATCCCCATCCTGTAGCCGCACCACCGATTTGCCTTGACTAATCCGCACCTGAATCAGATCGACCAAGTTTTCTAAGGTCTTATCCGCACTGGGGATGAGTTCGGCTTGGGGATGCGCCCAATGCAGGAGTTCGGGAGGAATCAGCGAGTCCGTGTAGAGAATGACAGTCGCCTGTTGCAGCAGTTTTTGTCCTTTGACGGTAATCAAATCGGGATCACCAGGTCCCGCACCGACGAAGTACACTTTGGGGTCAGGATCAGTTTGATGGGTAGCGATCGATGGGACAGTCATGGGTACAGGAAGGAAGGAAGAAGGAAGAAGCTAGATCAGTTTGTTGAGCGATCGCCTCAAAAATTCCTCCAGTGAGTTGCTGGATTGTAGAAGCTTCTTTTGATTTCTGCAGTGCCCCTGACGATCGCTGAAAAGGTTCTGCTAGAAAATTCTGTCAAACGATCCGGACGGTTTCTCTAGGCTGGGAAGAATGGAGTGGTAGATGCACCCTGACTTATTTCCCCAAAGGTTCGCCTTTGGGGTTTTTCCGTTTATAGAGCCAAAATAGCCCGATCGCCCCGGTGGCAATTCCGACTAAACTAATCACCTGCGCCATTTTCAAACTGCCCAACATTAAACTATCGGTGCGTAGCCATTCAATCCAAAAGCGCCCCAGACTGTAGGCGATCGCATAAACCAGGGTCAAGGTGCCAACTTTGTAGCGATTGGGTTGCCGCTCCTGTTTAAAAAAGAGGGTGAGTAATAAGCCCAACACCATCAAATTCCACAACGATTCATAGAGAAAGGTGGGATGGTAATAGGCAAACTCCGCTAATTTTGGGGGACGGCGATCGGGTGGGATCAGCAACTTCCAGGGCAAATCCGTGGGTGCTCCAAAGGCTTCTGAATTGAAAAAGTTACCCCAACGCCCGATCGCTTGCCCCAAACTGAGAGAGGGGATCACCAGATCCCCCAGTTGCCAAAAGGAAAGCTGCTGCCATTTTGCAAAAAGCCAAGTGGCTAAGATTCCACCCAGAATGGCTCCATGAATGGCAATGCCACCTTCCCAAATGGCAAATATTTTCAGGGGCTGCGCCGCATATTCCGGCCATTGGAACGCCACATAGTACAGTCTGGCTCCGACCAGCGCTGCAATGACTAACCAAATGGCTAAATCACTAATCTGCTCCGGATTTACTTTGCGTCTGACCGCCAGCCACTGGGACAAATTCACCCCCAGAATCAACGCTGAGGCGATCAGCAACCCATACCAGCGGACTTGCAAGCCACCAATATCGAGTGCGATCGCCCCCGGTGAGGTAAATTCTGCTATTAAGGTTGCCGGATCCAGCATGAGAGTCCTTGCAAATCAGAGCGACACTACCATAGCATGTTGAACCTCTCGATCTAAGCAACTGGCATCCGAACCGACGGCGATCGCGCAATCCCTAGCCATTCACCCACGCGATCGAGGTACCCAACTTCCACCACATAGTCGCGATCGGGCACCGGCACCTCAATCCGCAATTCCTGGGTTAGCTCGCTGCAATCGTACTGGTAATAGTTTTCCAGGCGATCGGTGTCGGGGTTGAGTCCGGTGCAGTCGTATAACCGCAGGGCGAGATCAATGCCACCTTGACTGTGGGCTGTGGATTTTTGCTCTTCGCTGAGCTGCCATCGCACGATCGCCTCCCGAGGTGTTTGGGGCAGCAGGACAATCCGCGAGCCAACAGTCCGTAACTCTTCACCTGACAAACGTGCCCGAGCTGCTGCTGCCGTTCCACCAACTGCCGCTGCTGCACCGCCTGCGATCGCGGCTCCGGTGGCTAAGGTGTCTCCTCCCACTTGAGCCGCTCCACTGGCTAGATCGCCCACTCCTTCCTTCACCCGGCCAAAGAGGTTGGTGACTGCATTGCCGCCTTCGGAGGCGAGATTGGCGAATTTATCTTTCATGCCGCTGTTGAGTTTGTCGGTGGCTTCACTGACACTGCCAGTTACATCCCCCACGCGATCGCGCATATTGCTGACCATGTCTCCCAAATTGGGGGCATCCGGTGGGGTCAAGTTCGAGGGGTTCACATTGAGTTCAGGGGCATTGCCAAAATCCCATTGCGCCGTAGGAGGTGTGAAATTGGTAGTTTCCGAGACTTCTGGAGGGGTTTGCCAGTTGGACCCTAAATCGATCGGCGTTTCAGAGGTTTCAGCTTGCCCTTTGCCAGAAATAAAGTTCCAAGCGGCGGCGGCTCCTCCTCCGGCGGCAGCGCCCCCGGCGATCGCTGTGCCTCCGGATTGCACGGCATCATTGACCCAGTTGCTGGTCGTGCTAGTCGTTTCGCTGACTTGATCTTGGACGTTGCCTGCCAGGTCGCCGAGGAGTGCATTGCCTTCTGCGGGTGGATTGGCGGTCGTTTCCCCCCAAGCATCCCCCGTTACATTCCAGTCATGGGTTGGAGCAGGTTCGTCATCCTGGCGGAATCTTGCCCAGGTAGCTCCTGCGCCCGCTGCTGCTGCCGCTGCCCCACCGGCGATCGCGGCTCCTCCTGCTTGCGCTGCGTCACTGACTGGGTTCA
>JAYKGX010000426.1:0-3003 GCA_035285565.1 Synechococcales cyanobacterium
AAAGATTCCCGAGCATGAGGAAATATTGGTGGCAGAGATGCGTTGAGTAGCACCTGCTGTAGACAAGAGACCCACGCATCATGCGGAGATCAGTCAGTTGCAACTTTGTTTTTTACGAATCATAAGGGCGATCGCTATGACTCCGATCGATCGAATCCGTCACAAAATTAGAACTCTTGACTACTTCCTGTCCTCAAACTTATGATTTGTGAATCCTGTAACGGACAAACTCGATCGAAATCTGTCAAACGACAACATTGGAAAAACGGAAAACTCTACATTATTGAAAACGCCACCGCTGAAGTGTGCAGCGACTGTGGCGAACGCTATTTCCATGCCAAACTTCTAGATAGCATCGATCGTCTCCTCGACGCTGAATACCCCATCAAACGAACCATCGCCGTCGAAATCGTAGAACTTCCATCGATCGCCTGAGCTGCATCCAACAAGGACGGAGACCGATCGCATCACTCTTCTACTCACAACCTTGCTAGCGATCGCACCATTGCTGTGCATTTGCTGCGAGTGAGGCGCGATCGTCCGTTGCGCATTCATAAAAAGGCGAGAAAGCGAGCCATACTTAAGCCACGCTGTAACCCGTATCAGCTCTAGCATATTCTGGCTGTAAACCCAAGACGATATCTTCCTTCTCCACCCCCATAGAAACTAATTCCTGGGCAATTAACCGATCGGTTTCATTACGCTGAATCCAAATCTTGCTCTCTTTAATATCTAAATGCATCAACACACTATAAAACCGTCGATGCCCCTGCCAACCCAAACTAACCAATTGATAGTGATCATGATCGCGATCGCACAGAACTTGTGTTTCAAAGTTTGTTTCATTACAGCTATCGGCAACATAATCTTGCAGCAACTCTTGAATAGCTTTTCTGTATTGCTCTAGTCGATCCATAGAATGATTTCCTCCTTGATAGGGTTGTATACCAGTAATTTGACCTGATAAGTACGGACTGAAGCTTTCGCTAAAGGACGTTGGAAGAAAATTTCATAGGCAGTTAAGGGGACGGCTAAATATAGAGTTCTTTCAGGTTCCAAACTTTCTAAAACTAAGCGATAATTGAGAAA
Source organism: Synechococcales cyanobacterium (assembly GCA_035285565.1). Lineage (GTDB taxonomy): Bacteria > Cyanobacteriota > Cyanobacteriia > Leptolyngbyales > Leptolyngbyaceae > JAYKGX01. Next base: position 1,090 of record JAYKGX010000426.1, read on the forward strand.
CTGTCCCAGCGCTCCATGATAGTCAAAAAGAGCTGATTCACTCAAAAAGCTCTTAACTTCCACAGCAATTTTTTCTTGCCCACGATTGGCTATCAGTAAGCGCTCTGCACCGAGATCAATCCGCACCTCATCTTCGTCTGCAAATTTCAAGATAAGTGGGTCGGTCAGTTGCCACTTTTCTTTGAGTAGGGCATTCCTTACTGCATTGTGGTAACGGTCTTTTGCAGACATGGCAGAATAGGGGCTGAGTCTTTAACAATCATACTGCAACCCCACCTGCATTTGCTAGTAAGCCACAATCGTACCAACCTGAACTGAGAACTCTACAACTTGATGCCAAACTGTCTACTGAGGCTGCGTAGTGCTTGATACATCGCGGGTAACCGACTGTAAATTGCTGAAGACTTGAGATAAATCTTGTGATCGACCGCTGGATAGCCAGACACTACCTGACCGGGCTGCACCGTTTGATGCACCCCCGACTTCGACGAGGCGATCGCCCCATCCCCAATCTCCACATTATTGGCAATGCCCACCTGTCCCGCCAAAATCACGCGGTTACCCACCTTCACACCCCCTGCTAGCCCCACCTGCGCCGCCATCGCACAACCCTGCCCAATCTGACAGCCATGCCCAATATGCACCAAATTATCGAGTTTGGTATCCCGTCCAATCCGCGTTTCCCCCACCGCAGGGCGATCGATCGCACTATTGCAACCCACTTCCACCTTATCTTCCAGCACCACCCACCCGGATTGCTGCATCTTGTACCAGCCCTGCGCCGTGGGCACAAAGCCAAATCCTTCTGCCCCAATGACTGTGCCACTGTGGATGACGCAATCTGCCCCAATTTGCACTCGCTCATGAATCGTACAATTTGCATGAAGCAGCGTACGATCGCCAATGCAAACCTCAGGATAAATCACAACATTGGGATGAATACAGACGCGATCGCCTAGTTTAACATGCGCTGAAATAACAACATGTGCTCCGATGGCAACCTCAGATCCAATTTGGGCCGTGGGATCGATCACTGCTGTGGGATGAATGGTCGCAGCAGGGTGATAAGGTTGATACAGAATATTAATCACTTGGGCAAACATGAACCGGGGTTCCGCTGCCTCAATCCAAGCTAAATTGCGATCGGTAGCTTGAGCCTGCAACGCCAGGTTACGGGGCAAAATCAACGCACTAGCTTGGGTGGTTTGCAGTTGGGCGGCAAATTTATCGCCTTCGATGTAGCTAATTTGTCCTGCCTGGGCTTGGTCGATCGCCGCCATGCCCGTCAGTTCCAAGTCCGCATCCCCGTGATAATGGCTTGCGCCTAGGAGTTGCACCAATTCCCCCAATGTCATACTTGCGGCCTCCATGAATCGCCCTGCTGCTGACTAGCCCTAGCTATTTTAGCCCCGACTGCCCCCTGGATCACGTTCGCCGCTCAGGTTCGTTGCAAGATTGCCGCCGCTTCCACATGGGAGGTTTGGGGGAAGAAGTCCGCTGGCTGCACCCCTTCTAGGCGATACAAACCCCCTTCACAGAGCTGTTTGAGGTCCCTAGCCAAGGTGGCTGGATTGCAACTCATATAGGCAATGCGCTGGGGTCGCAGGTGGCGAAGATGATCGATCACACGGCTCTCACAGCCTTTTCTGGGCGGATCCAATAACACGATATCCGGTTGAATCGACAACTGGGGTAACAGTGCTTCCACCGCACCCACCTGAAATTCTGCATTATCAATTTGATTCCGTTCAGCATTCAGTTGAGCTTGGGCGATCGCTTCTGCTTGAATTTCAATCCCAATCACTTGCTTGACTAATTTAGCGATCGGCAGCGTCATCGTCCCAATCCCACAATAGGCATCCAGCAGCGTTTCAGTGCCTTGCAAATTCAACTGTCCTGTTATCCAATGGAGAA
>JAYKGX010000427.1:0-8294 GCA_035285565.1 Synechococcales cyanobacterium
GGATATTGGAAATACGATCGCAAATTTACCAGGTCAAACAATTAATGAAATCAGGTAGCTACTGCAGTGGAATGTGATAGACATCAACTCGTTGTTGTTTACCCTTGAGTTCTAACATGCCCCAATATTCCAAATGGCTCGCATCGGTGAGGTATTGATGAGTTGCTCCTGAAATTAAAATACGACAAAAATTAGGCTGCCGTTCTTTCTGACAACTTTCCAGACGGGAAGCTGTATTGACGGTGTCTCCAATAATGCCATATTCGCTGCGTTCACGGCTGCCTAAACTGCCTACTACTACTGCACCTGTTGCAATCCCAATCCGCATATTGACAGTTCCCTGTTTTTGCTGCTGCCATCGTTGATTCAGTTTTTCGAGTTGCTGTGCCATTGCTAAAGCTGCATTCACTGCATTTTGTGCATCTGTAGCAATTTCTTTCTGTTGATCTTCTGATCGCACAATAGGTACACCAAACACTGCAAAAATTCCATCTCCCATGAATTTATTCACAATCCCTTGATGGCGATGAATTTCTTCAGTCATGATCCCCAAATATTCATTGAGCCATTGCATCAGTTCCTTCGGGGTTAGATGTTCTGAAATACTGCTAAAGCCTTGTAAATCCGAAAATAACATGGTGGCGATCGCCTGTTGTCCTGTTAATTTTCCCGATTCCACCAAGTCATGACGATTCTCCCACAGAGTTTGGGCAACGGTGGGAGATGTATTTTGCCCCAACAGCATTAATGCCATCCGGTTTTGGCGTTGCAACATTTGAGCACGATAGCCAATCACCGCTCCCCCTACGATCATCGTTTGAACCATGGGGGCAATAATCGGTAGCCAAATCCCTTGGGTTAACAGCCAGCAGGCGATCGCAGGCGGTGCCAGGGTCAGCCCCACTTGGGCAACAATCCAGGGGGGTTTCTGCCGCGCTTGCCAAGCAAAGATGCCACTGACCAACCCCCAAAACACAATCCAGATTAGCTCGAAGCGATCGGGGAGGGTTTGAACGAGCTGTCGTTTACCTTCACTCACATCTAGGAGTTGACTAATGATCTGACCATGGATTTCGACTCCGCTCATCTTGTGAGATTCCGTTTGTGCCGGACTGTAGGGCGTATAAAAATAGTCTTTGCTGCTCAGGGCTGTGTTACCAATCAGAATAATTTTGTTTTGAATCCAGCTTGCAGGAACTTTATGATTGAGGACATCGCTGAGACTGACTTTGTGGCTGAGCACTGGATTGCGATAATTGAGAAACATTTGATAGCCTCTGGCATCGGCATGGCGATAGGCTCCACTCGTGGGTTCGACCGGTTGAAAAATCGCTTGTTTCAATTGGAGGATGCCGGGTGCATTGGGAGCATTTTCCGGCAGAATACCTTGCTTCGCTAGAGAGATGAAGGCAATTTGTAGGGCAAAGGCAGTCTCTTCTTCCGCAAAGAGTAATGCCCGCCGGATCACCCCATCCACATCTTCCGTAATATCGTTAAAGCCCGATCGCTCTGGGGGAACCCCTGGGGGAGCTGAGATGCGATCGCCCTGTTGATTGGTGAGGCGGTAAATGGCAATTACATTCTCGGCTTGGAGTGCTTTTGTCAGTTCTGCTTGCCCGTTGCCCTGGGGGATATCTCGGTAGAAATCAAGACCAATGACGCGGGGTTGCGATCGTTGCAAAATGGCAAGAGCCTGTGCTAAATGGGCATCGCTGGGGGTACTGACCTGGAGAGTTTGTAAATCGGTTTCATTGACTCCCACAATCAGAAAGCGAGGATCGGTCCCATGTTGTTTTTGACTGCGCAGAACAGTATCGTAGGCCCGTAGCTCCAATGCTTCCAAGAGACCCATCTGATTGGCGATCGCCCCCACCCCGATCGCAGTGATTCCGAGGGTGATGATCTGGATAACTTGCTGGCGCAGGAGGGTTTGAAAGATTTTGTGGAAGCGAGTTTTTAGCTTGTGAGACAGGATGGAAGGCAGCATCGATCGCACTCTTTAGAATTGGGTTACTAGAACGGGTTACTAAAACTGGTAATGGGATTGAAAATAAAGCGCTGGGGAAAAAGCGGGTGAATTAGCAATAGATTGCAAAGGAAAAGCAACGTCTACCTTAATGGACCACTGAGAACTGGGGTGCCAACTGACTCCCAGACCCAAGCTCCGAAACAGCTCAGCTTTACTGATGTTCTGATCGGGTGTGATGTGATTCCAAACGGTGCCAATGTCCAACAAGGAAGAAACTTTGAGCCGAGGCTGCCCAAGCTGATCGCGTTGTAAAACAAATTGCTGCTCTATAAAAGCTGAAATACCATTGTCTCCACTTAAAAAACTGTTGGGATAACCACGCAGAGATTGTGCTCCTCCTAGGGTGAATTGTTGCGATGCGGGTAACGCTTGGTTAGCAAACTGCCAATTCATCCCTAGGGTGACTGCATGGTTTTTGCCCAGAAACTGTAATCGTTGGAGTTGACCAGCCCAGGTGATAAAGTTGGTGCCTCCTTCGGCATTCGTTTCTGAGTGGGTTCTGCCAAAGTTAAACTGGGAATGAGCCGTCCAGACACCTTTGTAGTCTCGCCGCAGGATCTCCTGCCCAAAGCGCAACAGGGTGGATTGCTGAGAATTGGCGAGATAGTCTGCGATGGAGGTTTCGCCCCGCTGTTTGACAAAGCTGAGGGAGAGGGCAATTTCTTCGGCGGGTTGGCGTACGATCGGTTGTCGGATACTCAGTTCTAGCAAATCCGATCGCCCTGTGATGTTAAATTCTTCTAATTCTGGTTGGGTAATCTTAAAGTGATTGGGAGAAAACCGCAAACTGATCGTGCCCTGCATGGCATTCAGGGGACGTTGATACAGGATCTGGTTTTGTTGACTGCCGCCCGTTAGGGATTGACTATGGTAAGCAAACAAAGAATCTCCCTGCCCAGATACATTGCGCAGACCCACTAATCCGCTAACGCTCAACGCTCCAATAGTAGATGGATTATAATTATCAATACTTAGATGACCACTCCAAGATTTGGATTCTGTGATCTGAACATTCAAAATACTATTACCAGCCTGTTTGCCTTCTCGTAAAGAAGCTTCCACATGGCTAAACAGGGGATCACTTTTGAGCAGGCGGAGACTCTGTTCTAGACTGTCTTGATTTAAGGGCGATCGCTGGGCCCGCATTAAACGTTGGTGGACATACTTGGGATTGATCCTCCGAGTTCCTTCAATTTCGATCGCCTCTAAGTTGCCTTCGATCGCTTGTAGATAAAGGGTGTCATTCTCAATGGTTTGATCGGCTAAAACCACCCGAGAAGTCATATAGCCATGATCTAGATAGTAGCGCGTGACCAGATCAGCCACCTGCTGTAGCTCCTCTAAACTGAGGTCTTTATCTTCAAAGGGTTGCGTCACATTTGCCAATTCCCATTCCCGAAAGACCCGACTGCCTAATACCTTAATTTGCTGAATATAGACTTTGGAATGGGCAGGAGCAGCGGGAGTAGGAGGGCTGGCATCCGGAGAACGATGATTAGGAGAAGGGTGATCAGGGGTAACTGTGGCAGAAGTCTCAGCAGCAGCCTCAGCAGCAGCGATCGCGGAACCGACTCTTGAAAACTCTGCAAAAAATTCGATCGCACTGAAAGTTACGATCGTCAAGATAGGGAAAAGAAACTGTTGGAGAACCGCATTGCACCGCATGACTGCTCTGACTGATGACTCTGACAAACGATAGATGGGTATGGGAAGTTCGGGATAGAACCTACCTAACGTAAAAGATGCCCAAAACTGTGAAGGAAGTAATGATATCGTTCACCTAAGTGATTATATTTTTCACCTGATCTGTAAAATGACAAGCTTCAGGGTTTAAAAATGTGACAATTAGCAACTAATTTTTACTGCTTTTCCGCATAAATTCTGAAGGTCAGTGGCGATTCCTGGCTATCTTCGGTAAACCTGCTGAAGGGGTTGAGTGCAGACTTGCCCCATACTTTAGCTATCTCAGAGCCTTAATTTTGTTAGGTATCTGCTCTTTTGTTTAGGTAATTGTTATGATGCGAGTGCAATCTTCCATGGTAAATTCTGCTGCTAAAATTGCTGTCATTGCTGTAGGTGCCCTGAGTGCTAGTGTACTGGCTGCTGGAACTGCAAAGGCGGAAAATGCTTCTGTGAGCGGTGCGGTCACCTATACCAGTCCAGCCGGCTTTTCCCTCTCCTACTCTGCTGAAAAAGTGGCACCCACTGGATTTAACTTTAATGGTGCTGTGACGGTGACAGGAATGCCGGGAGCTGATGGGTTGACTCCTGTAGGCATGACGTTGGATGCTGGGATGGTGACTCCTGCTGGGGGTGCGCCGACGGGTGCAACTCTCAAGGATGCCGTCATTGCTAAGCTGAGCGGAATGACCGACTTGAATACCCCCAAGCAACTGGATGCTTACACTGCAATCCTCAAAGCCGCTGCAGGAACCGACGGTTTGGAATAGGTTAGATTCTGATCGTCGATCGAGATAGATTGATAATTTTTTCAATGACCGTGATTGTTGATCCCCAAGGGGCACTCTAGGAGCTAGGGTGTCCCTTTTGAATGGGTGGATTGAGAGGGGATGCCAGGATGAGCTAAGTGGGTATTTATGAGGGTGTTTGTGTTGTAGAGCAGAGGTCACCCCGCCTCCTCTATTATTAGGCGATCTACCAATGATGCGTTTATTTGTTGTATTTTCTGGCTCTCAGGTGAGCTGCTTTTTGTTAATGGTCGCTGCATTAGGCTGGATGGCTCCAGGTCAGGCTAATGCAGACATGGCACCCAATTCAAAGGTATCCAATTCAAAGGTATCCAATTCAAAGTCTAGCAACGCTACAGCAGCAGCACGGGGATCCCCGCTTGTATTGCCGTTACCCATTTCGACCTCACCAGAACCGACTTTATCAGAACCGACTTTATCAGAACCGATCGCACCCTCCTCAGTTGGGGATCCTCGGGTCACCGATCCTGTCAATTCCTCGAACTCTACGTTCCCCACGCCAGTTGTTCTTGCAGAGGCTACAGTTCCTTCCGTGCCAAACTTGCCGGATGCGGTGTCTGTTCCGGGGGGGTTGTTGAATGTGTCAGAGAGAATTGCTCCGAGTCCAGTGGTGCCCAGTCCAGTGGTGCCCAGTCCAGGGGAACTGATTCCGGTTGCGCCTGCTGCTGCCTCAGATGTGTCTGCAGACAAGGCTCCTATACCCCTGCTAGAAGAAACCAATCGACGGGTGCGATCGGCATTACACAAAACAATGCAGCGTTATCCCAGTTTGGTCAACCCAACCGCTGGAGCTGCGGCGCAATTACGGCTCTTTGAAGGCAGTGAGAAAGAATATCGCAAAGATTACACGACAGCGATCGATCTCAAAATCGAACCGGATCAAATCGATATTAAACGGTTGGCGATCGCCAAATTTCCCCAGGAAAAACAGCTTTATTGGGTGTTGTCTGGAAATCGAGTAGTGGTTGAAACCCAGGGCTGGCTGGGCACCTTGGACTATCAAGGCAAAGCCACCGATATCACGATTGAGGAAAAATTTAAAGCAACTCAGGTGCTCTGGGGACTACAAGCAGTGTGGTTGATGCCGCAGGCATTGCAAGAGTTGGTGGATGATGAGGCGTTGCAAAATTCCAGTATTCTTTCGATTGCGGGAGAGGTGTTTGATCCCAGTGGGATCTCGAATACAGCACTCAATTTAAATTTAGGATCAGCCGGAGTCGGGTCACCGGAAGCGGTACAAACCCGGCGCGATCGCAAAGTGGCGAGTATTGGATCGGCTTCTACTTTTAGTTCTCAAGGGGGCGGTTCGCTATTTCAGTTGATTGAACCCATCAATGCGCCTAAGGTGTTGCAAGCATTTCCCACCACCAATCTTCAGGTGCTGCTGACGGGAGATGGTTTGGTGGAAGGGGGTAGGGTCTCTCCAGACCTGTTAGCAAAAGCGGGCATTCAATTTGGCAATCCCTTTACGGGGGAGGGGTTTCGCTTTCAACCCGAAGTGACTTCTTTACCCGGAATTAAGGTGGCGCAGCTCGATCGCTTTGATAACTGGGAATTGTTGAATCTGTTGGTGAATCCTTACCTGTCACCCAATCAAAAACGGGCTTATTATCTCAACTCCCTCAACTGGGTTTCTTTAGGGGTGCGCAGGCCGAAACTGCTCAGCACAACGACCGTGACAGCTCAGCAAGACTGGTATCAAGCCAGATTGACCTATCCCCACAATCGTGCGCTGTTGCAGTATGAAAAAACGCCGGGACGGGCGACCTATTATGGGCTGTTTACCAATCCTGGGCTTGCACTGTCCTTGTCGCTGGATGCTGGAGAAATCCATCCTCAGCAAAGTCTCAACAGTTCGATCGGGCATCTTTTAGGCTTAGGGATGGGGCTGATTCATCCATTTCGGCTGGAAAAAAGTGTCTGGGAAGCCAAGTTGCACCGCAGTCGGCAGGAAGCCTTTACCCCTTTGCGGACGAAAACAAGTGCAGAAGAACGGCAACAAATTAATCAACGGTTAGAACGATCGCTCAGTTTAGCGCAATCGAATTCTGGCATTGTGCAAACATCGGGAATTTTAACCTTACCCACTGCCATCACGCCCCACAGTACCGATCTATTTCAAATTCGGACAGGGAATTATCGCCGCCGGGTGCAATTGGCGGAAGTGAAGCAAACTACAACCGCCAGTGAAATTTATATTTCTAAATTTCAACTATCCGATCGCACCTTTGGACCTTTAACAACGATCGGGGTGCCTGTCCCCAAATTTACGACTTCTATTCAGCCGGATCAGCCTACCACGATTAATGCAGTTAGAAGCATTGTGAAAGATAGTCAGGGAAACGTGCTATTTGATGCAGAAAATGAAGTGGAGTTGACGGCTGTTCCCATTGGAGTTCGTACCTTTGATTCGGTGTTCGATCGCATTGAATTGTCTCAAATTGGTCAGGTCAAAACCTTCATTCAACAGTTTGATGGCTACATCTATTCCCCCGCGATCGAAGCAACCTGGCAGCGATCGCGCAAGGGATTTACAACAATGGCAACAGTAGGCTTTTGGAAAAATTTTTCGCCGAATGTTGTCCCAAATGTTATGCAGAATAGTTTAGAGCAAAAAGAACCCAGTCTGGGACTGTATGGAAATTTGACTGCCAACTGGGTTCAGGCTAAGCCCAAAAAAGATGCCCAGGGTCGGGTGGTGCAAATCAATAACCAATTAACGACCGCCCAACTCTCTTGGAATAGTAGCAGCGATCGCAATAATCCCATTTATTTAAATCTGAGCCATTCCTTTATGCATCAAACTTCCAGCCTGAGTTATTTAGGCACCTTAGGATTTTTTGCCGCTCGCCATGAACAGCAATTAGACTCCATTATCTTCATTCGCAACCAATTGTCTTTGCCTTCTGGCTTAGAGCTGATCAATTCGATGGAATTTGGCGATCGCACCTTTTTTCTCATAGAAGGGGTACAGCCCATCAGCCCTCGCTGGAGTGTGGGAGCTTACTATCAAAATTTCACCACAGATTTAGGAGGCTTAAGTCGGCAGGTGGGGCAAGAATACGGCTTAATTTTCAAACATCACCCGCCCCGAGGATTAGCATGGCAAGCCCGGATTAAACAGAATACCAATCAATGGGAATTGCAATTACAAGGGAGGTGGCGATTTTGATGGCCCGTAGGGGCGCGCATCCCGCGCCCACCCCCCCAGCAACAACCGATCGATTTTAGATTTTAGATTTTAGATTTTAGATTTTAGATTTTAGATTTTAGATTTTAGATTTTAGATTGGAGAAGCACAATGTCTAGAATATGGATGAACTTCCGGAAAAGTAGTTTAACGATCGGTCTTAGTCCAATAATACAGCCGTTTTTAGATCAATCAACCACGACCCCCTCCCCCCCTCCCCCCCTCCCCTCATTCAAAAAGTGTTGCACCCAACTGAAAATTGCTGTAAGTCCGATCATAGGTATAGTGCTAGGGTTAGGAACCTGTACAACGATCGCTCAGGCTCAAACCTTTGACCCCAACTCAGTAATTCCCGCTGCAGACGGGACAGGCACCCAAATTCAAACACAAATTAACTCTTCTCAACAGCAATTTGACATTACCGGAGGCACCGCTTCTCGGGATGGACAAAACTTATTCCATAGTTTCGATCGCTTGAACTTAAACTCTAATCAAACCGCTAATTTTATTGTCAATCCAGCGATTCAAAATATATTTGCCCGCGTCAAAGGAGAAATGTCAATCATTGATGGGCTGTTGCAGGTGA
>JAYKGX010000428.1:0-11166 GCA_035285565.1 Synechococcales cyanobacterium
ATAGTCCGACGGGGCTGCGGGTGCACCCGGGAAAAACCTTAGCGTTAGTGGGGGGTGAGATCAATCTCGCAGGGGGGATTCTGACGGCACCCGCAGGACAATTGGAACTGGGGAGTGTGGGATCTGGGCTGGTCAACCTACAAGCGATTCCCCAGGGTTGGCAGTTCACCTATGAAGGCATGTCCACCTTTCAAAATATTAGCCTCACAAAAGCAGCTTTATTGGACAGCACGGGCAATGGTGGAGGAACGATCCGCCTTCAGGGTAAACGCGTCGATTTAACCGGAAATTCTCTTGTCTTTTCCCAAAATAACAGTGCGCAAACCTTAGGACGAATTCAGGTCAACGCATCAGAGGCGTTTACGATCGCTGAAAACGGAGCTAAAAATCGAACGCGCCTCTGGAGTGAAACGGGCGGGCGGGGTCAGGGAGTGGATATTGTTGTCAACGCACCTCAGGTCTCCATTCGTGGTGCAGGCGTGATCGGCACTTGGGCAAACAATTTGGGAAAAGCAGGAACGATCAATATTCAAGCCAGCCAGTCTGTGCAACTAGAATCCCTGATTGGTGCGTCTCAAATTGCTTCCACGAGCTATAACACTGCCAATGCTGGTGATATTTTTGTGACTTCCCCCAGCGTCCGGTTGCTCAATGGGGGACTCATCTCATCTGCCACCTTTGGGCGGGGTGCTGCAGGGAATGTGACCGTCCACGCTGCAGATCAAGTTGAGGTTTCTGGAGTGTATGCGCCTCTGGCATTACGCAGTGGCATTGGACCTGTCAGTTTTGCTCCTGGACCAACGGGGGATGCCATCATCTCTACCCGCAAGTTGACCGTTGCTGATGGTGGACAAGTCGGTACCTTCGCCTTAGCTGGAGGTTCGGCGGGGAATGTGACCATTCATGCCTCAGAGTCGGTGGAAGTTAAGGGTCAAGCAATCCTTCCTGGGGCGGCAGAACCGTTGTGGAGTCGGATCAGTGCAGCGGTCCTCTTAGCCAATCAAGCTGATAACAATGTGCGATCGACCTTACCCAGTCAACCCAGCGGCACTTCTGGCAATGTTATGATTCAAACTCCCTTTTTAAACATTCACCATGATGCAAGGGTGACTGCTGAAAATTATGGGACTGGGAAAGCAGGGATGATTGATATTCAGAGCAATATCGTGCGCTTAAGCGATCGCGGACAGATCAGTGCAGCAACTGCATCGGGTGGAGGTGGTGATATCGATTTACGACTTCAAGATTTACTGCAGATGCGATATGGTAGCTTCATTGCAGCCAATGCAGGCGGGTCAGGTAATGGAGGCAATATTAGCATTTACGCTCCTGTTATCTTGGGATTGGAAAATAGCGACATCATTGCTAATGCATTTAAGGGACGGGGTGGAAACATTGATATTACAACGCAGTCTGTGATTGGTCTGAAATTCCGCAATACATTAACTCCCAGAACAGATCTGACCAATGATATTACCGCCAGCTCTGCATATAACGTAAATGGCACAGTACAAATTCATAATATTGGCATTGATCCAAATTCTGGTTTTGGGATCTTACCCACAGAAGTTGTGGATTCCAGCCAACAAATTGCCAACAGTTGTCAGACAAAACAGGGCAGTCGCTTCATTGCAACCGGGCGAGGTGGAATTACGATCTCCCCTAGTCATGCGGTCATGACCCCTCACACCTGGCAAGATCTTCGTGCTTCCCATCCAACTTCCAATTCAGATTTCGATCGCCCTCTCAAGACCCTCCAAGCTTCTACGCTCCCTGAACCTGCCAAATTGGTGGAAGCCACGACTTGGCAACGCAATCCTCACACAGGTGAGATGGAGTTAGGCACTGGGTATTCCATGCCTGCTCAGACGATCGCTTCCTGCAGTGGCTGACCCCTAAATTGACTCCTTATTTGGCATAAAACCCTAGGTAATTAGCCACGGGGCGCTGATTCATGGGAATTTTGTTTTGCATCGGTGCATTGAGTATTTCCACACCTTGGGGCGATCGCGCTGCTAGGGTGACAGAACCTCCCCCATCTAGATTCACTGCATTGACCACCCCCTGGGATTGGAGAAATTCGGCTGCTTCCTGCAAAGTAGCACCTTCGCTATATCCCATCTGTTTGCCATCAACCACGAGAATCCAGAGTTGATTTCCACTGCGATCGCTCCCCAAAATCGTGCGCGCATAACTTCTATCACCATCACGGGGAAACTGGTGTAATTTGCCATCCAGCAGGATTAACGAATCTCCTGCCACGCCCACTTGTGTTTGGTTTGGGCAGCGATCTTGGTTGAGAATTTGAATGCGATCGCGGGCATCAAAACAGGCAACAATCCAATCTTCTCGGGGCTGAGAATAGCGTTTGCCCTGACTGATCGCCTCTCCGACCACCGCCGCCCGATCGCCGGATTTGGGGTAATAGTCCCAGGGCAATTCCTCCCGAAATGGGTAAAAGTAGCTGGCATTGATGGCAAGAAGACTGGAACTGGCAACCAAATGCTCTGTAACCGTCATTGCGGTGACTGGCAAGGAATGGGAAAGCGTGGGAACCGAACTGCGAACTCCGATGCGGGTCAGGTCAATTTGGGTCAGATGGAACATGATTGGACGAGGCTGTTGTCGCACTAGTCTTTGATAGGCAATCCCAGGGGCAATCTGTCGCTGAAGTTCGGTGCGCGCAGGACGCTGAAAAAATCCCCAACTCTGCCAGCCAATTGGAATAGCTAAGAAGAGCGCGATCGCCATTTGTCCCCATTTTTTCATAGGTGTGGATTCATGAATTTTTTCGATTCTAGCCTAATTTAAAAATTTGTGCCTTAATAGAAATAAGTCATTGTTGATTTTTTGTCCTTCACCATGAAGATTCCGTTTCCACTGCCCATTTTGCTTTCATTTAAGATTCAATCTTTACTTAAGATAGTATTGAGAATTGCGATCGCATTTCTATACATCGATACATTATCTCGAATAATCTACAGCGGTTTGGGACAAGTTGCTGGTGGACGCGCTTGGAATTTTGTGGTGTTGCTCTATGCCGTGATGATGATCACCGGACTGTCAACTGGGTTAAGTCAGGGGCGATCGCCTGATCAAAAATCGTCTGATCAAAAATCGCCTATCCAGAAATCACCCATCCAGAAGGGCTGCTACCGAGTTTCAGCCTTGGGGGCGGGTGCCTTATTGGGCTTTGGGGGGGCAGGTCGTTGGCTCACCTTTCTATTGCGACCTTGGTTAGAAGAAAAGCAACTTCTGAAATTATCCTTACATCCTCAAATTGCGATCGCGGGGGCCGTTCTCTGTGGTCTTCTGATGTTAGGGTTGGCTGGGTCTTCCCATCGCGCATCTCAACCAGAATCGGCTACCAACCAGGAGCCTCAGATGGCGGCCATAGTCTCTATCTGTCAGCATGTCGTTTGGGTTGCCCAGGTGATAACCACTTACGGATCTGCCTTTTTGCTAGGAGTCTCAGGATTAAATTTCCTCAGCATTCAACAGTGGATACCCGGTTTATGCCTGACCACGATGGCAGGTGTATTGCTAATCTTCACCAGCCGATTGCTCCTGCGGTCAGTCCAACCTTGAGGCATCATAATACCAGCCTAGCCCATTCACGTAGGGCGAGTGGAGGCTTACGAAACCCACTCTGGGCGGGAAACCCTTAAAACCCAGTGGGCGCACGGAAAGTTGCATGACTTTTGGGATCAAAGACGATCGAATCTCCATTTTGCAGTTCCTTGGAGTTCATCCGTTGACCATTGATCATCAAACCATTCGTGCTGGGCTTGCCGTCTAAGTTACCATCGGTGATCGTATACACCTTGCCTCCCTCTGGACGCACCGACACCCGCAACACCGCATGAAAGCGAGAGGCAAACTGGGATCTCAGACAAATCGTATTGCGGGGATCCCGACCGAGCGTATAACAGACTTCCTCTAAGGGGATATCGCGCCGACCTTCACTATCTTCCACAATCAGAACCGGAGTCTGGGCAAGCCCAATCCAAGCTGGGTGATCGATCGTTGGCAAGACATGCCGCAGTCGCTCTCCTTCCACGAGGGTGTCGTCGTTGTACTCCTGAAACCAGACGGGTCGGGTTGTGGGGGGGCGCAGGGTCAGGTTAGATTGCTGAATCGCTAGTTGTTGCCCTTGGCGAGCGATCGCATCCTCAGGATTGAGGTTTAAAGCCCGTTCATAGCTGACGATCGCATCCTGGTAGCGCTTAAGTTCCACCAAGGCATTCCCCTGGTTGCGCCAAATGACTGAATTCGTAGGATCTTCACCGAGTGCATTTTGATAGCTCGTCAGGGCTGCTTCGGCTTCGCGATAACCATACAGCAGCAGATTGCCCCGATGGAGCCAAGTCAGCGCATGGTGAGCATTCTGACGCAGCAGACGATCGTAACAATCGCGAGCGGCATCATTATCCCCCAACCCATATTGATAGGAATTTCCCTGATGATATAAAATCGAAACACGGGCATCTTCATTCGGTTCCTGGGCCAGAGCGCGATCGTAACTGCGCACGGCTTCTGCAAAAAAGCCCAATTCCTCCAGCACTAGACCGCGCTCATACCAAGCCTCCCAAAAATCTGGGCGCACCTGCAAAACGCGATTGTAAGCGGCTACGGCTTTTTCCCACTCTTTAGCGTTAGCCTGATTGAGTCCCTCTCGAAACCAAGCTAGTGTGTCTCCCGTCAGTGGTATCCGACCTGTGTCAATCATGAAAAATTGAATACTTGCTTTTAGGCAGTCTGAGAGAGAAAGGAAGGCAATAACATCTTCCCTAAGAAATAAACCTGCACTATCCTAGTAAATTTTGAACAACCCTGAGCAAAGGAAATAGTGCTAACGATGCTACCACCCTAGCACAATCTCTTTTATCTATTGATAGATATAACAGACAGTTAATAATCTGACCTTTGAGTGACCTATTCAATTGTGAGTCTGAGGTGGAGAGAATTGTTTGCCAAATGCTGGAACCTGAGCATAATAGTAGCCTACTTGAGGAGTAGCCTACTTGAGGATTGGCAGGAGCAAGAGACGGGTTATGGTGTGGCGTTGGATGGCTCAAATTGGGGGGAAATGGGTTTTGGGGATCTCGGTCGCGCTGGCGTTACTCACCGGGTTGCTCATCAGTTTTGGGGTCTGGCTATCCGGTGTTGCCCCGGTTGCTGCGAGCCGCCCCACCACCCAGGTCAATCCTGTCCAGGCAACCCAGTCCCAGCAGATTCGCCAGGAGCGCGATCGCATCCAACGCTTGGAACAGCGGGCTAAAACTGACTTAAATCAACTCAATCGTAGCCTGAAGACCACCCAACAACGACTTCAGGTGACTAGCACAACCCTGGATCGTTCGACAGCCCGATTAAACCATCTAGAACAGAATTTGGAGCGATCGGAAGTTCAATACCGTCAGCAGCAACGCGGGATCGTTCAGCGGCTACAGTGGTTGCAGCGCCAACCTGATCGGCAGGGTCTGACCTTGCTACTGCAAAGTGATCAGTTAACAGAATGGCTGGATCGACGGCACCGACTGAAACGACTGTATGAATCAGAACGCAATGCCTTGGTGACCCTACAGCAGCAAACCGATCACCTAGAGCACCAACGCAATCAAGTGGAACAGCAGCGCAATCAAATTCTGCTGTTAAAGCAACAATTACTCGCCCAACAGCAGCAAAACCAGGTCAGGAGCACCTACCAACAGCAAGCGATCGATCGCCTTACGAAAGATCGTCGTGCCCTAGAAGCGGCTTTGAATCAATTAACCCAAGATTCTGCTTCCCTCTCTGGTCTGATCCGGCAACGGGTCTCCCGCGATCGTCAATCCGTGGTGGTGATTGGTTCAGGACAACTGAGTTACCCGGTGGATGCACCCGTCACCAGCGATTTTGGCTGGCGGATTCACCCCATTCTGGGCACCCAGCGCTTCCATGGTGGGATCGATTTTGGCGCAGACTACGGTACGGTCATTCGAGCAGCGGTGGCAGGTCAGGTGCTCTATGCAGATTGGTATGGGGGTTTTGGCTACACAGTCATTCTGGATCACGGCAACGGCATCACGACCCTCTATGCCCACTGTGATGGGTTTTACGTAGAAGAGGGACAATCCGTGCAAAAGGGCGAGCCGATCGCCGCAGTTGGCTCAACGGGCTTCTCCACCGGACCCCATTTACATTTTGAAGTCCGCAACAACGGTGAACCGATCGATCCATCTGCCTATCTCTGAAATCCATACACAAATCTATAGAATTCATAGATTTTGATAGATAGATATTGAGGTGGCTTGAGACCTTGTTGATCAAATTGCGGCTGATCCATGGGAGCCGTTGGAGGCATAGGGTGGCTCAGAGGACAAGGGTGGGAGCAAGCAGAGTAGTATCCCCTACGGCACAATTGCCGCAAAATCGTTACAATCCGTTGACTCAAGACTCACAGATTAAATTTTCGAGGCATACTGAGAGGATGCATGATTTTAATGTAGCCGTTCGCTCTTGCCAATCCATGTCTTTCTGTGTACGCGCACCTGACTTGAACCCTCTATCCTAGTCTATTTTCACCTGTCCTATGTATATTCGCCAAAAAGTTCTTGCCTATATCACCCATAATTCCTCGTTGCTAGTTTTTCGTCATCCCGATAAGCCACAACGAGGGTTACAAGTGCCAGGAGGAACGGTAGAGGTGGGGGAATCCCTAGAGCAGGCAGTGCTGCGTGAAGTCTGGGAAGAGACAGGGTTATCTCAGGTCAAGATTGTGGGGTATTTGGGAAATTTCAAGCACTATCATGTTACCCCCCTGCGCGAGTTTCATGCCTATCACTTGGAATTGACAGAAGAAGTTCCTTGCCAATGGCGGCACTACGAGATGAATCCAGGCACTGGAACCCTGGCACTAACCTTTGATTTCCACTGGGTGCGCTTAGAAAGTGGCGGACCCTCCCTCGCCCGAGGACAGGAGATTATTCCTAAGCTGCGCACCCTCCTCCAGGCTGCAGCCTAGTACTTGTTTACCAGATGCCGTTTACAAGATGCCTTTGGAACTGGGAATTTCCTGGGTACGACGTGGGTCAATCTCAGTCGCCATCCGCATTGCCCGAGCAAAGGCTTTGAAACTCGCTTCAATAATATGGTGGGAGTTAATCCCATCCAGTTGGCGCAGGTGAAGGGTCATCTGGGCATGGTTGACCACAGCCACAAAGAATTCCCGGACAAGCTGGGTATCGTAGCTGCCAACCCGTTGGGTCGGAATTTCTAAGCCATAGGCGAGGTGGGGCCGACCGGAAAAATCGAGACTGACCTGCACGAGGGCTTCATCCAAGGGGGCGAGGAAATGACCAAAGCGCACAATACCTTTGCGATCGCCCAGCGCTTTTGCAAGAGCCATGCCCAGAGTAATGCCTACATCCTCATTGGTATGGTGGTCATCAATATGGATATCGCCAACGGCTTGAATATCTAGGTCAAAGAGTCCGTGGGAGGCAATTTGGTGCAGCATGTGGTCTAGGAAGGGAATGCCTGTATGGACATTGCACTGACCCTGACCATCTAGGTGAATCGTCACAGTCACATCGGTTTCCCCAGTTTTGCGATGCACGGTGGCCGAGCGACTGAGTTTACCGGGTGCAGCGGTAGGTAGGGTGGGGATGGACTCGGTGGGAAGAGACTCGCTAGCGGACGTGAAGGGGCGATCGGTAGTTTGCATGGTGACCTTAAACTTGTCTACAGATTGTCTACAGAAGTTGTGCTCAGAAAAGGTGTGCTCAGAAAAGGTGTGCCAAGTTCTGTATTGTAGCTTGTGGCAAACCTTGCTTTATCACGCACCTGGTTTTATCCCTCTTAGGGGAAATCGATCGGTAGAGCAATCGATCGGGTTAGATCAGGGTACTCTCGTTGTGGAGGTGAAGTGAGATAATGATGGAATGACTGCACTAATCGAAACAATCCGTCACAAGTTCTCTCGCGACCAATTTGAGTTCTCTAAGCACGCACTTGATCAGCTAATTTTGCGCCAGATTCAGTTGAAAGAGGTGAGAGAGGTGATTATCAATGGACAGGTCATCGAGGATTATCCAAATGATAAGTATGGTCCAAGTTGTCTGATTAGTGGTTTTACTCAAGGTCAGCGTCCTATCCATGTAGCGTCCTATCCATGTTCAGTGTAGCTATCCCTCTCGTCCCCTGATAAAAATTATCACCGTATATGAACCTGATTCCCAGCGATGGAACACTAGCTTCACACAGAGGAAAAACAATCATGAGTAATACTCAAGAAATTTTAGTGGAGACATTGGTGACCTATACCATTCAACTCAATGGGAAGATCTTCATGGTTGAAAATGTACCTGCGCGTGTGAATGAAGAAACTGGGGAGCAATTTTTCTCGCCATTGACAGTAGAACGCTTACAACAAATGATTTTAACTGAGAGAGAACCCGATCGCTTTGCTGAAGTCCCGGTTTACACCTATGCTGCCTAAAAGCGTTCCTTGTGTGTCGTTTTAAGGAGGTGGATTATGCCTGTAACCTTGCAACAGTTTCATCAATGGAAACAACAGGGTAAACCGATCGTTGCACTAACTGCTTGGGATTATGCGATCGCTCAAATTTTAGATCAAGCGGGGGTAGATTTAATTCTGGTGGGAGATTCGCTAGCAATGGTGACATTAGGCTATGAAACAACACTCCCGATTACACTGGAAGAAATGCTACACCATGCAAAAGCCGTCCGCCGAGGAGTGAAAAATGCCTTCCTGGTGGTGGATTTGCCGTTTATGAGTTATCAAGAAAGTTGGCAACAGGCCTTGCGATCGGCTGGGAGAGTGCTGAAGGAAACAGGAGCCAATGCGGTGAAGCTAGAAGGTGGATATCCTGAAATGGCGGAAACGGTGCGGCGGTTGGTGCAGGCAGGCATTCCGGTGATGGGGCATGTGGGTCTAACTCCTCAGTCCGTTCATCAACTTGGCTTTAAACAGCAGGGCAAAACCGAAGCGGAAAGTCATCGCATTATGCAAGAAGCGATCGCCCTAGAACAGGCAGGAGCCTTTGCGATCGTTCTAGAGCACATCCCAGCCGCCTTAGCAAAAATGGTGACCGACAAGTTGACGATTGCTACAATCGGCATTGGGGCCGGGGCAGACTGCGATGGGCAAGTACTGGTGACCACCGATGCATTGGGGTTGGGAACCTGGAAGCCGCCCTTTGCCAAAGCCTATGTGAACCTTCGGGAAACGATAATTGAAGCCGTGCAAATCTATCAAGCTGAAGTGCGATCGCGCCAATTTCCATCCTAGAGCGAACGGGAGTCTCAGACAAAAAATTAGACAAAAAATTAGACAAAAATATCCCCTCACCCATGGGCGAGGGGATCAAGTCAAGGTCTGAACCTGGATTATCTGTCTCAGTCAGAGCAGAAGGAGATCCGAAACCCTTAACTGATTCACGGAATCCCCCGATTGGCTCCAACCTTTGCTAGGGAGGTTTCTAGCCCAGCAGCTTCTTCGCTTGTGCCACCACGTTATCAACCGTGAAGCCAAACTTCTCCATGATCAATCCACCGGGAGCGGAGACCCCAAAGCGATCGATGCTGATCATGACACCATCATCGGTGATGTACTTGTGCCAACCATAGCTAGAAGCGGCCTCAACGACCACACGCTTCTTGGTCAGGGGAGGCAACACAGCATCCCGATAGGCTTGGTCTTGCTCTTCAAACAGTTCCACACAGGGCATGGAAACCACGCGAACCTTATGACCTTCTGCCCGGAGGGTTTCTGCCGCTTTCACGCAGAGGCTGACTTCACTGCCCGTGCCGATCAGAATCACATCAGGCAGGTCACCACTGTCAGACAGAATGTAGCCACCCCGTGCCACTGCTTCGATCGTTGCCCCTTCCAACTGCGGCAATCCTTGACGGGTCATAGCAAACAGCGAAGGCTGGTTACGACGCTCTACCGCAATTTTGTAGGCTCCCGAAGTTTCATTACCATCCGCCGGCCGGAAGACCAAGAGGTTGGGAATTGCCCGCAGGGATGCTAGGGTTTCGATCGGCTGGTGGGTGGGACCATCTTCACCCAGGGCGATCGAGTCGTGGGTCATCACATACAGCACTTGGCATTGAGACAACGCTGACAGACGAATGGCTGCCCGCATGTAATCAGCAAATACCAGGAAGGTTGCACCGTAGGGAATCAACCCCGTACCGTGCAGGGCAATCCCATTACAGATTGCGCCCATCCCATGCTCCCGCACCCCAAAGCGCAGGTTCCGCCCTTCGTAGGAACCCTTTTGGAAGTCTTTAGATCCCTTGAGGTAGGTCAGGTTGGAGTGGGTCAGATCCGCTGAACCGCCAATCAGTTCGGGCAATGCGCCACCCACGTCATTCAAGGCTTTCTCAGAGGTTTGCCGAGTTGCCAAGGCTTTGTCTGCAGGGGTATAGACCGTCAGCGCCTTTTCCCAACCTTCCGGAAAGCGGTAGTTAATCTGGCGATCGAACTGATCTGCTTCCGTGGGGTAATTGGCTTTGTAGGTTTCCCAGATTTGATTCCACTCCGCTTCTGCATCGGCACCCCGCTGTACCGCTTTGCGGAAATGAGCGAGGGCATCTTCGGGCAGCACAAAGGGTTCATAGTTCCAACCCAGGTTTTCCCGCGTTGCAGCTACTTCATCACCCCCCAAGGCTGCTCCGTGAACCCCGGCAGTCCCCGCTTTCTTGGGCGAACCAAATCCGATCGTCGTGCGTACTTTAATCAGGGTCGGTTTGTCGGTGCAGGCTTTTGCTTCTTTCAGCGCTGCTGCGATCGCATCTGTATTGGTATCCCCATCAGGCACCACAATCACTTGCCAACCGTAAGCTTCAAAGCGCTTGCCCACATCTTCAGTAAAGGAAACTTCCGTGTCACCATCGATGGAAATGTGGTTGTCGTCGTACAGCGCAATCAGTTTACCCAGACCCAGGTGACCGGCCAGAGAGCAAGCTTCACCAGAGACCCCTTCCATGTTGCAGCCATCACCCAAGATGACATAGGTGTAGTGGTCAATTAGTGTGCAGTCGGACTTGTTGTAGGTTGCTGCCAGGTGAGCTTCTGCCATGGCCAACCCTACGCCGTTACAAATTCCTTGTCCGAGGGGGCCTGTGGTAACTTCCACCCCTGCCGTTTCAAAG
>JAYKGX010000429.1:0-5337 GCA_035285565.1 Synechococcales cyanobacterium
CGCTGCCGGGGATGAGTGGATTCGCCAGCGAGATTGCCGTCTTCATTGGCATGAGTACCAGTGAGATTTACAGTTCCACCTTCCGGGCGGTGACCATCGGGCTAGCGGCGATCGGGTTAATTCTGACTCCGATTTATCTGCTCTCCATGCTGCGGCAATTGTTTTACGGCACTGCCACACCATTAACCTGCAATGTGGGTCAAGCAGAAGCGCCCCTCGGGTCTGTTCAGGAAGAAGCGGTTTGTTTTGGCAATAGTTGTGTGTTGCCTTCACAAGCAGTGTTTAGCGATGTGAAACCGCGTGAATTGTTCATTGCTGCCAGCTTCCTGGTGTTGATTATTGGAATTGGCATGTATCCCAAGTTCACGACCCAGGTTTACGATGCCAAAACGGTGGCACTGAATCGCCAAATGCAGCAAGCTTACCAACGGTTTGCTCAATCCAAACCCCAGGCGACCTATGCTCAGAAAGTTTTTGCAGCGCCTGAGATTGCCGGTGTGGTCGTGCAAGCAGTGGCGATCGACTAGCGGATTATCTCCAAGAACGATCCGTACCTCAGAGAGGCGATCGCCTCAGATTTGAAAAGTTGGATTCCTCTGGATCAGTATTACTAAATACTGATCTTTTTTATTGGCAATGAGGTCTTATTCTCTCCTGGATCAGGAAGTGAAGCATGAGGGCAATTTGATCCTTCACACAAAATAGACCGTTTATGAGGACTCGCTTGGATCTCAGCAAAATTCTGTCTATGAAAAAATTCTGTCCATGAATGAGTCAAGTGAGCTAGCGATCGCGTGATTGTATGTTTTTTAAAAGAAACGTCAATTTTGCTGACCATTTCTATCGAGAATTAGTATGCTGGGATTTAGACTTCTTTTCAATCATCAGTCATGGAAGCAACCCCCCCTACCATCAGCCTCAGTTCCTGTGCCGCATTGTTAAAACGGCGTTGGTTTCCTGCATTGAGTACCTTAATTTGTGTTGCTGGATTAGGCATGTGGAGTCAATCTCTGAGTAAGCCAGTTTATATGGCCGAGGGGAAGCTCAAATTTGAACGGCTTAATTTAGCATCATCCCTAGCGGGCATGGGGCAAGAAGTCGGTCGGTTAGAACCCTTGATTGAGCGTGGCAATCCCTTAGCAACGGAAGCAGAAGTCATTCGATCGATCCCCGTCGTGCAAGAAACGATCGATCAACTCAAACTGAAGACCCCAAAGGGAATCCCACTGGATTACAGCACCTTTTTGCAACAATTAACGGTTAATGAGATTCGTGGGGCGGATATTCTCAAAGTGAGCTATCGTGACCAGAATCCAGCCCTGGCTGCCAAAGTTGTGAATACGCTGATGAATGCCTATATGCAGCAAAATATTCTATCCCGGCGATCGCAAGCGATGGCAGCCCGCAAATTTATTGAAGCCCAATTACCCCAGGCAGAAGCTAGTGTGGATCGGGCAGAGGATGCTTTACATCGGTTTAAGGAAGCCAATCAGGTGGTGGCTTTAAAGGAGGAATCTGCCGCCGCAGTCAGTGCCATGACCAATTTACGGCAGCAAATCACGTCACTGCAGGGACAAATCTCCGATGTTGATGGACAACTCAAAATTCTTCAGCAAAAAATTGGCATTACCTCGGAAGCCGCGATCGACATGACGGTTTTAAGCCAAGCGAACGGTGTGCAGGAATCCCTGAAGCAATTACAACAAGTGGAAACCCAACTCGCGGTTGAGCGCAGCCGATTTAATGATACCCATCCCACGATTGCCAGCCTAGAGAATAAACGGGTAATGCTACAGGAATTACTCCAAAGCAGAATTTCCCAACTGCCAGGAATCGATCAGCCGATTTCAGAAGATAGCCTGCACATGGGTGCGCTGCAACAAGATATCACGCGAGAAATGTTGCTCTTAGCGAGCAAACGCCAAGGGTTGACGAATCAACTTGCAACGTTATTGAACATCCAAGGTAGCTATCAAGCACGCACCAGTGTTTTACCCCGCTTGGAAAAAGAACAACGGGAACTTGAACGTAAATTAGAAGCCTCTCAGTCCACCTATACACAGCTTTTGCAGAAAGATGGCGAAATTCGGGTGGCAGAAAATCAAAACGTCGGCAATGCCCAGGTAATTTCAGAAGCCCGCCCCCCTCAAAAAGCGGTTCCCAGCAAAAATAGTTACTTGGTGGGACTCCTCGGCATCCTGACCTCCGGCGCGATCGTTTATTTACTAGAAGTGACGGATAAATCCCTGAAAACGATCGATCAAACCAAACAGCTTTTGGGCTATCCCCTACTGGGTGTAATTCCGGACTATAGTCAGTTAAGAACCTTTAGTCTCATGAGTCCCTTTGGGGAAGACCCCCTCATCTCGCCAACCCAATTTTCTGGGGTCGGGGCAGCCTATCGCATGTTGCAGGCAAATCTCAAGTTTCTCAGTTCTGACAAAGCCTTGAAAATCATCGTGATGACTAGCTCGGTTCCCAAGGAAGGAAAATCCACAGTCTCCGCCCATTTAGCCAGCACGATCGCCCAGTCCGGTAAAAAAGTGTTGCTGATTGACGGAGATATGCATCATCCAAAACAAGATCAGCTCTGGGAATTGCAAAATGAAGTGGGGTTGAGTCATTTGCTGGTAGAACCCATGACCCCCGAGCAAGCCATCAAATCAGTCATGCCAAACTTAGATGTTTTGACCTCTGGTATGATTCCACCCAATGCACTGGCACTCCTAGATTCCCAACGCATGGCAACTTTGATCCAGCAACTGGCGGATCGCTATGACATGATTCTGATTGATGCCCCACCCGTGAATGTGGCAGCAGATGCCCAAATTTTTGGCAAGATGGCAGATGGGTTGGTGCTACTGGTTCATCCGCGCCAGGTTGATATTGGCAATGCCAAGTTTGCGAAGGAGCGTTTAGAACAATCTGGGCAGCGAGTTTTAGGGATTGTGATGAATGGATGTCGTGCCAAGGATGAACCCCATAGCCATTACTACTTTATTAAGCAATATGACGATCGGTCTCAGTCGCAAGCCAATGTCCGGTTGTTTTGAGCGTCCAAAAATCCGAAAATCTACTGAGAAAATCGTGCCTTAAGTCGCCCATTCTAAGTTGGCGAGAGAATTTTTACTGAAGCTTCAACCTTCTAGCCCATCAACCCTCTAGGGAGATGGCAAGGCTGGATTAGCTCCAGAAGACTCTTGCAAATTTAACGTGAGTTCGACGAATCCTGGCAAGCAGATCCCCCTAGCCCCCTTAATAAGGGGGAACCGAGCCAAATTCAAGGGTTCAGCAATCGTCGTTAGACTCCTTCCCATTTGCTTTCGGTTTGAAGTCCCCCTTATTTCTAGCGCAGCGGCGCGTCAGCGCGGGGATTTAGGGGGATCGAGAGATTGACGGGAATCGAGTTTCATCGAACTGACGTAAATTTAAATGTTAAAGCCCAATCTCTCAGGAGAAGTACTCAATTATGGCAAGCGTAGAAAGAACCGTTTATCTGATTTCTGAGCAACAGCGCGAAGCACTCCTCGGATACCTGCAAGAGCGCCCCTATCGGGAAGTTGCTGCGGGAATTCAGTTTTTGCTCAATGCACCTACTGCTTCTGTGAATGTTGATATGCCGGAAACCTCCTCGTTGGAAAGCGGTGCTGCTTCTGAGGAAACGGTAGAAGCAGAAACTCGTGAACTAGCTGCTGTGTAGGTTATAACCCATTACCGATCAAAATAAAGGGAGACCAATAGTAGGGATGACTCAGACCGATCGCGCTTTTGCCAATGAGATCGGTCTGAGCAATTTTGAGGGCTTGGGTTTTGGATTTGCCTTGTTGCAGGGCTTGATAGAATGCAGCCATCAGTTGCTGGGTGCCGGCATCATTGACGCGCCAGAGGGAAGCGATCGTGGCTTTGGCTCCCCGCCGCTGAAATTGATAGCCCAGACCCAGAATTTCTTCACCGTTGCTGCCAAATTTGCCACCGAGTCCGGTTTCGCAGGCGCTGAGGATGACGAGATCGAAATTGTTCAAACTCCAATTTTCGATGTCGCGCAGGGTGGCGTAGGTTTGGTTGCCGAAGAGGATGAAGGAGTTGTCTACTTTTTGGGGCACGAGGCTGGCGTGGGTGGCGAGGTGGAGAATGGTGTAGTCGCCCAGTTGCGGTTTGACTTGGGGGAGGCTGAATTCGTTGTCCAGCACGACTTTGGTGGTGGGTTGCGTCGATCGAATGGCTTGCACTTCATCATGGGTATAGAGTAGCCCGCTGAAGCTGAAGACCTCATTGCCGACGGTGATAGTGACTTCTTGGTTGCCGATCGCGCCTGCGAGGATTTTGGGTTGGGGACTGGGTTGGGCGGTGAGGTTGGTGAGGGATTGGGCGGTGATGTGGTTGATGGCATAGCGTTGGGTTAGCCATTGGTTGCCATCGTGGAGAGCGGCGATCGGGATGTAGCGCAACTGGGCATCAGGAGCGTAGATCAGCGTTTTAGGATTGCTCGCTTTGAGATCAGCTTCCAACGGTTTGATCAGCCAGTTGTAGAGTTTTTGGGCGATCGGTTTAGCATCACTACCAGGATCTTGCAGTGTCGCACGAAAGCGTTCAATTTCCTGATTGAGTCCAGCCGTGAGACATTGACGGTGCGGCGTAGGGGTGGAGAATCGGGCGTGGTGATGATCAGTTCCAGGCGATCGTCGAGGATGAGGGGATAAATCAGCACGGCGTTGAGTTTACTCAAGTTCCCGCGTAGTCCATCCAGGTCAGCAGTATCCACGGTTTGGCGGAGGATTTTGGGACTGAGGGCGGCTACGAGTTTTTGCACATCAGGACGATCGATGAAGGCATTAAATTGTTGACTCAGTTCCGTTTGCAGGCGATCGAGTTCGGTCAGGCGTTGAAGTTGCTGAGGTGTGCGAGAGGTTTCTGGGATTTTGCGAATCGTCGTGAGTTCTTGTCCTAGGGCGATCGCGCTAGTTTGCAATGTCGTATATTTTTGCAGAATTTCGGTTTCGGGCGGTAAGGTATAGAGCGATTTCGTTTGACCGCGCACATTTTTAAGATAGTGATTCAATTCTTGTACTTTTAACAAATCCAAAACCTGTTGCGCTTCCAAAATGCGATCGGCTTTGAGTAGTAGATCTGCCAAACCCCGATAGGTTTTCTCAACGGTTTGAGTGTAGGTTTTCTGAGTTTCCTGTGGCAGTCCCCGAATATCTTGCCGAAGGATTTCAAACTGGCTTACGGATTGCTTTAAAAAGACGATCGCCAACTCAGGTTGTTTTTGATCCACCCACAAAAGCCCAATGTTATTCAGCGTGGTAGCTTCAACCGATCGATTTCCCACGGTCC
>JAYKGX010000430.1:0-11923 GCA_035285565.1 Synechococcales cyanobacterium
AGTTTCAATAATCTCCCTCGTTTCCAAGGGATTGAGACGGCCGGTCTCTGAAAGGCTAGCTATATTTAGTTTTCAAGGTACCTTTGCGCGGATCGATAATTCTTTTCACAAAATCTGCCACAAACCGAGAACCCCAATTGTTCAGAAACTGTGCAAACCGCCTCCACAACAGCATTATAGCACCCGCGCCGATTAACAAACTCAGCAACACCCCCAAAAGCCCCACAGCACAACCGTTTCCAGGAAAAAAAGACCAACCCCGATCGCTACACCTACCCATCAGCGCATCACCCCCAACCCAAAATTCGCCCCATAGCCCAGCGAAACAACACCCGCAAAACCAGACACATACGTCATCTCTAAATAATAAGCCACCCCCCGCGCCGGACGTAGAACCTCCCCCTGCGTCCCTGACCTCCGTACAGTATGCCAATCACACCGTTCCAGCCATTCCACCGCACGGCAAGTCGCCACCGCATCCCCAAACCGCATCGCCGCCAACAAACCACCCCCCATATCACACCAGTCCAACTCCCCCACCGCATCCTTTGTCCAATCCGCCTTCAGCAACAACTCCCGAATCGCCTGATGCTCCACCCCCATCTTCTCAAACGCTCCCTTCGCAATCCTTTTCGTCGCATAGGTCCCACTCTTTCTTGCCTTAGTCGCTGGAGCCAACACCATAAAATACGGAGTCTCACTCACCCAACGATCCCCGATCGATCGCTCCACCAAAGCCACCCGATCGAGCCACACATCAATCCCCTTCAAGTCATAGCGCCACAGTCCTCTAATTCCCGCCGCCGCCTCAACTTCACCATCACTAAACGCAGCAGCATCTAACTGAAACCTCCGACCCTCCAACACAATTCGCGTCCCAAATCGAAACGTTTCACTCTCTGGACAAGCCTTACACAAAGCCTTATGTAGAGCATCACACCAATCGATCGTCCGGCGCGGATCAAGATCATAGGAAATATCCGCAACAAACTCCAAATGATTCACCGGCGGCAAACCCGATCGCAAGCGCGATCGCTCCGGCCAAGTCACCTGATATTGCACCTCCACAAAAGGATGCGTCAGCAGTTTACTATTCCGTTCCCCCGGCACCACCCAAAGCTCAGAAACACTCTCCACCGTAGGCACCAACACTAAATGCTCACCCCCCACCCTCGGCTCCGCATTAAAAGTCAGATCGCGATCGTCCTCCAACAAATGCCACCGGGCCCCATGCTCCGATCGCCCCAGATAAGCAATATTTTCCAGACATTGCGCCAACACCTCACGCTGCGAATCACTCAGCGCCACATCCCACTGAATCGCCACATAGGCTTCCTTCTCCGCATACTCATAGTAAGGCTCTGCATACAGTTTGCCGCCTTTATGCAACTCACCTACCAGATTCGCCCGATCTTTACGATAGCTGTTATAGGGAATGTAAGTACCCTGAGGAATATGGTAACGCGGTTGACTTTGGGATAGCGCCGTTATCAACTCCTGCACAACATCACTATCGCCAATATCAATCTTATAAGCTCCCGAAATGATCGCCCGCAATAACCGTACTGGTGACGGAATCAACTCAATATCTGCCTCAATATGTGCTCGATTCCAAGCCGTTGCCCCATAGGTATTGCATAGTAAATCAATCAGAATTGTAGTTGTCATAAATTCAATTCAATAATGGTATGAGAGTCAGTAAACGGCAAGATCAAAAGATCTTGCCGAGAGCACAAATCTATTCATCATCAGCCGCGATCGCATTTGGCTTACCCTTCTTGGTTTGCCTTGCTCTTTGTCCCCTCCGGCTTATTCTTCAGCTCCACCATCACTTCACTCATACCCGCAAACAAACCCGCTGCTTCACACTGGGAAATTGCTGTTTCCACCGCCAGCTTCGCTTGCTCCAGGCTCTCAGTCGGCTTGCCACCCAACAGAATATCTGTATTTAAACTAATATCATTTAGCGTCATCTGACAATCCGATCGATGCATCGGCACCGTTGCAAGAAACGCATATACTTCATACACCGCCAGCGCCTTGAGCAAATCTTTCCCACAGTCCGGAATCTGCAAAGAATTAATCTGACCATAGTTGATAAAAAACTCACCCACCACGCGATCGGCAGAATAACGCTTACTATCATGGGGAATCATCCCAATCCCCAACTTACTGGCCCGATCGCCCTTGCCTTCCGACTTCGCCTCACCATTCGCCTCCTCCTTCTCAAAACTCGATAGATCCAGGGAAGCACTTTCCGGGCGCACCCGATCCATCAGAGTCCCGCCGACCTGCGCTAACGTGACATTTTCCGCCACCAAACGCCCACCCACAGATTTTGCCACCTTGTGATTCCCACTCATCTGGGCAAACCAGGCTCCATGCAACAGACTCATCGGGCAATAGCGCAACATGGTCAAATGCAGTCCATTTTGTTTAATTTCCCCTAATAATTGCTTGTCATAGCGATTGCCACCCAACATAGCCGATTTATTTTTAGCCAAATAGCCACTTCCCAAGCGATGCGGTAGCGTCAGACTGGTAGCTTCATATCCGCCGTTTTGATTCACCATCCGCACATAGGGTAATCCAGCAAACACAGGCACTTCCGTTCCAGGTAATTGCACCGTTCCTTCCAGCATATTGGTCACACTGGCATGGGAATCCAGAACCAGGCAAGGAACACCGCCCCGATTGAAAATTAACTGCCCAATATTGGGAAAAGTCGAAGCATTAAAAATACCGATCGCAAACTCTGCTCGCAGAATGATAGATGCAGGCGAAGTGGCAGATTGAAGATTCTTCAGCAGTTGTTCTTTCATGATTGAGATTAGGTAATTGATTGAGTGTCTGTGTGAATGTTCTGTATGAGCTGTCAGCTAGACAAAAAATGCTTTTTACGCACAATTTGCCGCTCTTCCCAGCTCACCGGAAATAGCAACGCCGCCAAGGTGATATCAGCATAGTGACCGGGCCAATCACCCGATCGGGTATAGATCCCTGCTCCCATCAATCGCTGCTTACAATGGGCCGCAAACGTACAGTTAGCATAGCCAAACTCCGCAATATACATCAGTCCCAGTCGATAATCCGTCGGTAATCGTGCCGTCACGCTAGGAATTGGTTCAAACACCACCGCTGACGTGTCAACATACTTCAGTACCTCAGTCCACAGCACAAACCGTTCTAAATCAAGCTCACCGCGAATGAACCGATCGATATCATTCAAACTGACCGGAGTGCGCCGATCTAGCCGATTTAACAGTTGAGCATTTTTTGCCTGCGATCGTTCCTTCAAAATCTGAACCAGACTACCGATCGGATTTGCGACGTTCAGTGTATCGGAACCCTTCAAGCCAAGTGCAACCGCCAAGCGTAATTCAGCCTCCCCTTCGTATCCTGCCAGCCAATCTTGGCGTAACTTCAAATCTCTAAAACACCAACCTACATCTGGATGACGAGAGATTCTACCCAGCAGGTGCAGGAGCTGATCAGGGTTGCGCCCAGTGCCACAAAACTCAGAATACCGTCGATCGAACTGATAAATCATTGCCGATATGGTAGCCGGAGCTTTATCCGCCGCACTTTTGAGCTTTCCCCGCACTGGATTCATATCCGCCGCTAAATCAATCAAACCACCGCCAACATCAACAACGCCCATATAAACTGCGAAGTTCCCTTGCCCTTTACGCGGGAGCATCTGGTAGCGCAGCATCCGACCAGTTGTGCCAGTTCTTGCTGCCCAATCCCGCACTTCATTAATAAAATCAGTGCCATCATTCGGTTTATGGCGCAGGCTAAAGCTCACTTCATTCACCAACGGCGACTCAAACAGCCTGCCCTTCAAGTTTTCATGCGTTAGTGGCGCTGACCACAGGGGCAGAAAGTATTCCTCCGTATAGGTTTGTCGCTCGGAAACGCTCACAAGATTAGCGGAACTACCTTTAGTTGGCACTGCCAGTGAATATTTTGCTACTTGCGTCTTCGCCCGAACCCCCACCCCATCGGCATCGATCGGGCTATTAATCGTCGAAATCGTACTGCTGAAGGTTAGGAATCCCTCGGTTGCCAATAACACTAACGCTGGATTGACTGCTGTCCCGCCTTTTCCACCCGATTCAACATAGTCCAGCAAATGACTTCGCTTGAAATCAAGATAGAAATCATTGCCCGGAAACAGATGGGCACCCTTACAGGCTTCAGACTGAGTCATATCAAGGCTGAAGGTGCCGAAAATCGCCTCTGTAAACATCGCATTTGCCTGTTTGACCGGAGTTCCTTCAACGGTTTTAACATCAAAAACAGCATCAAAGGCTTGATAATAATTGACCGCCAAATCAGTAGGACCAACATTTCCGCCAGTCCCCAATAAAGCCGGATACTTCAGCCGATCGCTCACTTTACCTTTCTGATCGGTTTCTTGAACCTCCACGATCGCAGATTGGCACCAGTCCAACCACTCTAAATCAGCAATTTGGCGTTTTAATGCATCAACTTGCTGGGGTTTGTCCTTCTCTTTATTGACGATCGGATAGGTTGCTACAACTCGCAAAACATCTTCTAGTAAGGCACTAAGTCCTTCAAGCCGCAGACAGGTTGACTTCTGCAACACTCCAAACAACCCCATAAATGTCGCCACATTACTGTCATCCACCGTAATGCCTGCCGCCTTATTCCATGGATTGATAATATGCAATGCAGTGTAAGCATCCACCAACCGAGCAACCAAGTCTTCCTGCTCAACCTTCGTCTGCAACCAAAATGCCCCGTCGCGCCAGAAGCCCTTCGCCTGAGGATCGATCGTCCGATTCACCAGTCGCAAAAGACCTAACCCAGCCAAGTAATTCCCCAAGGGCTGCACCCGCACACCGCCCAACCTATACTCATGATTTGCAGCCGCATTGGCTAAGCCCACCGACCGACTTAAGAGATTCACCACAGCTTTTACAACTCAGATTTCTTCTCGTCAAATATAATATAGATATCTGAAGCGTGCCAAAATTTGGATGTAATCTTTAAGATATGGCAAAGAATGTGAACTATGAGGCTTTTTTTAATGCCATAACTGGTTTTGCGCCATTTCCTTACCAATCTGCATTCCATCGGCGCGATCGCACCCATCCCACTTGCACCTTATCCGCCCCCACTGGATTGGGTAAAACCGAAGCCATCACAGTCGATTGGCTCTATGGCATCCTCTACGATCGATCCAACACGCCCACTCGACTGGTCATCACCCTTCCCATGCGCAGCCTGACCCACCAAACCGCCACACGCGTTCAGGGAATCCTAAAAAAACTCAGCGATCATGAAAGATTCGGGAATGAAAGATTCGGGAATAAAATAGACGTTTACGTCCTTGTTGGGGGCACTGGAGCACCCCCCGATCGCACCTGGCTCAACAACATCGATCGCCCCTGCATCATCATCGGCACCCAAGATCAAATCCTTTCCCGCCAATTGTTTCGAGGCTATGGTTGCAGTCGATGGGAATGGCCCTTGCATGGCGCTTTGCTCAATAATGACGTACGCATTGTCGCCGATGAAACGCAGCTCATGGGAGTTGGCTATCGTACAACTGCATTGCTACAAAAAATGCGGCAAGAACAGGGAACCTACGGTCATAGCGAATTGATTCTTTGCAGTGCTACGCTCGACCTACGCCCTCTCACGGGAAACTTGAAGTACAGCGAATGCAAGATCAGCGACGACGACTACACACATCCGATCGCCTCACTCAAACTCGGTATGGAAAAAGTCTTCCATCGAGTAGAAATTTCCTTAGCCGCCATCGCTGATAAAGTTATTACCGAGCATATTTCTAATACGCTGAGTTTAGTAATTTTGAATAAAGTTGATGATGCAATCACAATCGCTCATTCTATTGGTCAAGATCTGCCTGTATTACTTTTACACTCGCGATTTCGGGGAGGCGATCGGGCAAGACTCTCTGAAAAGCTCCAAGACTTTACTGGGGTTGTTGTCGCAACTCAGGTAATCGAAGCTGGGATCGACTTAGATGCGCGAAAGCTATTTACCGTTGCTTGTCCATGGGCTAGCTTTGTCCAACGCTGCGGGCGAGCAGGACGCAATGGTACTTACGTTGAATGCGATGTCTACTTACTGGATCTGGATGAAATGCGCTCATCTACCAAGCCACTCCCTTACACTGCTCAAGAAATCAGCGAATTTTACGATCGCGTCGATCAACTGCCTTCAGCCGGAATTAAGGACTTAATGACCGTACCACCCCCGCCCCAAAATAATGGCAAGCACCATTTGAAATTGAGTCATCTTCACGGACTATTTGATAATCACCCTGGCAATGGTGGCGATCCAGTCGGGCATTTTATCCGCGAAGATATTGATATAAGCATCAAACTACTTTGGCGCGACAACGTAGTCAATGTCGCCCCAACGATGCCACCCAGCGAACTTGAAGCCATCAATCTCCGTGCCAGCACAGCTACCAAGTTTCTCGCGAGCCTCAAAAACTACTGGAGATGGGACAATAAAACTGAAACCTGGATCACGGGTATAGCTCTCAGCGATGAATGTTACATCTGCTGCGATCGAACCGTCGGTGGTTACTCAGAATCGCTGGGTTTCACTGGCAATCCTCAAGATATCCCTCCTGTATTACGGTTATCGCCGAAAGAAACCCAAAATATGCAATGGTCTAAATCACAAGATGTGACGCTGACAATGCATTCAATCGATGCTCAAGGCTTTGCCCGTCAGATTTGCCAAACACTCAATGATGTAATGGATGATGCAAGTTCAGCACTCGTTACAAGAGCCGCTCACCTACACGATTGGGGAAAAGCCCATCCACAATTCCAAGCAGCCTGTGCGGCTCCTGGTGAAATCTGGGCCAAACGTCACAGCGGGTTCGGGCACTATACTCGACCAGGATTCCGGCATGAACTGGCTAGCGCGATCGCATTACTAATCCATGATGAAGCAGCAAGTTTTGACTTGGCATACATCATTGCTGCTCACCACGGCAAATGTCGAATGCAAATTGCCAACTTTGACTTCATTCCTAATCAGGTTGGACTGCGGGGACTGCAACCCGGTGATGTGCTTCCAGCAGTCGATCTAGGTGATGGGGAAACAATGCCCTCTGTTACCCTGGAAGCACTCCCACCGCAGGCTTGGCATCAACATGCACAGGATTTGTTAGATCAACGCGGTCCTTTTGTTCTCAGCTTTCTCGAAACAATTGTGCGGGTGGCTGATTGGCGAGCCAGTGAACTTCGTACCTTGATGGATCAATCAGTCGAATCATCCGGGAGCAATTCCTTGGAGAAAGCATCAAGGAGGTTTTGACCTGTGAGATCCCTCCGTTTTACCTGTGACTCAACCCTTGGGCTGGGCTGGGACGATCGGCTGAATGTATTTCTGATTTGCCCGCACATAGCAATTGTAAACTTGACCCGTGGCACTGCGCACTCTCATCCAGGGCCGACGATCGGAACCTAAAGCGTTCACCAGAACTTCGTCCGAACCACCGCGCCCCACATCTGCTTGCAGCCTATCACCGCGCTTGAATTGACGAACGATCGGAGCTTGGAGACCAGCCTCTCGACGACAATTTAACTGAGCAGCACGGACTTGCCAAAGGCTACCTGGAAAAAGCCGACTTCCATTAGGAACGCTCCCTTGCTGTGAACCTTCATTACTGTAGTAGTCGCCCTGGGAATCAGGTTGACCCGATGCTGGAGCAGCAACGCCCATAACTGGGTGAAGGCACAAGGCAGTCATACAACTCAGAATCAACAGTTTAAGCATCATCAGGTGAGATAAATTGGGATTTCTCTGGAATATTACCCTAGCCAAAGACGATCGCTCCACAGATTAACGTAAGTTCGATGAATCCTGGCGAGTAGATCCCCCTAGCCCCCTTGATAAGGGGGAACCGAGCCAAATTCAAGGGTTCAGCAATCGTCGTTTGTCTCCTTCCCGTGCTGTTCAGTTTGAAGTCCCCCTTATTAAGGGGGATTTAGGGGGATCGGGATGGGTTGCAATAATGAGTTGATTTGGTATTAGACTCCTTCCCGGTTGCTGTTCAGTTTGAAGTCCCCCTTGTTTCTAGCGCAGCGGCGCGTCAGCGCGGGGATTTAGGGAAATCGAGAGATTGACGGGAATCAACCATCAAGGGACTTGGCTCAGGGCTGTTTGCACCACTTCCACCCCAGCGTCAGGTTGACAAGACTTCTCGGTTAAAATGCGTTTCCATAAACGACTGCCCGGTTGACCCGTAAATAACATCAACATATGGCGAGTAATGGAATGCAAGCGTCCCCCTTGACCAACCCAATGATCAATATACGGTAGCATTGCTTCTACCACTTCATGTCTCGTTAATACCGACGTTTCATCTCCATAAAACCTGGCATCTGCTTCAGCAAATAAATAAGGTTCATCATAAGCTGTTCGCCCAATCATGACAGCATCAACCCATAGCAATTGCTCGATCGCTGCATCTAGCGTTTTGAAACCACCATTAATTTCAATCCAAAGCTGAGGATATTCTCGTTTCAGGCGATGCACCTCTTCATAACGCAGGGGTGGAATATCGCGATTTTCCTTAGGACTCAGCCCCTGGAGCCAAGCTTTGCGGGCATGGATATTAAAGCGCTGACAGCCTGCCTGGGCAACGATTTGCACAAATTTTTCCATTGCTTCGTAACTATCATGCTCGTCCACCCCAATCCGATGTTTCACACTGACCGGCAAACGACTGTGCGATCGCATCGCTGCCACACAATCCGCCACTTTCTCAGGTTGCAACATCAAACAAGCCCCAAAATTACCATCCTGTACCCGACTGCTGGGACACCCCACATTCAGATTAATTTCGTCATAGCCCCATTCTTCAGCAATTTGGGCACATTTGGCTAAATCTGCTGGGCGATCGCCCCC
Source organism: Synechococcales cyanobacterium (assembly GCA_035285565.1). GTDB lineage: Bacteria > Cyanobacteriota > Cyanobacteriia > Leptolyngbyales > Leptolyngbyaceae > JAYKGX01. The sequence continues at coordinate 8,929 of JAYKGX010000430.1, forward strand.
CACCTGCAACACTAAGGGTTTTTCTTCCGGCGAGAAGCCTAGCAATCGGTTTAAATCCCCATGCAAAATTGCCTGACTCGTCACCATTTCCGTATAGAGCAACGTCCGTCGCGTGATCTGCCGCATGAAATAACGAAAATGGCGATCGGTGCGATCCATCATCGGTGCAACACTCAGCGGATAGTCAGGGATTCTGGCGATTTCATCCATCTTGAATTATTGTTTCTTGCGATCGGACAGATATTTACCTAAAAAGGGTGAAATCCCCTGGAAAAACTGCTCTGCATATTCTTCATGCAAGCCCAAGGTACCGGGGAGCCGCAATACTTGCACGCCAGAAAAATGAGCCGCCACTTCTGCCTCAGCGCGCGATCGAGGGGGCATCTGTTCGCCAATCACCATCAGCACAGGCAAGGGCAACGGCTGGAAAAAGTTGAGCCATTCCTGGGTCGATCGCACCGGATCAAGACGACCCGTCACAAAGGCAGCAGGGGCAAAGCGTGCTCCAGGCTCTTGGGTAATTTTCCATTTTTCCCGCACCAAATTTCGAGTGATATGGCTGCGATCGGCATAGACATGACGCTTAATCATCCACCGCAGAACCCAACGGGTGGAATTGAGCCAGTAGAGCAATTGCCCTAGCACAGGTAGGTTAATGAGCTTTTGGAGCAGGTGATAGGTCTTACGTTTATCGTCTCCCATCATCGTCGGTAGCGGACCTCGCCAAGTGGGAGCAGACAACACCACCCAGGACCAGGGCTTGGGATCATCCTGCGCCAAAGCCATGACGTAGCCTGCAGTATGCCCAGCCGCAATGACCACGATCGGCTCTTGAAAGGTCTCTGATACAAAACTGCGCAGGAAAGCCCGGTACAGTTTGGGTTCATAGGCCAGCGCCGGTCGATCGCTCTCGCCAAACCCCACCCAATCCAAGAGATAGGTTTGATACTGCTGAGAGAGCAATTCCGCCAGACGACGCATTTCTTCTCGGCTGGAAATAGTACTAAAGGCAGGAAGCAACAAAATGGGTTTGCCCTGTCCCATCACCTCATACACCCCACGGATTGCCTGACCTTGCCACTGCCAATCGTAGAAATGGCGATCGCCCATCATCCGGCTCCCAGAGATTGCCTCCACCGAGTGATTCAAACTGGCTTCAGCAGTAGATGGCTCAGATGGAGATGGCTCAGATGAAGATGGCTCAGATGGAGACAAATCAACCACAGAGATCTTAGGGTTAGACAACTCAGGCGCAGCAATCGGCAGGGGGGCGGGCAGTGCATCCGCGATCGCCTGATCTGAACTGGACTGTGGATAGAGCTGTTGATCTTCAAGATGTTGCATCATGCCAATCACCAAATGGAGCACTTCACCCTGGCAGGTATACCCTGACAAGTTCACAATGAGTTCCCTCAGCCACAAACAGAGCTAAGCGATACTGAGTTGAGCAACCTTTTGTTGCATCAGTTTGAAAATATTGTAAAAGCCATTGGCGCGGGAAGGAGTTAAGCTCACATCTAATCCCGTGTCTTTAATAAAATCTGGAGTGAGACTGAGAATTTCCTGCGGTGAGAGACCATTCAACCCCTCCAATAACAAACCCACCAAGCCCTTCACCAATTGCGCATCAGAATCCCCAGAAAATTGCACCCTACCATCCGCTAAGGTTGCCGTAATGTAAACCTGGGAAACACAGCCCTGCACTTTATTTTCCAGCACCTTGTCTGCTTCAGGGAATTCAGGAACTTTTTTGGCATAGTAAATTAATTGCTCATACTTGCGCTTGGGGTCGCTCACCCGTTGAAAGCGCTGAACAATTTTTTCTAAGGGTGTTGGCAAGGGGGTAGTGGGCATGGTCATGGGCGCAGATGTAGCCTTCAACTAGACTGGTAGCCAGAGAACAAACTGACACTCGTCAAAATGACGCATCGGATCAGGTTTCCATTGTGACATTTTCAGGGCGAGAATTCAGCGAAAGCAGCAAACTAAGGTTATAGATTTGCCGATGGAACCCGACGACTGAAATCAACCTGAAATTAATTAGGGCGATCGCCAACCGATCGCCCCAAATCTACCATGACAGCTAACGCATTCCAGCTCTAACGCATTCCAGCTTAGTAGAAACTAGAATCCCCAAAAGACGGTTCCGATGCAGGCTTGCTTTCAGGGGCAGCGGCTTCTGGCTCGGGGGTCGCCGAGGGAATCGGTGAACTCTCAACGGCTGGCTCAGCAGCATCAGTAGTGGCTTCACTGTCAGCCATGTCTGCAACCGGATGCAATTGCAAGTAGGCATCAATGATTTCGGTTGCCAAATCTGCCATGGAAATTCCCTTAGCATTGGCTGCTTGCTGGAGCCGCAGATAGACCTCATCCCGTACCGTCACCCGTTTCCGCAGATCCAACGCCTTGCCAGACTTACGGGGTACATAGGATTCAGCAAAGCTGCGCAGATGATCAAATCCCACCCGATCGCAGAAATCCCCAAACGCTTCCCCCTTCTGCCGTTGCTTTTTAAAACAGGCTAGTACGGGTTCTAGGGTTTTCTCCAAATCCTCCAATGCCATTTTTTCAACATAGACCTGCGAGAGCCGGGTTTGATTCGGAGCTGCCCCCAACCACAGTTGATACTGATTGGCACCATTGCCCACAAAGCCCAATTCCGCCAGATAGGGCCGGGCACAGCCGTTGGGACATCCAGTCATGCGGGTGATGAAATGCTCTTCCGGCAAACCCACCTTTTTCAAGAGGCTGCGGAGTCGAGTTAAAACCGTGGGGAGAATTCGTTCTGCTTCCGTTTGCGCCAAACCACAGAGGGGCAGGGCCGGACAAGCCATAGAATAGCGCATGAGGGAATCGATTTCGTCTTCCCGCTTGACCCCATGCTCACTCAAGATCTGGGCGATCGCTTCCTGATGCTCCGGCTCAATCTCATAGAGAATCACATTCTGGCTGGGAGTCAACAGCATCGGTAATTGGTAGGTTTCCACCAGCGTCT
>JAYKGX010000431.1:0-6784 GCA_035285565.1 Synechococcales cyanobacterium
TCTAGCATAGAAGTCTGAAACGATCCACTATATCTAGAACTTTTTTAGAAGAATATTTTCAACTAGCTCTATATGTAGCGTTATATCCCATTCTGTCGATCACCAAACAGAATCCGCCCAGGACGAATCATGGTCGCCCCCGCTTTGATCGCTAGATTATAGTCGTCTGACATGCCCATGGATAGCTGATCTAACTGCAAATTTTCCCAGCCGTTTGCCGTAATCTGCTGAGCCAGTTGTTTAGCTTGCTGAAAGTAATCGCTTAATTGGCGATCGCTACATCCCAAGGGAGGAATAACCATCAATCCGCGAATTTGGATGTGGGTTAATTGATTCAATTGGGGTAAAGCCTGCCAAAGCTCATGTACCTCCCAGCCTATCTTGTTGGGATCAGGCAGTAACTTGACCTGCAAACAAATCTGAGGGCGCTCCTGAACTGACCTGCTAACTAGGTCAGAATTCTGTGATTGTCCTGTCACGAGGTTGAGAGGGATGGTTGATGGGCGCTCCTCTGCTGCAAGGCGATCGATCTGTTGGGCTAATTCTAGACGATCGATCGAGTGGATCCACTGGAACAACTGTAACGCCTTTTTAACTTTATTGCGTTGGAGCTGACCAATCAAGTGCCAAGTCACATCGGTTAAATCGGCTAATTCTGCTTGCTTTGCCTGGGCTTCCTGCACTCGGCTCTCACCAAAATGGCGCAATCCAGCCGCATAGGCCGCCCTGACCACTGCTGCAGGCTGTTGCTTCGTAACAGCAATAATCTGAACCGTGGGCGGAATGGTTTGCTGAAATTGTTGGATTCTGGTCACCAAAGCATTGAAGGAAGACATCAAACACTCGCTCAACAAAACTCAACAAACACAATTCAAGCATTTGCAACCCCTCGATCGCCGACTCTCGATCGCCCAGCCTAGAATCAGAAGCCCGCCACGCACGCAAGTCCTGAAACGTGGATGCCTAACAAGTTGGTTATTGAAAGGTTTGCTTATGAACCACCATTAACTGATTGTATTCCTGGGTATCGCTGTTGCGGCGGAGGAAGCGAAGCCGATTTTCCACTAACATTTTCGCGCTCGCACGCCCCACGGCCTCAAATTGAATGCCTGCTGCCGTCGGTGAAACAAGGAAAAACAGACGTTGGGCATAGAGGGTGGTGAAGAGTTCACAGTTGTCTTCAACTAAGCAGACACGGCAAAGTAGCCCAAAGGTTGGATGAGTCAAATAGGTTTCGAGAGCCATTCGGAGTAACAAGGTAAAAAGGGATCAGTCCATGATGAGTCAAATACCAAGCAATCCCCTGCGTCCTGGTAGGTCGCAAAGCGATCGATATAAAATTTTACCTTTCTCTTAGCAATTTGGTTCTTCTATACACATCTATTGCGGCAAACTACCTCCATCAGGAGTCTCATACCGTGAGGTTGGGTGGATGAGTGTGTCAATTGCGACACAGGAATGCCAGGAGTTCCCGATTGACGGTTTGAGGTACTTCTTGCTGGATCCAATGACCACAATTGGGGACAAACTTGAGTTCAAACAGTCCCGTCACAGCATGGCGCATATCTTCTGCCAAATCTTTGGTTAAGACCGCATCCTCCTCTCCCCACAACACCAGAGTTGGCGCAGCAATGAGGCGAGGGCTGGAAAACGTGTCACGGAGCCAGCTCAAGGGAGATAGAAAGGGTTGATAGAAAAATTGGCGATAGTGGGTGAGGGCAGCGGCGATCGCGCCTGGTTTTTCCAGGGCTGCTTCATACATCTGAGCAGTTTCCTGGGTGAATTCGCCTTTGCGTACGGCCAAACCGCGAAAGACATTGCGCACAAAATTTCGCAAGTTTTGCTGAATCCACCACTCGGGCAGACCAGGGACTTGGACAGCAACGAGATACCAGCTTCGGCGGATTTGCTCTAGGTTCCCCAGGGCTAAATTATTCAGTAGATGGGGTAAAAACCGTTGGGGATGGGGCGCACTCAGAATGGCTAACCGCTGCAAAGCATGGGGAAATCGCTGCGCAAAGTTCCAGGCGATCGCTCCGCCCCAATCATGCCCCACCAAATGAGCCTGCTGATAACCCAAATTTTCGATCAGACTCCGGATATCGGTGGTTAATGTCTCCAGATCATATCCATGTCCGGGCTTATCCGAGTCGTTATAGCCTCGTAGATCTGGAACCACGACTTTAAAATGCTTGGCCAGGGCAGGGATTTGATAGCGCCAGGAATACCAAAATTCTGGAAAGCCATGCAGGAGAATGACTAAATCACCCTCTCCCTGGGTCACATAATGAAGGCGAATTTGATTAGCCTTAATAAACTGGTGCTGCCACACGTAATCTGTAAGCCTGGAATTTTCACAATGAACAAGTTTCACACTGCACTAGCTTTACGCTCACAGTTGCCGCATTCAAACAACTGCCACGGTAAAACAAGCAATTGTTTCACTCAAACAATCGTTACACTAACACAGATCTGAGAGGGATCTGTGTTTTTCAGGGCGATGCTTATGCAGCCCCGATCAGGATTTGCTCTGGTGGGCTGACTTGGAATTTGACCAGGTTTGCTAACTCCTGGAGTTGACTGATGGCTTCTGTTCCTTCTAGCTTCATCAGTTCGCGATCGTCGCGCATCTCGGTCCAAGTGATGCCATAGTCAGACACCAAAAAACGAATCAGGTGATTGTCACCCAAGCTCACCATGAAAGAGGCACTATTGCGCTCGCCACCGCAGGTGTAGCAAGAAGCGAGGTAGCCCCGGTTTTCGAGGACGATCGCCAGTGCTTGCAGGTTCATCACGAGATCCTGTACAAACTGGCGGTGCTGTTCAGCAAGTCTTGTGAACACGATTGCATTCTCCATTCACCACAATAATGAACGTAACCGCTTGCTAAATTGGCGAGTCAAAAAAGACTTGTCTAAAATTAAGCGCTATTTAATCGCTTGCCATTGCATCACTTGCCATTGAATCACTTTAGAGTCGAACCAAAACAAGTTGAACCAAAAACAAGCTTTTCTAAAAACTGGAGAATTCGATCTATAACCCCGTTCTGATAGTCCGACTCTACCGCAAAATCAGGTGTGAATCCGGTCAAAAATCGTTTCGCAAAATAGTTTTGAGAAAGACTTCTTTCCGTGATCTTCCACAGGCTTGTTCAGAGAACCGGACAAATCTGGGACAAATCAACCTCATTGCTATGAGCCATCGCGAATCGGCTCAGTGAATTGGCTCAGTGAATCGTCTAATAGACGCACTAATTAACATGCTCCATGGTAACGATCCCACTCAACTAACGAGGGTATCAAAACCAACAAAACCATTGCTTCTGGAATATGGATTCATCGCTTTTCACCCAAAATCAGGCTGTAATCGCGTTTCTGCCAGTTAATTAGAAGCTTTAACGGAATTGTTAAATTTTGCTTAAAATTCAGCAAGGATATCAGTCTATAGCCTTCCTCCCAAGATCACAATCATTTTTTGATAGCGATCGCTTATGAATGGGATAGAAGGAGACAATTTTTTGCTGATGGGTTTGCCCATTACTGCAAGCCTGGTAGCTGCCACCAACCGAGCGAGGGACCAATGAAGCGAATGGTCACCCAAGCAGTTGCAAGTAGCCCGATGCCGATCCAGGATCCCGTGGTGGTGATTTTGACAAATTGTTCACCTTGTTTTTTCGTGAGAGGAACCCAAGGCAAAAATCGCTCTTCCTTGCCATAATCCTCGCCTAGCATATCTTTCCGCCGTTTAGAATCACCCATAACTCCGCCTTCCCCAGATGAAATCACGCTACTTCCATCATAAGCTGTTCAGCATCTTCCGTTTCAAGCGACCCTGACAAGGCGATCCCCCCATCCCTCCCTGCCCAACTCTCCCCACTGCGATCGCTACCAGTCTTGAGGCAACAATTGATCCAAATATTGGATTTTAGCAAAGGGACTCAAAGCTGCTAGCACTTGCTGACCATAGCTGCGATGCAGAACCCGACTGTCCAGGAGTGCCACTAAGCCCTGGGATTCTCGCAGAGGGGCGATCGCCCGTTGCAATTCCATTAAGGCTGTGGGCAAGAGATAGAGACGAAACCAATCCTGGCGTTGTTGTTTGTAATAACTGACCCGACCTGCCACCAGCGGATGTTCTAGGGAGGGGATCGGTAAGGTGGCGATCGCCAAACAAGTTGGTGTGGGGAGGTGCATCTGCTGGCGTTGCCAAAACTCCCAACCCGTTACCAGGATGCCATTGGCTTCTAACCCCAAACGCTCTACTTGCACCCGAGAGCCAAATTCGGCGGCTAAAGCTGATCCCACCTGTGCCTTGAGGGGTGTATCTCCGACCACCACCACTGCTAAGCCTTCCTGACCTCCATGCTGCAACAAATATCGGAGTTCCCGCAGCAAGCTGGTTTGAAATTGGGGAGTATTGGGCATGGGGATGCCATCAGGTTGATAGAGATGAATGCCTTCTTCCTGGCGATCGGGGTTAAATTTCAAGCAGGTCAGATCTCCCAAACCCAAGATTTGGCGATAAATGCTGGCCTCACTGTCTAGATCCAAAGCACTGCCAATCAGAACGGTCGGTTGCTGCAGCCACACTGGGCTTAATACAGAAGCAATTTCTGCTGGCGCACAGGCGATCGTAAACTGCCCATGACTGCGATTCAGTTCTGCCCAGAGTAAGGTTTGAGAGTGCTGAAATTGCTGGAAAAATGCGCCCCAAGGGGAGGGCAAAGGAATACAAGCATCGCAACTGAGCAGTTGCTGCAATCGAACCAACACCACCTGATCTTCCCGATCGATCCCATAACAATCGTAGGGATTGGCGGGATGGTGATAGAGCACTTTGGTCAGGTAAGCCTGCGTGTCCCGAATCCGATCGCGATGGGCGGGATAGACGCAGTGCAGAACCTCCCAGTCCGAGGGGGTAATCACTTGGGTGAGCTGTTGTCTCGCCCAGGTTTCTAGATCATCCACACCATCAATCAGGGTGAGCAGGTGGGCGGGAAAGCGACCTTGCTGCCAAAGGCGATCGTGCAACCAAGTATCTGGCGTGGTCAAGATCAGACCGGGAAAGTCAGGTAACCAGCGATCGCTGACTTGAATAGGTTTAGGATGGGGCAGCCACTGCTGTAGCCGAGGAATTTCCACTTGGAGCAGCCACTGTTGCACTTCTGGCAAGGTTACCAAGAGGGCAGATCCTGGCCACAACAGGAGGGGCAGCAAGTAGCTTAACCGATAGGGAGCTTGGAATCCGGTTAGCGTTCCGGTTTGAATCAAAGCACTACGCCCCAACCGCAAAGCACGCGCCACCAACCGCGCCATGGTTAAATGATGCGACCAGTGGGGAGTGGGCTGTTCTCGCAGAAAGGCCCTTAAGTGCTGATGAACCTCAGCTTCAATCACGCCATCACACTCACTCGAACGAATCGTCTCAATGTGATCTTAGTTTAATGCCCCCACTCCCTCCCATCAGCAAACCTAGCGACGTTTAGACCTAGCGACGTTTAGAGTTGCCACTGCCAAATCCACGGTTGCTAGACCGAGAAGAGGCAGTTTTCCATTGTTTCCCAGACTGCTTCTTGGATTTTAAACGACTCGACCTATCGCCTGACTCTGCATTGAGACTGGGATCGCGGTGATTGGCTTGTTGACTGCCAAATCCAGGGTTGCTCGATCTTTTGCTGCCAAATCTACGGTTGCTAGGACGGATTGTAGCTCGTTGCCGCTTCGGCTCGGTTCGTTTCTTCGATCGCAAATTACTCGACCCATAGCCTGAACCTGTATTGAGATCGGTGTTAGAAGGTGAGTTGTTAGAAGGTGAGTTGTTAGAAGGTGAGTTGGTGGAGGTGGGCTTTTTGAAGGAATTGTTACCAGAGGCAGTGTTGCCAGGACCAGGCAGGGGGAGACGATCGCGGGTTTGTCGTCCGGCGGTGCGGAAAATAGTGCGATTGCGTTCAGCAGCAGGCAGTTCTCGGTAGCGTTCTTGGTAACGGTTATTGGCTTCTCGATAGCTCTCACCGTAACCGCCATATCCCACCAACATCCGCCCTGGAGCATATTGCGGTGGCACGTAATACTGGGGTCGGAAAAGAAAGCTGCCGATCGCCTGCCCTGCTAAAGATCCTGCCAAGGAGCCTGCAAAAGGACTCCAAAAACTGGGTTCCTGCCGCACGATCACCTGCTCCCGAGCGCCCGTATCAGGATTTGCCCGCTCTTGCACTACATGGTGAACATATTCAATTTTGAAATCTTCGGTTAAATACAGGGCGGGTTTGCCATTTTCTACTTTGAGATAGCTCTTTTCGCCTGCTTGAATTTCTTCCGCCGTCAGTCTGGCCATGGGGAGATTTTCCTGGCGATAGGCAGACCCAAATCCCGGTGGGGCATTGAGGATCATAGCGGTGTACAGCCCATTGCTATCGTCATAGCTCGCCTGCTGTAGGGGATATTTGCCATCGGGCAAGGGTTGCTGTGCCGTGGGCATGGGGGGTTGCTGTTCAGACAGGCTCGGTTGATTGGGAGCTTGAGCAACGGGGCGGGATTGCTCTGACGGGGGTTGTTGCGACGGCATTTGGGTCAGATCTCCGCAGGCGATCGCTGAAGTGGCAAGGAGCGCCGTGAGGCATCGCAAAGGTGTCGGCAGTTTCATAGGGGGAAATGATGGCTAAAAATCAGCAGGGAAGTGAAAAATCTGGAGACCAAACTGTGTAGGTGAATGAATGCTTGTTGCTAAAAGACTTACAGCTATTTTCAGTTGGGTGACACACATTTTGAGGGAGAGGGGGAGGGGG
>JAYKGX010000432.1:0-8721 GCA_035285565.1 Synechococcales cyanobacterium
TGCAACACATTTTGAAAGGGGGGGAGGGAGAGGGGGGGAAGGAGGATGTGGCTTATTGATCTAATAACGGCTGTAATGCTACAGATGCGATCGTTCTTTTCCTCAATTCAGGTGTGAGGCGCGGATATCTTGGTGATCCAAACCTGTCTTCTCTCCTTGCGCCTGCGTGGGTAACCCATGGAAGACCCCCTTTCCAGAGATCCGCTACGATGGTGACAACTGCGCGTTTCCCTTGCTGCCATGGTTCCTATCTTTGAGATTCCACCTACGATCGACTTTCTCAGTTACCTCACTGCTGGCAACCTCAGCCAACCGAACCATCTTGCCAAAGCCCTTCGCCTTTGGTTCATCCTGCAAACCCTCTATGACCCAGATGATCGCCTCCCTGCCATCTTTACCTCAGCTCAATGGCGCACGATCTACTATCCCCAACTCTCCCCTCCAGAAACGGCTGCCACCCTTTTGCAGAATGCCGAGATAAACCTGCAGGTGTGGACCCAAGCCTACCAAACGTGCTATCCCAAAGAAGCCGCAACCCTGCATCAGCGCCTTGCCGAAAGACCATTTGATATCGGCGATCGCACCCTGCGAAATGACTTTGCCACACTGGCAGCACTGGGCTGGCTCCACCCCCAAGGCGAAGGTCGTCAACGGCAATATCAACGTCTTACCAGACTGCCTAACCTCGATCGTCTCTCTCCTGCCCTAGACCCCATCACCACCAGCCAGCTCATCCCCAACGAACTGACTCTGATCGCTGATCAATTCTTTGCCCCCATCAACGGTGAACAACGGTTTATTTTAGACATTGAAAACGTGATCTCTAGCGACTTAACACCCAGTATTAATCAATATATTCAAAAATTGAAACAGAATTGGCAATTAGATGTCGTTCAACCTATTCGCTTACGATATCGTAGTGCTCGCCGCTATCAAGACGAATGCGACATCATTACCTATCCCGTTTGTATTTACTATTGCCAACGCGCTCCCTATCTCTTTGCCTTTGGTCAAACCCCTGCCAACCTGGATGACAAGGATCCTAATTCCACCGATTGGTATGACTATCGTCTCGATCACATCCTCAGTCTTAGCCTCCTTCCTTGGCAAGCAGTTCCTCCCTCCTGGCTGCCCCAAGGAACAGATCCTTCAACCCCTCCCCCACGATTCATGCACAAAACACCACAGCATGTTTTAAACGAAGTCTCTCAAGCCCTCGGGTTTGAAATCCATCGCCCGATCGCGCCCTTGCTGCTGCGGTTCGATCGCTATTTCTTTGCCAACTATATTGCAGGGACAGAACGCGAAAAACTGATGACCCAACTCACCCTCAAACAAGCTGAATCCCTCTTCAATGCTGCCCAACTTCCAGCTCACATCACCTTCCAAGCCCTATTTCAACAGCGCCCCAGCGATCGCCACGATATTTTCTGTCAACTGGATCACCGCCTAGGAGACAATAACGTTTTGATGCGCCTGCGAGCCTGGGGATATAATGTGGAAGTGTTGTCACCCTGGAGTCTGCGCCAACAAATGCGGGATGATCTCACCAAAGCACAGTCCTTTTATGCTCAGTCTTAGGCGATCGCAAGGGTGATCATCTTTCCGTTCTGCTCAGCCTATCTATTCAATTCACAATTCTATTTCTGACTTATGGCAAAACCTATTTTCAATATTTACGATCGCTCTGATTACCGGATTGTTAAGTTTGACATTCCTGGCGGCATCACCACACCCGAAGAATTTGCCACAGCCGTTCAGGCAATTGAAGCCCAACTGGTGGGTTCCTTTATGCTGCTGATCAATGGACGCGGACCTGTGTGGGGCTATGGCATGATTTTCCATGCTGCCCATCCCACCCGAGCGATCGCCACCTACGATCCCCGTCTCGGCTACGTTGTCATTCAAACCCACCATACCGCCTTTACCATCGGGCAAATTCTCAATGATCCGGAAGTATGACGCGATTCATTCCCCCTGACATTCGCTCCACCTACCAAGGTCGAGTCATTGCGATCGGAGGTCCTCCCCACTCTGGCAAGTCAGTGTTCCTCAATGCCTTGCACAATGTTCTCCTGCAAAAAATCGGCGATCGCGCCTTTCTGGAGCGGGCTTGTCCGGACGGGGAGGGGAAATGGTTTGCCGAAGCCGATCCCACCCTCGTGCAGCGATTGCGTCAGAAAGGCGACTTTTCCTCAGAATTTGTGCAGGCTAAACTCTCGGACATTGAGAATCTAGGGCGGAATAAACCCCTGGTGCTGCTAGATTTAGGCGGTTGGCGATCGCCGGAAAACGCGGCAATTCTGACCAAAGCAACGGATCTCATTCTACTGTCCTCACAACCGAATGAATTCCAACCATGGACCGAGTTTGCCCAGGCTCAGGGCTGCCAAATTCTCCTCCAGCTCGAATCAACGTTACAACACAATGCCGATGGCACCGTCGATTCCACCGCTCGATCGCACCTCGATTTAACAATCCAGCCTGCTACCGGGCGAATGGTAAACCTCGATCGCGCAGCAGGGCAAGATAGTTACATTCACGCCATTCAGCAGTTAGCACATTGGATGGTCAGTTCTTGCTTCAGGTGATTGATTGCAGAAGCGACGATCGCAATTCTTGCAAGCCTTGATCTAACTCGGGGAAATAGATCATCGACTGCATAATGGTTGAGAAAAACACAGTCATTGGTACATTATTCACCTCATTGAGAAAGTCCTTGGGGTTGATCCCATCTGTATGGCGACTCAGCACATTAAATCCTAACCGCAATTTACGATTGGAGTTGGCAACGGCATTCTGGCGTAACCATTCCGTCAACGTTTTCGATCGATCCATCGTCGCCCGCAGTTCTGCCATCACCTCACGGGGGGGAGCCGCACCCTGGGCCTGAATCCAAGCTTGATGCAGATACCGATCGCGTTCAGTTGGGTTGAGCCAAGCAGCGATCGCATATTTGCTCGCATCTTCCGGCAGGGCTTGCCAATTGACAGATTTGCCATCCTGCAGATCTAGGATTGCCGTCAGGAGTGGATCTTGAACCGCATTTGCATCTTCGCGGGCGGCGGACATATTGCCCATCCACCAGCGCAACCCACTGCGGCAGGCTCGCAAATATCGCATAAAAATTGGGTTTGGAGCGCGATCGATCAATTCCCCGTAAATCGCTTCTGTGCGACGTAGCAGTTGTTCATAGAGTGTTTTTTGTTGAGGGGTTTGCCATTGTGGACTAGTAATTAACGTCGGATCCCGTACCATATCGATCGCGATCGCATTAATGCCTAAATCCACCCGATTTTGATAGAGCAAACTCATGCCTAGCCCATAAAACACCCCTGGTTTTGCAGGTATTAACCGAGCTGCTTGCTGAAACGCTGCTTGAGCTGCTTTGGGATCGGTATTGAGCAGGAGCCAGCCCAGGTTGGATTGCCCAAATTCCTGAGTGGGCACAATTTGATTGCCAGTTTTGAACCATTGCAGGGCAGAATCGATCAGGCTACGATCGCTTTGTTTTAACCCCATATCCCCCAGAACCCAACCGAGTTGATAGGGATAGTAAGGCTCCCAGGGGGCAATTTGATGTGCCTGCGTGAGGCTTTGAACAAATTGATTCAGCATCCGGTTGCGATCGTCGGGAGTTTTGGCGGATTCCACCTGCGCCAGTGCTAGAAACCCCTGATTTGACAACATCCAAGCCCGATGAAACGGCAACACCATCAAAATCACTGCCAGTAATAGTCCAACTCCGATCGCTGGAATGGGGCGAGCGACTGAAACGATCCTAGAAGTGTTACCTGAATGAAGGGTTTGCAATTCTGCTGCGATCGCGGCCAGCAATACAATGATCAGACCACTGATACAAATTAAATCCAGTTGATAATCTGCCAAACCCTGCACCATATAAGCCAGTAAGGCGACAAACAAGCTGTGGGTTAAGCACGAAAGGCGATCGCGATGCTGCCACCAAGTCCGCATTAACAGCGCCGCTATCCCCAACCCTAACGCCACCCCAATGACTCCTAATTCTGCCCACAGTTGCAGCGGCGTGCTGTGCAATTGAAACACCAGTTCGGCTTCTCGCCCTGCCCACATGGGTCGAAAGGATTGATACAGCAGGGGAACCGAGCCAAGCCCTTGCCCCGTCAGCGGTCGTTGCCAACCCATTGCCCCCCCCGCCGTGATGTTGATCAGGCGAAACAATAATTCTCCTGGCAAAGCTCCCACGGAGGTGCCCCGCAGCAATGCTTGAATCCGCCCTGTGCTATAGAGGAGCAAGCCGATCGCCCCCAGACCGCCCAGGGTTGCCCCCACTAAGGTTTGACGAGATAGCGCCATCTTGGCTTTGCCCAACAGAAAGGGAGACAAAACCGCGATCGCCGCGACCATCAAGCCCACCCACCCAGCGCGGGAAGTCGTGGTATAGAGATCCAGCAACCCCAATCCCACGGCTCCGCCCCACAGCCAACGGCGATGGTGCTGCGTCAGTCCCAGCCCTGCAAACAGCGGCAAGATGAGGGTGAGGTAGCCTGCCACATAGTTTTGATGCCCGATCGGGGCCCAATTCCGATTTTGTAACGTGCCAAAAGTAAAGGGCAAACTCACGCCAAATTGTTGCTGGATCTGTTGGAGCCGTTGCAGTTCCGGTAGCCAAGTTTGCGTTGCCCACAGTCCAAGACTCACGACGACGAAGGCGATGCCCAAGTAGCCCTGTCCGGTCAACAGCCGATCGCGCCGCGCCTGTTTTTCGGTGAGGTCGCTCCCAGGCAAGTCTGTCGCGTTGAGCCAGTGATTGAGGGCATAAAGGGTTGCCAACCCACAAAATGCGGCGATCGTATACCAGCGGGCCTGATGGGGATAGACCGCTGTCATGGCAGCTAGTCCCAGCCCGAGGATGCCACCTCCCACTAGCCAGTCCCACCCCTGCCCCAACCAGACCCAACGGCGCGATCGCCCCACCTCCGTCAGGAGCCAAAAGACGGGACAGAATAAGCCCACCTGCCAAATTAGCACCCAAGGCCAGGACAAAACTGCCGTGCTGCTATCCGGTAGTAAGGTCAGCACCAGGTAAAATGCCCCAGACAGAAGGGCCAGTAATGGGGGACGAGAGGCTGTAGCAGTCATATTCATAGCATCCTGATTGACAGCAGCGATCAATAAGCGCCCTTTCCAAAAAACACAATTCTGACCGTTTGGAGCAGAATTTCTAAATCTAAATTCAAGGACCAGTGATCGATGTAATAGAGATCCAAACGGGCCGCATCGCTGAATTCGCTCAGGTCCGATCGTCCCGAAATCTGCCACAGACCTGTCATGCCCGGTAGCACTTGGTGGCGAATATGGTGCCAATCATCAAACCGTTCTACATCCCGCAGCGGCAACGGACGAGGCCCAACCAAGCTCATCTGCCCCAGGAGCACATTGAACAGTTGGGGCAATTCATCCAAGCTCGTGCGCCGCAAAAACCGTCCCACGGAAGTGACGCGGGGATCCTGTTTCAGTTTGAACAAAATGCCATCACTGCTTTGATTGTGTGCTTCCAGAGCCGCTTGCTGAAGGCTGGCATCGGACTGCATTGTGCGAAACTTCCAGATGCGAAACGGACGACCCTGGAGACCAATCCGTTCCTGCCGAAACAAAATAGCCCCCGGTGAATTGCATTTGATCGCGATCGCAATGCTGACCAAGAGGGGCGAGAGCAATAAAATTCCCAACAATGCGCCACTAAAATCCAGACCCCGTTTCATGCGGTAGTCCCAGCCACTCAGCAAGGGTGGCTCTAAGCGCAAGGTTGGCACCCCGGCAAAAATTTCCGGCACCCCCCGACGATGCAGCGTTTCCACACTAGAAGGCAACAGCCGCAACACAATGCCCGATCGCCGCAGTTGCCAATACAGTTGAGAAGCCAGTTCCGTTTGGGGCAAACTGACCGCCAGCACTTCCTGTGCGCCTGATGTGGTAATAGAACGAGCGATCGCTGCACTGGTGACCATGGAAGAGAGGGCAGCCCCCAAAATTTGATAGCGCGGTTGACGCTGGAGCATCCGAGCCAACTTCGGCAACTGCTGGGCAGGGGCAATTAAAAACACCGGAGTGGGTGTTGCTGTCTGTTCCAGTTGATTCAAGAGCAAAGTGGTGATCAACCGTAGCGCAATCATGAGAAACAGACTGCTGCCCCAGGCGGTTATGACCAGCGATCGCGGCGGGGCTAGTTTGGGATCGTAGAAATACTGAGCCACCAGCGTTAATACGTATACAAAACTGAGCAGCTTGCCGGAATGGACATAGTCTCGGGCTTTCCCCGCTGCATTATAAAGTCCCCCCCGCGCAAAAATCACCAACGTCACGCCAGCAAAGGCCCAGAACAGACCCGGTAGCCCCAACAGGTTGCCCCAGTCTAATTGCGGGGGTAAGGGAGAATAAAAACGGTTGAGCCAAGCCGCGCCTTTCCAAGCGATCGCCAGCGCCAACACATCCCCCACCAACCAAGTCAGCACACGTCGCCACCGCCAGCTCAGGGGCGATCGTTGGTTCAGTTGGGCTGGGGCACGCAGATCTAGAAAAGAATGGCTGGGTAAAGTTGCCATGGGTTGATGCTTAGGGGGACGATGGAGATGGGGGTTCAACTGCGCACAAATACGTAAGTGTATTCTTTAATCTTGCCCCGAATTCACCTTCTGCATTCATCCAAGCTCAAACAATCTCCTTCTACCGACACTGCATTTGAGATTGATTCGAGATTTAGTGAGTCTCATTTCAAGACTTGATATCTTCTAGGCATTCCCTCAGTAGACCAAGACTCTCGCTCGTTTGAGTAATGCATTTAGTAATCAGACATTGTGGGGAATAGCGATCGTCGTTCCATTGCAAAAGTGACTATCCGTCCAGACTCGGCACAGACTCACAGATTAAGATTTGAGCAAGATCGATCGGTTTGTTGGCGGCTGAGAGCGATCTGCTATCGTATTCTGGATGCAGCGGCTGAATTGTTTGCCGAGATTGGCTAAGAATTCGGTAACGACTGATGAAATTGCAGCCAGATCCTGCTTTCCATACAGTCTTTGTGCAATCGCGCTTGGGCTCGACAACTATTGTCATGAATACCGTATTTAATCAAGAGATTGCACAACAACTAGAAAAAGGGGAGATCTCATCAATCTCCCCTGCACCTTTATCAGGACAACTAAACAAGGTTGACGAGATAAGGGTGTTTACAGATCCATTGCCTGAGCAACATGCAGCATTTCGTTGAGATCCGTCATCGCGGTTTTGCCGTTATGATGGGTATGCCCATTGCCATTGCGAGGTTGAATCACCCCATAACCACCATGGTTACGTTTATAAATGACGTTGATTTCATCCGTGGCAATGTTGCGGAACATATAGAAATCATGATCAACATTTTCTAAATGCTCCAGTGCTTCCTCCGTCGTCATCGGTGGCATTGCGAAATACTTCACTCGCACCACATCATTAGGCAAACTTGGGCTGCGATCGGTGATCAAGGTTCCTGTCACAACCGGACTTTCTGCCAGGGCAACCGCTGTTTTCACGGGCTCGCGACGGCGCTCTCGGCGCTTCTCTTTGTACTTGCGCAACTGTCGCGAAATCTTGTCAGCCACCAAGTCAATACTGGCATAGAGATTTTCACAGCTCTCCTGGGCACGGACGACGGAACCATTCACAAAAATCGTCACCTCCGCAGTTTGTTTCGTAGGGTTTATCCGGGGATTACGGGCAACTGACAAATCGACATCCACTTCATTTAGCAGTGGCTCAACATGGCTCACCGCTTTCTCAATCTTCTGATGCACATACTCACGAATTGCGTCCGTAATATCAATATTCTTGCCCTGGATAACAAGCTTCATAAAGCTTCCTCCCCAAGTTGGGTTAGTGAAAGGTGGTTAAAATCAAAATTGCTCAGCCATCAAGCATGCGTGTATCGAATTCGCAGTAGCCGCGATCCGATGAGATTGGCTAATACAAGAGGTGAGACATGAATTCACGGCAACGTTCAATTCACAGGAACGTTATTAGAAACGTCATTAACTGCGATCGCAACAGAAATCCATTTTGAATGATCAAAGAAAGTTAAATTTTACAGTTGAATCAATCAATTTGGAATCTATCCAAGTTAACTGAATCCAAACGAAGAATTCACCTTTGGGAAATCACTGTAGTTTATTTCCTCGCAGTCTTTAATAGTAAACATACTGCTAAAAGTGACTTGGAAGTTAAGCCAAGTGATTCAAGAACCCGTGAGTTGCGAGATCAATTCAGTAGGATGACTGAGTGAGATTGCTAAGTGGGATTACAACGATGCTATTAACGTTCTCATCTCTAATATTACATCATTCATCTCGTATCGTCGATTGCACGATGTTTAGTATGACGTTCGATCGATGAAATTTACAGGTCGTATCCAAAACTGCAATACCCAAGCTGTGAAATGAACACGCTGCCATTGAGCCAGTGAAATCAAATCCATAGGAGCAATCCATCTTTACGACAAATCGTTCTATCAACGAGAGGACTTTCCAATTTGAAACTAAGCACGTCTATGACTGAACAATATCCCCTAGTCTAATCGATCGAGACCTGCTTGCCACCTCAGAAAATGCCCCGAAAAAAGAAACCCACCGCTTGTTCCCGTTGCAGCTAACGGCGAACGAAGGAGGTGAGCATCTTTGTTGAAAGTGAGCATGGTTTAAAGATAGAGCT
>JAYKGX010000433.1:0-14533 GCA_035285565.1 Synechococcales cyanobacterium
AGTTGCATTCAATCTCCACAATCGTAAATCTAAAATCGTAAATCCAAAATCTATGCTTCAATTTCCTCAGGTTTGGAATAATCTACTGTTCTACCAAGATAGTCGTGATCCTGGAATTGCACGAACGGTTCAGGATCTTCAAATAATGGTGGCTGATCTGGAAAAGGCTTGTATTCCGTTTCGGCAATGGCTCGATCGGCTGGATCAACTGGTTCCTGGTGAGTATGGGGCGATCGTGGCGGCGATCGTGCCAATCCATCAACAGCGGGTTGAACTGCTTCAACAGTTGACGAATGTGGAGACGTTTATTTCTTCTTGTTTGAGTGTGAATGCCCAGGATAATGCTGCCCGAACTTGGGAACCAACTCTCCAGAATTTAGAGGCGAAGCTGGATCAAGCTATTACTCCTTTGCAACTCTTCCTCAATCGGGTAGGGGATGATTTTATTGCCCAGTTAATTCAGGAACCTAAACTCGCGGAACTTTGTTTTCCTCTTCAGTGCGATCGCCAGTTCAAGGATCATTTATTGAATGTGGTTGATGAACAAATTATTTCTGGGCTGAGTGTGCATGGTCTCCACAGTTGGGGAAATCTTTATACCGAAATTGCGGGGACTTTACAATGTCAGTTGCAATCTTCAGCCAAGCCTCCAGCCAATTCTTCAGTGGACAGTTCTCAGGAGCCAGCAGCAACCGCCGAAGTGTCACCTCAGGCACAAGAACCGATCGGTTTAGCCCAGGCAGCTAATTTACTGTACCATCCCGATCGCGTAACCCGTGAAGCAGCTTGGCGAGGGATTCAAACTGCTTGGACAAGCCGTGAGGAAACGGCTGCCACGATTTTAAATGCAATTAACGGATGGCGCTTGGAAGAAACCCAACAACGGGCTAACCACAGTCCTGCCCAAGTGCCGCTGCACTATTTGGATAAAAGCTGTCACCAAAACCGCATTGAACGGACGACCCTGGAAGCCTTGATGGCAACAACTTACCAACGGCGATCGATCGGTCAACGGGCTTTGAATGCCATGGGAAAAGTCTTGGGCATTGCGAGGATGGCTCCCTGGGATTTAGCAGCTCCCTGTCCTGTGAAGGGCGATCGCAGCACCCATCTCTCCTTTGAAACCGCGATTGAGATTATTGCCGATGCCTTTCGTCCTTTTGATCCCGCTATGGCAGATTTTGCAATTATGATGGCGGACAAGGGATGGATTGATGCCAAACCCACGCCTCACCGATCGATCGGAGCCTACTGCACTGGCTTTGGCAACCCTCGGGAACCTCGCATTTTTATGACCTTTGAAGGCACGATGAATAATGTGATCACCCTAGCGCATGAGCTGGGACACGCTTGGCATGATTGGGTGATGCGCGATTTACCTTGGATGCAATTGAGCTATCCCATGACCTTAGCGGAAACAGCCAGTATCTTTGGGGAAACGCTCGTGCGGCAAGCTCTCTTACAACAAGCCAGCACGCCTGCGGAACAGCTTGCCATTCGTTGGCAGGACGCAGAGAGTGCAGCAGTGTTTCTGCTAAATATTCCCTCACGCTTTGAATTTGAAAAACAGTTCGTGGAAGCCCGCAAACAGAGCTTTGTCATCGCGGATGAATTAAAGCAACTCATGCGGAACAGTTGGGCAACTTGGTATGAAACCAGTTTGTCGGAATATGACGAGATGTTTTGGGCCAGTAAGCTGCATTTCTCGATCTCTTCTTTGGGATTTTATAACTATCCCTATCTGTTTGGCTATCTCTTTAGTCGTGGGATCTATGCTCAAAAGGAACAGATTGGAGAATCATTTAGTCAACGCTATATTGATTTATTGCGCGACACAGGCAAAATGACTGCAGAAGCTGTAGTACAACATCATTTGCAACAGGATATTCGTCAATCCGATTTCTGGAATGCCAGTTTAGACCGAGTTGAACAATCTGTCCTGGAATTTGAGCAATTAGTAGCCACACAAATTCACCCCTAAAACTCATAGGAAAACTGGCGATCGCAAGCCGAACCAGGATAATAATTAGGGAATACAAATCCAGCAATATTCCCTAATTACTTAGTTAGGGAACATAAAACAATTTATATTCCCTAACCATTATAAATCACTCCCCCTTTCCCCCTCCCAAATTCATCCCTCAAAGCCAGATCAACCAACCACTCCCCTAGTATTCCAGTTTTACTTAGGGAATACTAACTATACTTATAATCCCTAAGTAACCACACTCAATAAAACATCGCGCCCTGCCCAATTCCACCTATGCAATGGGAATTTTGACTCCTTTGGGAATATAAAAATTAGGGAATATAAACTACAATCTGTTCCCTAAAAAGTCTCTGTAGAATTGGCTATCTTCGAAGTTGGTTGTCTTTGAGAGCACGATCGCTGTTGTCTCCCTTGACGGCAGATGATTACAGGTGATTACAGATTTTGATTACAGAATTCAACTGTTAACTTGTAATCAAGATCCTGCAGATACCACATGCGTGGATCATGACCAGCGATCGTCCAAACCCTTGCATTTCTGACCCGATCTGGTTTGTAATCACCCCCATCACTTGTAATCAAACTTTGCCTTTCTCAGAACGAGCTTTGTGCTCTTAGATCTTTGAAAAGCTTGATAAATAGGCATTTTACATGATTACAATTTTTTCTAAGACCCCCATCCCAAAGCTGACTGATTACAAAAAAGTCTAAACCCTGCCCCCCGATTGTCTGTGGGTTGCCTGTGATTACACAATTTTCCTAGATCCCTCCCCCCAAAGAGTCTCTAGACCCTAGCCCCCTTTCTCTAGACCCAAACGCCCATAAGCTTCTAGACCCTCCCCCCCAAGGGTTCTAGATCCCCTGACCCAAAAATTTCCGATCCTTGGCCCCAAATAGTCTAGACCCCAACCCCCGCTTATTTAGGTCACTTCCAGTAAAGACAAGGGTTTAGACTGATTACAGTCGGGTGATTTGTAATCACGGTGATTACAAACGGGGTGGGATCATCTGCCCAGATCAAATTAGGCATCTGGTATAACCGATCAAAAGGATCAATCAAAAACCCCACTGCTGGTAACAGTGAGGTTCTGATGACCTAATCCTCTGCGGAATAGGAGTGAGACATTAACCAAGATGCTTTGGCAGGCGATCGGTTAATGCTCAGTTGGCTGTACTTATCTTAAAAGCGATCGTGAAGGACTGGCAATCTTTTGGGGTCGTTCTTTTTGGTGCGCCTTCCTATTCCATCTGTCCACAAGCTTGGAATAGCAGGTTTATCATGAATAGTTCTAGCGCCTTGCCAGATTTAGGGGCTGGTAATGCGGTGGCTTATTTGGCATCGTCTGGTTCCGTTGCAGAATTTCAGGCAAGTTCTCGTTATGTTCCTGAATGGGGTAATGAATTTCTCTCATTGTTTCCCCATCGGTTTGATTACATTTGGGCAATGCACCCACAAATAGGGGAAGCGGTCGTTTGGCAAACGGAGCGTCGTCACCCCCTCAGCGATCGCGCTATTTTGGAAAGGCAGCGGTTGTATGGGGTTCGCTTTGGCTCTACGACTGGTTATCTAATGCTAGATATCGATCGCCAGAGTTGTTATCATCCTCAGCAGGATCCATTAGCAATTCAGCGGTTGGTAGAAAGTTTAGAACCCTTGCGCTTAGTCGGCTATGTGGCAATTACTTCTAGTAGCAGTGGCGGACTTCACTTATATTTCCCTTTTGATACAGTACAAAAATCTTGGCAGGTGGCGATCGCTGTCACGCATTTGTTAGAAACGGCAGGTTATGCCATTGCACCAGGACAGCTAGAAGTGTTTCCCAATCCCAAATCGTTCCTTCCTGGAAATACCCCTAGTTTGTATAATGCACATCGTTTGCCCTTACAACTTGGATCCTACTTATTAGATCGGGATTTTGAGCCAATGGGATATTCTCAGGTAGCCTTTGTGCGGGCTTGGAAATTTTCTGTGGCTAAAAATGAATTTAATGAGGTGGCACTCCGAAGAATTTTGAGGCTTGCGAAAAAGCGATTTGTGCAACTCTCTGGCAAAGCAGATAAGTTTCTGAACGATCTCAATACGGAAATTGAATTAGGTTGGACTGGTCATGGGCAGACAAATCGATTACTCGGTCGAATTGCCCTGCGCGGCTATGTCTTTCATCATGTCCTTCACGGTGGGTTACCTCTAACGGGTGATGCGTTGATCGATCACATTGCAGAAACTGCACGATCGCTCCCCGGCTATTTTGATTGGTGTCAGCATCAGCATGAAATTTGCGATCGAGCAACTGAATGGGCTAGGTGTGTGGAATCTAGTCACTACTTTCCCTATAACTATTCACATCGAAAGCAGCGATCGCCATCTGATCAATCAATTGCCCTAGCTGCTGATCAAGAGCACGATCGTGAAAGCGATCGCATGGTTGATCAACCTGTGGATCAAAGAATCGTTTGGAATCAAAAACAATCAGAATCTGCTAGAGAGAAAATCCGGAACGCGATCGCAGACCTACTCAATCAAAATGCATTACCCAGCCAGATTACTGCAAGGTTCGATCGACTTACTAGTTACGGGATCGGGGGAAGTTCTCTCTATCGTCACAAAGATCTTTGGCATCCAACTCATTTACCAACTCATCTACCAACCGAACTCAATACCACAACTCACCCAAATACCCATCAATCTTACACAAGCTTATTAGACGAAAATGGTCGTAATTTTTCAGAAGTGGATCAATCGAACTCCTATAGTGGTTCATCAGATTCTCAGTCCAACGTTCTCCCTTTACAGGACCATACTGTCTCCATCACAGGTTCCTTATCTCCATCCCAACAGGTAGCAGCGAGCCACCCTGAACAACCTGTGGCCGAATTCCCCATAGCCGAATTCCCCATAGCCGAATTTACCGTAGATGAATTGCTGCTGCATGACCGCCCTATGGATGACCGCCCTATGGATGACCGCCCTATGGATGAGGTACTGGTTGTTGAATGGTTTGCTGGGGGACTAATTTTCTGCCTTTCTCAGCTTGCATCCATCATGTTCAGTTCTAGGGATTTTTCATCCAAAGCCGTTCCAAGCTTTCCTTTTGGCGTTGGAGCGAAGTTGCTTGTCTCAACTGTTGCTGCTGAGACCAATGTTGAAATAATTTCCGCGCAAAAAATAAACTAAAGAACCCGACCAAACAATGCTCTAGGGTCTCAAACTGAGGTTCTAGTTGAGTCCAAGTTTGACTCAGATGGACAGCGATCGCGCTCCAATTCAACTGGCATAGGAACTTAATGCTTTGGAGTACCACGAGGGGAATAGCGACCAGAAGCAGAATGAGGACAATAATGGCAAAATCGCCTAGGGTATGATTCTCACGGGACTGCATGGATTTGGCTGGACCGTATAGAAGTCAGCTAGGTGGAATACCCTCTATCCTATGCTAGAAATTAGGGGATCGTCAGTTACAAAATGCTGAGATCAACCCTTTCAATATTTAATTGCTGTATCAAAATGCAACAATTTCTTCAAAAAACGACGATCGTGAGTCAGGTCGTGATTCGTGCCATGGGGGATGAGACTTGGGGTGTGGAGAGAGTGGATGTGAGCAAGGTCTCAATATCGATTAGGTAGAGATAAATTGAGCATCATGAACCCTGACACGCTAAAGGGTGTATGTTGCAAGCTAAAGGATTGGCTGCGGCTAATTTAGGTCAGTTCCAAATTTGTAGAGCTGAAGCTCAGCAATATTTCGTTCTACCTTCGTTAAACAACGCTGCAGACGAGATAAAGTGTTGCGAAATTCTCCTGCTGTTAAATAGCATTGCCCTTCAGCCACAGCAGTATTCAAGCAGGTAGACAGAACCCGATCGACTTGAATCAGCTCCTGCTTACACTCTTCAAATTGAAGATTCAACACTATCGACCACTCAGAAACGGGACGACGCATAGGGCTTAACGAGGTTTGGAGATGATGTTTACGAGATATCGTCTGAGTCAGAAATAATTTTTGTGCAGGGTTGCCATGGGTAGACTCAGAGGAAACACTTCCCAATTGTACGCGATTTCTATGAGAATGGCTCAGCCAATTGATGTATTTGGGCAAGGAATATTGAGTTCCTACTCGAAGATACATAGATTTTCGGTACATGGATTTTCTCGTCATAGATGCTCTTGTCATAGATAAGCCTCGCTGGGTCTGCTGGGCAGAAGATTAGGATAGACCACTCGTGAAAAAGTACTCAAACTCAGGACTCACACAGGAATGACTTGAAATGATGTTCTGAAGCAAGAGGCATAGAACCGATCGCTAGGTAATGATTCCCTCAGGGTGACACTTTATAACTTGAACCTAATTAAACAGATTAATCCTTAACTTTAACTTGTTTTGGGGATGGTGTTAAATCTCTCATGAACTAATATTTTGAGTGAAGATTGCCGACGGAGGGATTTGGCTAATTGCCGCACTGCTGAAGAATTTGCCCCTGCCATGCGCCATCCTCAATTTGCCCAATTTGATTATTATTCACAAGCGGAGGATTTTGCAAAGGATCGGCTTCTACCTGAAGGCTGCCACTCCGTTGATCGGCGAGCTGCAGCGTCCCGAGGGTATTATTATTGGCTTGCAAACAAAGAGTAGCATTGGGGCTACTGGTTACCTCTGCATCAAATTCCAAATTATTCTCTGCCTGATTCGATTCTAGGCGGCTCTGAACCCGCGCTCGCCCTGCTGCCGCGATCGTGACCCCACTGAGTCCGTTGTCCCTGGCTTGGTTATCTTGTAACGTTACCTGAAGGGTTTGGGATCCCTGGGCTTGAATGAAGGCTCCATACCCTTGGTTTTGTTCCAGGCGATTTTGGGTGAGATCTGCGACCCAAGCTCCCTGACTGCTGGTAGAGACCAGAATCCCATCTTCACCATTTCTCTGACTCGTATTTTCTCGGATGACAATTTTTCCCTGACTAGTTCCACGAGTGTTGATCGCTAGTCCGGTGGCAGCATTGTCTTGGGTAATGTTTTGATGTAACCGCAGATTAATATTGCTGTTATTGGCGATGGCAATTTCGATGCCGTTGAGTTGGTTTTGGCGCACTTGATTGCGTTCGATGACGACTTGACTTTGGCTGCGATCGACGAAATTGAGGGCCACACCACTGAGGGAGTGGTCGGTGATTTGATTGTCCGCTAGGGTGATTTGATTGGGGGCAGTTGGCGAACCGCCGATCTGGAGTGCCATGCCATCTGCTCCGAGGGGATCAAGTCCATTCTGGCGTAGGGTATTGTTTTGGATCTGAAGTTGGAGGTTGCCACGATCGCTCTGGATCGCAATGCCTTCACGCTGACTCTTTTCAATGCGATTCTGTTCGATGAGGATCTTGCCCGTCACATTACGCAGCAAAATTCCTTCGCCATTGGAAGCGGTGATCTGATTGTGATCGATCGTGACCGTTTCCAGACGCTGACCCTGAATGCTGGCTTCTAAACTGTTGTTCAAAGAAAACCCAGAGAGGCGAGTGCGATCGCTGAGCGTGACTGATCCGGCGATCGTTGGCAAAATGCTAGTGCCTGTATTGGCAAGCTGGATGTCACCCAATTCAGCGGTGGGAATCCTGCGTGGTAGGGCAGTAGACCAGACTTGTACCTCTGGAGGAATGGTGAAACCAGCTAGGGGATTGCCATTGCCTGCATCCACCAAGACAATATCGTTCGGTTGGGTTTGGGCGATCGCCGCTGTGATTGAACCACTGGGCTTTTCTGCGGTGCCATCGCCGGAAGCGCCTGCTGCTACATGCTGAAAGCGCCATGCTTGACCCGTTTGGGGATTCCTCAAGGGGGTTAGGGTTGGTTCGGCTCCGATCACTTGTAAGGTGGTGTAGCGATCGGTGAGGATTTGGGGTTGCCGTTGGGGAGGTTCGGCGATCGTTGCCAGCAAAGGAGCAGGAGGGGGATCGCCTGAGGGAGAGTTTTTGAGGGTGGGAAAGAAAAATTGTAGATTCCACAGGAGACGCGTGCCCGATCGCTCATCATGGGATAGGCTAAGGCTCGATCGCAGTTGGTCTGAGAGTCGCAGTTCTAAACGGGTGCGCCATCCCCACACCGCGCGCAATTGATCCTGGCTGAGATGGCTGGAGGACAGGTTTGTGGATGTCTGGGTGGAATCACTGTAATAAACTCCGCCAAACAATTTGAGATGATTGCGATCGCCGAAACGCAGGATCCGAGTTCCCACTTCCAGATCAAATCCCCAGCGGCTAGACTCGAATTCTTGCTGCAGGATTGTTTGTTGACCTTGGCTGACGACTAAAAAATTCCCCTGAAATTGGGGCTGGGTGAAAGAGTTGTTGCGGCGCAGAGTCCGCTGTTCTGCCAAACGTTGGGTGCGATCGCCCAGGGGCAGGTAGAGATTACTGCGAAATTCCCAGGCATCGTTCCCTACTTCCAGTCCGGTTCCCAGTTGCTGAAATGTCGTGCCATCCTGGGTTTGACCATCATAGGCGACATAGAGACCGAAAAAGGGAGTTTGGGGCGATCGTGTTCCATACCACCGTTGTCCCAAAATGGCATGGTGGCGGATGGTGTTGCCTGTGGTGCCCAGTTCCATCTGTCCAGCTAAAAAAGTGAGCGATCGTCCCGGCTGCTGGACTAGAGGAAAAAAGCCGGACAGTTCGACGAGGTTGGATGGCTCAGGATTGGGGGCATTGGCAGAGAGGGAAGAGGCACCCCTGAAACCTACTCCTATGCGGGCGGGCAGGCGGGGCGATCGACTCTGGGACGGCAACGTGAGGGCTGCTGGAGGCAATGTGAGACCCTCTGCTGGGGAGATGCTGTGGGAGCTAGGGTGAACAGCAGAGATCGCACTCGATGGAACAATGGGAGATCGCTTAGGGGGAGATCGCTTGGGGGGAGATCGCTTGGGGGGAGATCGCTTGGGCGGGGGCGGGATCCTTGAAGGAACTGGGTGGGCATGGGAAGATTCCGCTATCCAACCTGAAGCCGTTCCCGTGAGGATCAGGAGGATAGCGTAGTGACGGGGATGGGGTTGCTGCTTAAACCCAAGCATAGCGAATCCAGTCATAGCTCCAATCAAATTCAAACGCTCCTAGATCAATTTTAAAGAACCCATCGCCGTTGCCATCCTGCGATCGCCATCTCTGCCCAAAATCTAAAGTCACTAGCTCATCAAAACTGCCACGATCGATCGCGGGCGAATAATAATGCAACTGATAATCATTGGGATTGCTACCACCGGGATTGACAAAGAAGGGATCCAGGAAAATATCACTACTGCTAATGACCAAACTGGAAGGATTTCCATTCACCCAATTATTGTGTGTTACCCAAATTCCCCAGGGGAGATACTGATCGGCAAACCAACTACTCGGTAAGTAAACGGGGGACATCCAACTGGTTTGATAGAAGATATTGTTGGCGATGAGAATGTTTTCGTAGTCACCCTCATCAATGTAGAGAAGGCTTTCGCGTGATCCATAGACTGTGTTGTTGATGACTTGCCCATTCTTAAAAATTCCAGTCATCAGAATACCGAGCGTATTGACCAAAATGTTGTTACGAACGATGTTATTATTCAAATAGTTCTGCCCAACACTGTATTCCTCATTGGCAAACATGATGCCGTAGGCGGGTTGGTAGTCAATGCGCCCATCCAAGGGTCTGTAAAATTCATAATTGCCTGTATTGAAGACGAAGTTTTTCTCAAAGACGCTGTTGGTGGCATTATCCATGTATAGGTTAACGCTGTAGTTGTCATACAGATAATTGCCAGAGGCGATCGCATTATCGCTCAATGTAATGGCAATTCCCTCCCCCCAGTTGTTAAAGACGAGGTTATCTCGCACAATCGCATCCTGCGTGAGAGAAATTGCAATCCCAGAACCCCAGGCATAATCAATGCGGGGACTGTTGTTGATATTGGTATAGTAAACCTTGTTGCCTTGGACCAGAATGTCTTTTGACGATCGGCTATCAATTCCATAGATACCAATGCCCGTGGAATAGGTACTATAAATGGTATTGTCAATTAACCGTAAATGCTGGGGACGGACCCCTGTGATGCCTTGTTGGGCGTAGCGCATTTCCAGCCCAATCACATCAACATAGCTGCCAGCAATGGAAATGCCCGAGAGTGCTACGCCTAAACCATCAAGAATGACCTGTTCATTTTGGTAGGCTTGAATGGTTAAACGAGAATCTTCGCGACCATCATTGAACTCGCTGACGAATGGTTCCTCACTGGCATAGTAGGTGCCGCCTCGTATGTAGATATCTCCCCCTTCGCCATCCCCAATCTGATTAATCGCTGCCTGGAGCGAGTGAAAGGGGCGATCGAAGGTACCAGGATTGAAATCATCTCCGGTGGTGGCAACAAAGTAACTTTTGCGCGAAGTCCAAGCATTGGCAAAGGTACTGGAAGTATCAAATGGGTTAGTTTCAAAACTCATGGATGTATTCCCTAGGATAGTGTTTGAGATGACATCCTATAGATCATCAACTCCCTAGATGGTTCTCGAATTGCGATCGCATTCAGGTGGTTACCGGAATTGCATCAGAATTGCATCAGATTACAGTGACGAATCATTCATGATTGCAGCTTCATGCGACTAAGTTTGATGAAGATGGACTTATTTCCCTGAAAAATGTAAATCGCAAAAGTGTCAATTGCGAATGGTAGATGCGCTTTCTGGGGTGAAGGATGGAAGTTGTCTACCTTTTCTAAGGAGAGGGGGAGGGAAATTGGGTTGTTCGTCGCATGTCAGTTCTAACTGGGTAACTTCTGGAAGCAAGAAATCTCAAGCAACAATCTGAAGCTGAGATCTTGAGTTTTAGCTCTTGAGTTTTAGCTCTTGAATTTTAGCTCTTGAATTTTAGCTCTTGAGCTTTAGCTCTACAGCGATGATGTCTGTGAAATGTAATTATCAAGGAGAAAGTTGATGAAAGAAATAGGTGTCATTACGATTTAGATTACCACTGATTCTCTTTGAGAGAAGTCAATCCTAGGACGGAAAAGTGTTTGGTCCAGGGTCTTTCTGGGTAAAGATTGATATGCGCACAATTTTGTATTCGTACAATTTTATATGCGCACAATTTTATATGCGCACAATTAGATGCTGCCGGATGGAATCGATCGATCCACAAGGAGATCGATCGATCCGCATTCCTAGGGCTTGCCCGAAGAAAACTGGGGCACAACTAAGGGCTGGGGGGCGATCGTGTCAAAGCCGCCTTGCTGCAAGAGTTCTGCCCAGATCAACGTTTCAGGTGGTTGAGGTTGAGGGGCAACACCGGGACTGGGGGAAGTGGTCATGGCGGTGCCGAGACTGGTGGTGCTGTCATACCACAGACCCTGCTGGGCATAGAAACGGGATTGTTCGATGACCTGTGTTTTGGTTTGTAAGGCTTTCGCTAGTTTGGGTTGGAGGCTAATGCGTTGGATGATCCCACTATGGGAAATGGGTAAGTCAAGCGCTTGGCGATCGCAAAAAAGAGAAAGTCGCCATTGATAGGTTTTGCCGCTGGGTAAACTGGGCAGGGGAATCCCTACAACACCGGGAGCGCTTTGGAACGGTGGAATTTGCTGTTTAAAGATCCGTTTCCGGGGCCATTCATTCACCACTAATTCCAAGGCAATGTTAGGTTTTATTCCTTGGGGTGCATAAAGCCAGAGGGTATTGCGATCGCGGCTGGCCAATCCCCAACGGGTGCCATTGGGCGTTTCCGGCACCAAAACCTGAAGCTTTTCATAGGGTTTGCATTCGGGTCCCCGCGAGCCACCGCCCTGTTCTCGACCGCCGGGATCGTTGATGGTGGGTGGGGGTGGGGGTGGAGGAGTCCAGCGAATGAGCTTGGTGGGGCGACGATGGGGTATGGTCTTCCGTTCGGCCGCCCCACTGGTTCCCACGGACGGGAGGAGCATCAGTAGGCAACTGCAGAAAACTGAGAATCTGAGGGATAGCATGTTAGGTCTCCTGACGAAATCCTTGAGCACGCAAGGTGGGCTGAAAAAGTCGACCGACGATCGCACTGCTGAACATCCCCATCCCAGGGGGAATTAGGGGGATCCAATAGCCCAGTAGCAAACCGCCATAGCCACTGCCCATTAGCAACAGGGTAGCACCGCCCAAACTGATTGCCCAAAGCCCCCGCTGCTGAATTTTCCAGCCGATCGCTAGCCCGAGTCCCACCCAGCCGATCGTCCACAGTAGTTCCGTGCGAGGACTGACAGTGCGTAATAAAGGGCGTTGATCCAGCACGGCGCTGAGCAGTTGACTGACCATGTGGGCTTGCAGGGTAATGCCGGGTAAGCGTTCCGCAAAGCTACGACCATAGGGTGTGGTCCATCGATCGCTGCTGGTAGGGGCAGTAACACCAATTAAGACAATCCGATCGCGAATGGCTGCTGGGTTGACTTGGTTATTTAACACCTCAGCAACGGTCACTTGGGGGGCGATCGCTTGGGGCTGGCTAGGATTGCGGAAATTGAGGAGGAGTTGCAATCCACGCGTATCGGTGCTGCGATATCCCACGGCTTGGCGAGAAATCTGCGGGAGTACGATCGCTCCCAGTTGTAACTGATGGTTCGCTGTGAATTGCGGGGTAATTCCCTGATCGTAGAGATACCGTAGGGTCAGCAAAGTACTGAAGGCATAGGGGGCACGGCATCCCGCCGCCGGCTGAGCAGACATCGCAATTAACTGCCGTCGTAAAACACCATCCTGATCCTGGACAAAATCGCTAAATCCGATCTGCGATTCTGCCATTTCGGGAGGGGGCAGAATTCCATCTTGGCTCTGATTGCCAGTGGTGGGTCGTTTGCAAATGGTAAAGAGGCGATCGTTGTGCTGAAACTGTTGGGTTAATTGGGCATCTTGGCTGGGAAAATCTCGGTAAATATCTAAACCAATCACACGCGGTTGGGCGGCTTGCAGTTTGGCTAATAGACGAGCCGTGGTGCGATCGGACAACGAGCCTTGGCGGGGGGCATTGTGGGGATCTTGAATATCTGCTTCGGTAACGGTGACAATCAGCAGACGAGTATCCGGCGATTCGGTTGGACGCAGGCGCAGCAGGCTGTCGTAGGTTGTCCATTCCCAACTTTGCCAACTACCCAGGCTCCGCAGAATCCACAGGCTGATGGTAATCACACTGCCACTGAGAAGGGGGATCAGCCACCGTCCTAGGATAGAAGAGTCGCGTTTCTTCAAGGTAGCTGGTGTGCTCTGAACCAGTGGGGCGATCGTTGTCGCAACCGATGAGGTTTGTGATGGGAGTAATAATCGTTCCTGTGATTCTGGTGTTGTAATCCAATCACTCCAACAGGGGGATTCCTGGGCGGGGTTTTGGCAAATGACCGGTAACCAGGTCGCGCAGGGAAACTGGCTTTCTAGACCTTGGAGCTGTTCTCGGGCTTGACGTACGGCGGGATAGAGGGGCAACCCCTGGGCAAAGGCAAGGAGAAAGTTTTGGAGAAAGGCTTGGGCAATGCGATCGGGGACAGATTCGCGAAAGACAATCACCTGGGGAATGTGCAGTTGGGCGAGATCCCGCGCTAAGCCAATGCCATCACAGGAGTTAAAAATAGCCAGTTGCAACCCCTGGGCGATCGCATGACGGAGACCATATTTTAATTGCTCTAAAGTCATGCGATCGGTGCGATTGACATAGAGATACCCAGATTGATTGGGATGTTGACGACTGGAACTATGACCTGCGAAAAATAAAATATCCCATTCCGATTGCCAAAGTTGTTGATTGAATTGTTCGATCGAAGGCTCGACTAGGAAGGTAACACTGGCTTGGGGTAATTGGGTAAGACATTGCCGATCCTGTTCCAAATCAATTCCATCAGAGTTGCCAAAAATCGCTAAAATATGAACGCGATCGCGCTGTTGACGCTGAATCTGAAGGGGTTGGGCATAGTCTGGTAAACTGATGGCAATTTCTGCCTGGGGATAGTCGTCTAACAACTGCCACAGATGCCAGGGAAAGCGGAGGATAGAAATTTCTTCAGCAAGAATGATAATACGAACTACCGTATCATGGCGCAGGTGGGTGCGTAATTGTTGTTCGATCCGCTGAAATCCAGCACTCATTAAGAATTGATGTAATTGCTGCCGTAATTGCTGCGACTCTGCCTGGAATTCCGCTTGGGAAATGTGGGTGATATCTTCTGCTTCAATTTCAAATACCGGATTGCGTAATGAGGGCGATCGATCGGGAGCTTGCCGAGCAAAATGGCGGTAGAGCAGATCATAGCGGGCTTGCCACTGGTGATAGCGTTGGGCAAAGTCTGGCAGGGCAGGCAGGTGTCCGGTGACTTGCATGGGCACAGCAGATTGATCGATCCAAATCTGAGCCGCGATCGCCGGAAATCCCTGTTGCCAATTGCCTGCACCAAGGTTCAGGATCACCAGTTGGGAAATAGGTTGGGCGGGGAATTTTGCCATCATTGCTCTGAGCGGATGCCGATTTTGGAGTTTAGATTTGTGATTTTGGATTGTCAAATCCTGATGAGTGGGGGAGTGGGGGAGTGGGG
>JAYKGX010000434.1:0-2734 GCA_035285565.1 Synechococcales cyanobacterium
TCGGGACGGTTCACATAACTCGTTCCATAATTCAAACTAAAAAACCAAGCGTAAACTTGTAAGCCCCGGTCTCGCCCTTTGCGAATCGTTTCCGCCAGCAAATCCACCCGTTCCTGACCGGGGCTAGTAATCATGGCAGGCCAAGGGGTGGGATTATCGGCTTGGGGCAGCAGCACCTGACCATTGAAAAAGGTTTCGACATAGACTTGGTTATAGCCTCGATCGACAATGCGATCGAGCACTTCTTCCAACACACCGGGACGCATATCACAGGCATAGAGCCGAATCCAAATTGCCTGATTGCGCAACCAATTTTGCTGCCGACAAGCCTGGAGCAGTTGAGCATGACGGGTAATCATGGTCAGATATTGCTGCTGACTGTTGCGATCGCCCTTCATAGCACCCCGTCGGATGGCATCTTTTTGTCCAATGTCCGCCAAAGTTTGCTGACAGTAGGGCAGAAAAGACTGAGCGATCGTCGGTTGCGCAAAGGTAACATGTTGTCCGAATAAGCCAGCCACGGTGAGCAGACTCAACCCTGTTTTACCAAATCGTTGTCCTAGTTGCATCACGCCCACCTAACTTGCGCCTTGAATCTTGGTTAATCCCATCATGAGTGAATAACCGCTTAGGATTCTACCTGAATTTGGCTAAACTCGTCCGTATCGCGCCGTCATCAGAGATTCTGGATTGTCTCGCTGCGTTAACCAAGCCCACAGTTGATCGCCCCAGGAAAAATGCCACCATTCATGATAATGCCGCTGAAATCCCGCTGTTTGCATCACATAATGCAGCAGTTGACGGTGCCGATCGTAGATCTCAGCTACCGGATCTGCCAAACCAATGTAGTGATTAGGGTAGGAACGGGGTGACAGTTCATCAATTGCCCCACCCATGTCGATCGCCTGTCCCTTTTCATTCACCAACGTCAGATCGATCGCCGCTCCGGTACTATGGGGTGGTGGCGTGGTGGGATCAAAATTCGGTTTTGCCCAAAATTGGTAGACCTGTTCCATAGCAAGGGTTTGCTGTTCCACCGTCAGGCTCTGTTCCGTCCAACCGCGATCCTGCAGCACGGTCTGAAAACTGTAATCCACCATAAATTGCTGCACTTCCACTGGGCGATAGGCATCAAAAATCTGCAACCGCCAACCGGGCTGTAAGCGCTGTAACTCTTGCTGAGCCTGCCAGAGACGATCGAGCACTCCCTGCCGCACAAAAAATGGCGACTTATCTCCATAGGGCGCGCCCAATTTGGCATAGGGATGGGGATCCACCCAAGCAAACCAGTCTTTGGGAATAGGCACTAGGGGGTCTTGGCACTCAGCGATCGCAATCCGTTGGTAAGGTTTCAGCATCAGGGTGCTTATCAGTTAACTTATTCAGGGAACTTGTCCGGCAACTCTCAAGGCAACTCAGTTTCAGCGTTTCAGTTTAAGCTTTGCGGGGAGGGACCGGATCGTATCCCCCTGGAGTAAAGGGATGACACCGACAGATCCGCCCTGCCGCTAACCAACTGCCTTTCAAGGGCCCATGCACATTGATCGCCTCGATCGCATACTGAGAGCAGGTGGGCACAAAGCGACAGCAGGGGGGATAGAGCGGTGAGATGAAAGTACGATAGCCTTTAATCAACGCAATCAGCAGAACTTTCATAGCAATGGGGCATCGCAATATTCTGAAGTGTACCTAGCAAGACGGGTGAGGGTATCATACGCTATGCTAGAGGGCATCACATCAAAGATTTCTAAGATGGAGGTTGACTGATGATATCAACAGAAACTTCTAAATCAGAGCAAAATCCATCGCACATTCCATCCCGTGAGATTTTAGACTATATGGAACGGCAGGCAGCGCTGTTTGAGCAGATGAAGTCTGATCTCTTGGAGCAATATTGCAACCAGTTTGTTTGGTTTGAAGATGGAAAAGTTTTAGATGCAGATAAGAATCATGAAGTCCTAGTGTTGCGAGTCTATGGTGAAGGCGCACCCCGTCCCCTATTTGTCAAAAAAGTTGTTCCCATCGAGCCAAAGTTGTGTATCCGATCGCCCTTCTTAAGTGCAACTTAAATTTCAATACAGCGTAAATACGGTATGACCTAACAATGGCGAGCTATCGATATACCGCTTTGGGCGATGAAATTCCGTCGATTCCCATCATTTCTTTGGAATTGATGCAGCCAGGGCGATTTGAAGTTCGTTCTTTGCTCGTCTCAGCAATTCTGGACACAGGGTCAGACTGTACTATTGTGCCGATTCCTTGCTTATTGAAGGTAAATGCTCAAATTGCAGACCGTCCTTTCAGAATTCCCGTGGGTGGACAATTGAGTCTAGCCATTCCTTACGAAGTTGGGTTGAGGTTCGATCGATTTCGGCATTATGTGTTTCGGGTCTATGGCTGTTCAGCGGAGGAGATTGGAGAAATGGCACTCATCGGTCGTGATTTGATGAATCTCTACCGAATTGAATTTGATGGTGAGCGTGAAATCTTTACGATCGCCTAGCGAGTGAGCTGCGGATGTGGCCTAGACCCTGCTCTCAGCCCCTTGGCGCTTGACCCTTAGTATCTAACCGAGTCCGTTTTGCCTGTATCAAATTTCGCAACTTACCGATCGCAATTCCGGAATCAATGGCAGATTAGAGGAAATCCACTCTACCGTTTTTTTGGTGTGAGATCATGACTCGACTTTTAGGATCACGATTGGCAATGCAACGACTGGCTATCCTACCGATCG
>JAYKGX010000435.1:0-3368 GCA_035285565.1 Synechococcales cyanobacterium
GCACCGATCGCAAACGGGTTAACCAATCAGTAGCTTCGGCAGCAGTCAGAGTGGGTAGGGGATCGATCGTCGCCTGGGTCACTTCCGTCGGATTCAGTTGCTGCACTACCCAAAGACAGTTCATATCCCAAATGCCTTGCAGACTCTCTAGGGAATAGGTGCGATCCTGGCGGTTTAACTGACCTTGGGTCTTCACGGTGTGATGGGTGGCATAGCCGAGCAGTTGCAATTCCCCTTCATCTAAATCGACGCGGACGGCAACAAAATAATCCCCAGCCCAAGCCGGAATATCCACCCATTCCTGAGGCACCTTCCAGGTTTGCAGGTCGATTCCAATACTAGGTAAGAGAATTAACCGCTTCTGCCCAAACTCGATCGCCGTGCCAGGTATCCAGCTTGCTAAGGGATTCGCGAAGGAATTTGCTAAGGGATTGGGTGAGGCATTGGGTGAGGGATTAGGTGAGGCGTTGGGCGAAGAGTCCTGTTCCATCAGAGGCGGAAAGGCGATCGCGGTGGGAATTTCTTCAGCTTGAATCCAGGGCAGCACTGTGGCAAGGCAAAGATCGTTGAGATAGCGTCGCCATTGGATTTCAGTCGTTTCAGCCAGTTGACTCGCCACTTGACCGTGCTGCCATGCTTGCTGGAGGATCGGGTACTCCAGGGGGAGCACCCATTCTGTTAAAGCAGTAGACAAGCTCATAGGACTTCCTCTCTCGGCTTTTGATGTTGGCAGGGGGATTCAGAGTTTAAGCAGTGCGGCGGTAGTGGCATTGCAACCATTCTTCCAGGATCATGCTGATGCCATTAATCACATCGGAACTGGGGGTAATATGCAAGACCTCCTGGCTCCAACGACTCAGACTCAGGAGTAACCCCTGCCGAATCTTGCTGAGCTTGCGAGAAATGCTGTATTGCTGAGTGTTCAGCCGTTTAGCAATTTCCTGCTGGGTCAAATTTTCTTGGTAGTAAATCTGCAGCAGTTGTTGGGCTTGGGGATCCAGATCCGCGATCGCCTGCTGGAGGATTTGATCCAGTTGCTGACGCTGTTGCTGGCGTTCCTGGTTGATCTCCTGGGCGATCAGTTGGCTTAATCCATTTTCGGATCCAGTATCGGGTAAATGATCCTGCCAATCCTGTTCTCCTTCACCTCGGGGTTGATTGAGGGATTGCAGGGGGGGATAGAGATAGGTGCGAGCTGTTTGGGCGATCGATCGCAAGCAATGTTCTAACTCAGGAACGGTTAGGGCTTTACTATTGGGAACTTGGCTACGATCTTGGTTATAGCGATCGCATATCTGTTGCCAAGTAGCGGCATTGGGAGGTTGGGTTTGGCGTAATTTGCCCGACTGAGGGGGGGATTGGTGGCTGATGAAACACCTCCAGACCAGAAGCATTTGAGCGATCGCCGTCTCTCCTAATCCAGCATGGTAGAGGCTTTCGGTCAATTGTTTCCGGCTGAGCTTCAGCAACAAACCCCATTCATTGCACAGATCAATTTCCCGTTGTTGGCGCAAATAGCTGCGGAGAATATTAGCAAAAGCCGTATTAGCATAGGTTTTCAAACTAGGGCGTTGGCTAGAGTCAAACGCTCGTAACAGTCTAGGGACTTCCGCGATCGCCACTTGAAACGCATCCGCCAATTTGCTAGAGCCAGAATTCTGTTGAGGTAAAGTGCGATAAATGCTCCAGTAGCAAGTTTCCTGCAAATAGGCAGTTAAATGGGCCTGGGGCAGGCGATCGGGGCCGGGGCGATCGGGGCGATCGGGAATAGGCAAATCGGCTTGTAGAGACGTTCCGGCGGAACGTCTGTACGACAGGGCGGGGGCGATCGCATCGATCGATGCCGGGGCGATCGATGCTGGGGCGATCGATGCGGAATTGTCAGGGGTGGAATTGCCAGAAGCTGCCAACTGAAAATTTTGCCAGCAACGATGCCAATATACCGCCCAAAAATTTTCAGAATAGCTAGCTGGGGCTGGCTGGGTGTTGACTTGGTTGAGATCAGCCTTTAAATGGCGCAGCATACTCCGCTGAAGTCTGCCATCAGTTACCCACCCACCTGGACGATCGTCAATAAACTGCAAAAAGGTCGAAAATAATTCCACAATATCCTGTCGAGAACGCATGATTCAAACCCCCCAGCACGCCCTACCGAATAAAATCCAAAATCCAAAATCCAAAATTCTATCCCTCCTCACCAAGGATTACCAATCATCGTAAAAGATGCCCAGTAATAGGGATGGGAAAGATTGTCTTTTTCTAACGATTGCAACAGCTTTGATAGTTGCGGCTGTCCGCCTCGCCAATGACGATTCTGCTGGAAGTGCATCGGGTGTCTGAGCAAAGAGAGTTGGGTCTGTCGTAAGGCTTCTGCCTTGATAAGAGCCTGTTTCAAGCGTCGATAGAAATCCGTCATGAAAATAAAAGTGCCTGTATCGTTGACAGACCAGAGACTGGCGATCGCAGCTTTGGCTCCTGATTTCACCGCCAGTCCAGCAAACCCTAACTCAGCTACAGGACTGTCTAGAGCCGTGCGACAGGCACTCAGCACCAGCAGATCGACGGGAGGTTGCCGCAGCCCTAATGTTGCCATTTGATCCAAGCTTAAAGGCTGATCCCAAAAGCGGATATAGGATTGTTGGACAGATTGCTCAGAAATATTAGCGTGGGTCGCTAAATGGATGATGTTGTAGGGCAAGTGGTTTGGAGCCTGCGATCGGGCTTGGTGGAAATTTTGTAGGGTGAAGGCTTGATTCAGCAGCACTTTGCCTCGCCAGGGGCGATCGGTAATCGCTTGTAACTCCAAGGGTACGGCAGGTAAATCAGTCTCGCTGGCAAATTCCGAAGCCCCCAGCGCCAGAATCTGGCCCTTCCGCAGTTGACTAGTACGGTGATCCAGTAAATTAAAAGCTGGGATAATGGCTAAATTAAAGCGTTCGACTAAAAAGCGTTGCCCATCATGCAAAGCGGCGATCGGTAAACTGCGCAGTCCACCCCCCAAACAAAAAATTAAACTGTCAATCTTTTGATTTTGTAAAGCCGTGCTGATCGGTTGGATCATCCAAGTATGCAATTGCTGGGCGGCTGGAAGATAATCTTCGGGCAAGGAATCTGGATTGACAACCCCTTGGCGAAAACTGCGAATCACGGATTGACGTTGCTCACTAGAAACCCGAATCCGGCGATGTAGGGCAGGTTGGTTGGGCGGCACCAGAATAATATCGAGAAACTTGGGACTGGGAATCACATAGACGAGGGCTGTGCGGCGTTGGGTCGATCGTTCTAATTGCAGCAGCCGTTGTTGAATCTCTGGTAATTCCAAAAGTTGGCTGGTGAGTTGCCCTTGGTAGTAGGCTTCATACTGCGCT
>JAYKGX010000436.1:0-5427 GCA_035285565.1 Synechococcales cyanobacterium
GGAAAGAATCGATCGAATGGAAACAATCCTTCAGAACCATGAAACTCAGATGGCAGAACTGCGAGAGATTCAAGGCGACATCCGGGCTGTATTGCAAATGATGACCAGGCGCTTCAGTGGTGAATCACCGGCATAGTTTCCTAAATCGAGAAGCGATCGTAGTTTCCTACGATCGCTTCTCCAATGTATTAAGGCTTCAACAGTACTTTGAAGAGGCCCACTAAGCTAGTGATGCCCTCATACGCCTTTTTCACATTCACGAACGTTTTGTTCGTACTGAATTTATCAATCTTTTCACCTACCTTGCTGAGAAAAGTAGCAGCCCCTGAAACTACTTTAAAGACAGTTCCCGTCAGCACTTTAGAAGCAACAACACCGAGAACACCTCCAATCCCTGTAAACATGGCAGCGATCGTTCCAATATTTTTCAGCACAAAGCCAATCACCTTGCCTGCAATCTTCAGGATTTTCTTAAACACCCGACGCAACTTTTTCCAGAATGTCTTCCAGCATCGACCATTGGGGCGTTGATAGGTGGTTGCCCAGACGGTGAAATCATCCACCAAATCCTCCAGCGTTTTCTCGGTTTCAAGCTGAGAAGCGGGTTGTGCCCAAGTACTGGCCGCCGCGATCGCTGCCCCAGCATCCATGAGACCGGCTCCGGTTTCTTCATCCCAGCCCCGTGTGCCCAGATCGCGGGCCGTTGCCTGTAGAATATCCATCACTTGGCGATAGCTTAAGTTCGGATTGACTGCCCAAATCTGAGCGGCGATCGCGGCAACTCGGGCCGAAGCGGCAGAGGTTCCATCGGTGGGCGGACTTTCCCAATCATCCTCAGAACCCGCGACCCCAGAGCCATCCGTCAGCAAGCCTAACCCTTTGCCATAATTGGAATACCCTGCTCGGCGATCGCCCGTGGCTGCACCTACTACCAAAACATTGTCCAAATAGCGAGAAGCTCGTGCCAAGGCCGTTAAACGATTTTCACCCTCATTACCCGCAGACACCACTACTAACACGCCATTTTCCTGCGCATATCTGAGAGCATGGTATTCATAGCGAGTCAGGTAGGGACGGGTGATTGGTTCCCCTTTGGGATCAACACCTGCCGGAATTCCCAGGAGATCGAAGCTCAAGTTAATCATCCCATGGGGTAAATTACGCTGTTTGACCACATCCACAAACTCTCGCACTGCTAAGGTCCAATCGC
Source organism: Synechococcales cyanobacterium (assembly GCA_035285565.1). Lineage (GTDB taxonomy): Bacteria > Cyanobacteriota > Cyanobacteriia > Leptolyngbyales > Leptolyngbyaceae > JAYKGX01. The sequence continues at coordinate 1,211 of JAYKGX010000436.1, forward strand.
CACTGTCCACACTGCGACTCACCCATTTAGGTGCATCTGGATTCAAACCTGTCATGATTTCCAGCATTTGCGTCCCGTGATCGTCATAGTCATCTTCAGGAGTTAATGCAGATTTTGGTGGCAAGAAAGGATTGGCATCATTATCTGTGTAGTCATATCCTGCAATGAGGCGATTGTAATCAATCTGGGGATTACCTTCATGAATGCCTGTATCAATCAAACCAATTAGCGGTTGATTCTGCTGAGGTTGTTGCGGCAAGGTTGGGAACGGCACAGAGGCTGCAAAATCCGGTAAGGGTAATGGATTGGGGACAAAGCCTGGTGTGGGAAATTGGTTTGGAATGAATTCTTTGGGCAATGCCTCTGCATAATTAATCAACGTATCTCCCCGTAATGGATTGGCTAATAAGGTCTCGGGAGGGATCTGATTCAGGAGCGTTGTGAGTTCCAACTCCATTTGATTGAGTTCTGCTTCGGAAAATCGATCGGCTTCTTTCTCATCCAGTCCAGCAATTCCGCCCTCCAGGATCTGGGCCATGTCTTGAAGTTGATGGATTGCGGTGGCGATCGCTTCCTCAGCCCGTCCCCATTCTCCAGTAACCTTCATTTTGGCATTGAAGATGATATCGTCTTGTGCATAGATTGCACCTTTCAATTCAGAAGATTGATTGGCGATGAAGTTGCCAGATGTCCAAAATTCACCTCTCGTGTTAGCAGTACTGTTCCAGAAAATGTTGCCATTCACAAAGGTTTTGACTCGATCGTCTTCTCCCAGAGTTTTCGTTGCACCATTCCAAATCATATCGCCGCGATCGGTGACAAAGAGATTATCCCCGCCAAAGCGTGCCCCTTGGTTCATGTGAATGGAATTAGCCGCCCAAATTTTGATATTCTCACCCTGAATGTCTCCTAGATTCACGCTTCCAGTTTTGGCAATCAAGGTCACGTTTTTCAAGGTAGCGGCTGTATTGAAATTGATATCGCCACTCTCCACGACAAAAGTGCGATTCTCCATCACCTCGTTGCCTGAAAAGGTGAGTCCGTTCTGAGAAAAGATTGTCGGTTTAGTTAAATCTGCCAGTAAACTAGATTGTATCGCTACGGTAGAAGGCAGTTGGATTTGTGGCAGTTCATTGACAATCTTCACAGCGGGTGACCCGAATAAGTTCTGGGCGAAGTTGCCTAACTGAGTTTGGCGGGTGATTTGAAGCGTATCTGACAATTGGGAAATGGCAGATGGGTTATTCAGTCGAAATTCATCTCTGACCTGGAACTTGACATCATCAAACGGATTATTGCGATCGCCCAGGAAATCACTGCCAGCATTGTCAATCAAGCGATTAGCTGCCAGATCTACTTTGGGAACAACATCGGGCCACTTGAATGGAGAAGAGACAGAATATGTGCTGAACGGGATCTGCTCGGGTGCCCAAGATGAACTGGAACGCAAGGCATTGGTCAAGTTCACGGGCTGGACATCCAAGGGTGATGAAGGATTGAATGCCAGACTGGATGAGCTGGTTTGAGATGAATCTTGGAGAAGAAGAGAAGAAGCGGTTTGATTTGTTGTAAACATGAGTAATGAGAAGAATTTAGGAAATGGACAATTTAGAAATTTGAAGCGAAATTGTCTGTAAACAAGCAACGGTTCCCACTGGATCTTGGGGATATTCTTCCGCAATCAGTTGGAGACAAAAGCTGTAGTCCAAGAGATGTTTGACATGTTGAAGAAGTGTTGTGTATCGCGATCGCTGCTTTGAGAACAAGCTGATGAAAATTTGCGATCGAATACGTTCTTCTAGTCGTTCTAACTGAAGCCGGGTATGTTGAATCACTTGAACTTGTCGCATTCTGACGATCGGCTTTGCAGGGAGCCTCAATGAAAGTTGACCCTGAAGCCTAAGGGTTTCCATTTGGTATTGTTGCAACTGGGTCAACTGATGCATCGTAAGCGCCTCTAACGATAAACAATCCGGGTCATATGGGGCATTCGCACAGGCTGCTGAGCCGTTGAATTGATGAGGATTTGATCTTGACCACTGCTCACCAGTTCGCGCCAATATTGATTCGCATAGGTGTGATCATCAATCTGAAAAGCAGGTGTACGAGTCGGTTTACGAATGTAGACATCAATATTGCCTAACAGCCGTTCATCGCCCCAGCGATCGCTGGTATGAATCACGATCGTTTTGGTAGCCTGTCGGTCTTTTGGCACTTGCCGAATCCGCCATCCGCCTGCAATCCAATCCCAGAGGCGAGGTTGAAATCCAGGTCCTGCCGGGTCAAGCAAGATTAACAGTTGAATTTGCCGTTGGTTTTGCCATTGTTGACGAACTGTTTCTGCGGCAAATTGGCTGGCACGAGCACCTAAACTATGCCCCAACAGAGTCACTTGATTGGGATTCAGCCGCAAACCCAGGATCAACTGTCCCATTTTCTTGCCCACTGCGATCGAGGCATCTGCCGCATCCTTATATTCTTTGTTGATAAATCCATTGGAAATGACAGGAATCATTCCATCTTTGGAAAGACTGCCCCAATCCATCACGATCACGTTATAGTTTGGATAACGCTGGGCATACAGTTTGGCAACAGCAATGTTGCTGCCACCGCTGACAATATATCCATGGGTAATGAAAATCGTGGGCTGTTGAAAATTCAAGGGTTTCACCGTATAGAATTTAACGGTTTTCCCTAAAACAGTGGTTTGCCCGCCGACAATCTGCCAATTCTTCACCTCATAGGTGAATCCAGAACTCGGATCGAAAGCAGTCCCACTTCCTGTAGCTAGGTTGAGCCGCAATTGAAATTTGCGATCGACTAACTGCTGATAATGGAACTGATTCACCGTGCTCGCTTGGGCGATCGAACTCGTGGATTGTGAGAAGAGGCAATCAACTTTTCCCGCAAGGAGGGGCGCACCTACGAGTAAAGCAGTATAGAATAGTGGAATGAGCGATCGTGCGAAAGTAAGATGTCTCTTCATTCAAAATCGTCCGCTATAGAATGTAGATAAGGTGAGCCAAAAAAGACTCCTGAACCCTCATACATTCAGCTTAATGAAGCGCACTAGAATAAACATCCTATATCTATCGGTGAAATTACTGCCGTGAAATTACTCATACATCAACACGGACTTAGAAAACAAATAATTTTGCGGATCAGCATTTTAAAATGCTGATCCGTCAGGTTAAATGTCTGTGTTCAATGTCTTTAAAATATTATTTCTGGGTCACTAATCTATTACTTTCTATTATCTACATGTTGTTTTCCAGAGCTATCTATGTAAACATAATCTTTATCCGTAATGTTGATAATTCTATTCGCGCTCAAATCACCAATTGGCATTAATTTTGTATTGTTACTAGAAGTGACTTTATAGTAAAGATATTCGTCCTCAATTTTCCAAGTACCACTGTATCTTAAATAGAGCGTATCTTCACCATCAGTCACAACAGCAGCCCCTGAAAATTCTTGGTTGGGATAGAAGGATTCTTCCGCTTGAAACAGGATATTATCTTGGATGTGCTGAGTCTCCCATGTTCCAAGCAATTTCTGTGCATACGTGCTGTCTTTAGAAATTGGGATAGGAGTTGGAGTGGGGGTTGGAGTGAGCGTTGGGGTGGGAGTGGGGGGTGGAGTGGAGGTTGGGGGTTGTGCTATCTTTGTGACACGATCGGCTATAAAAACACCCAAAACTGTTGCGACTAAAAACAGGCTTGCGGCGATCGCCAGCTTGGACAGATTACCTGACTTAGACGGAGGGGGAGAGAACTCGGAATGGAATGATTTATGTCCAGGAGCCACCACCACGGTACGGGATAGGTTTGAAGATTCTTTGAAAGATGACCGTGGAAGTCCTGGCGTAGCTTTCTGCTGCAATGCCTGCAACATTTCCTTAGCTGTAGTGTATCTCTCATGAGCATAGGAATGAATTGCTTTATCTAAAATAGAAGCAAGAGTCGGACTCACTCTCGGTGCATACGGCTTCCAAAGAATTTCTCCTGTTTTGGGATCGGTCTCTATTTCTTGTGGCAACTTGCCAGTCAGCATATAGATTGCCGTTAAGCCAACTGCGTAGAGATCACTACTATAAACGGGGCGACCCGCAGCCTGTTCAGAAGGCATAAACCCAGGAGTTCCAATTACAATCGAGCCAGTGACGTTTCCCGAGCGGGTCATTACCGTTCCCATTGACTCTTTGACAGCACCAAAGT
>JAYKGX010000437.1:0-6967 GCA_035285565.1 Synechococcales cyanobacterium
CGCCCGCCGAATCAACTGTCGCTGTTGCCGTTCATCCCAAGGCACCTGTCCCGGCCAACCCACCCAATGCGCCAAAAAGGGAAGCAAGGCAGTGGGAGCCGTATGGGGATCGAGGTAAGCCCAGAGCATCTGCCAGGAATCGACTGCTGGTTCAAACCCCTGCTCAAAAATTTTCAGGAGTCTGCCAATAAAATCTACTTCTCGGTAAATGGCTGGCAAAAAGTCCAGATACAAACTACGGGGACGCACCAAGAGGTCAAATTCCACCACACCAATTAATTTTTCCGCATCTGGATTGGCAGGCGATCGCGGTTCAGCCGTAGATTCTCCTTCGTTCTGGATTGGAAAACCATAGATCAGTAACTGTGCCCGATAATCGATCGCCAGGGTTTCCTGGGGTTGCAGCGCGGTGGGATGCTCAAAGAATTGGGACGGGCGATCGCCCTCTTGCAAGTCTGTGACCGTTTCCGGCGGCCAATCGGTTAAATTGAAATTCAACTGCTCGACGTGGCTGGTCGGGAAAGATTGCTGGGACGATTGCTGGGATGATGGCTGAGATGATGGCTGAGATGATACCACTGACGATAAAATGATAGGCGCTTGATGCAACGGTTGTACCCAATGGGCTGGAAAATTACCGACCAACTGTAACCGCATGGAGAGATGGCGATCGCGACTTAAATTGCGAATTTGCACCAGTAATTGACTGCATTCTCCCGGTGTGAGCCGCAACCGTTGCCGCTCTTGGCTTTCCTGCACCACACTGCCGCCCCAAGCTGCCTGAGCCGTTGCATTGCTCCGTCCCTCTGGCAATTGCATGGGTGTTAAACTCACTTGAATGAGCTGGCTGGAGAAGGCGATCGTCATCGGAAATCCTCCTGGCTAAACCGGAGTAAATGACCGCGTCCCTGGGCATCACAGGAACAAATTAATCCGAGGGCACCGGGAGACACCACCCCATCTGGACGATGAATCCGCCCGCCATCCACATCCGCCCGCCATTCATACAGTTCCACAAACCGCAAATATCGAACTTCGGGCATTCGCTGCAGCAAGGCGGCTACATCGGCGCGATAAAGGGGTTCGCCAAATTCCCAACCCAGACCCTGCTTACCCCCCGTGAGAGGATGTAAAAAGCGATAGAGTTGCTGAGCCAGTTTGCGACGAATGGTTTCCTGGGCTTCACTGGATTGAAACTCGGGAGCCAATTGCATTTCCGCCTGCACCGTTACGCCAACATAGTTGGGTTCCTCCAGTTTCACTTCCACGCCCAATAACCGTCGCTCATCTAAATAATCTGCGATCGTCTGGCTCAATTGCGGAGATAGGCGCAGTCGTTCTGGAGCTAATCCTTGCTCCGATGGGGCTTCTGCCACCTGGGGCACGACGTAAATGGTCACGATCGCCCGATCCGCTGCTCGATTGGTTTGAGTTGGACAAAAGGCACGACCCACTGCTCGGCTCGATCGCAAGGTTAAGGTTTCAAAATCCTCTGCGGTAACTGCCCGTTCTTGGGTTCGCAAAAGTCTGGGAACCCGCAACACTGCCTCATCCAGTGATTCTGCATCTTCTCCTCCGATGGCTCGTTGGTAATTAATCACGCGATCGACGTAGGGAATCGCGGTTTTCAGAATCCGAATCGTTTCCGCTGGCACATTCCCTTGTTGTCCACCTCCGGTGCGATATTGCTGCATTCGGACAGTCCATCCCTTGGGCGGCACGGCTCCATACTGGTGAGCTTGCAGGGTTTCCCAATGGGCAGCAGAGTCTGCATGAGGCGCAAGGGGCTGCGACGCTCCATTTGGCAGGGTGGGTTGCTGGCTGGGGTACTGACTGATTTGCTGACTGGGCTGTTGAATTTGACGACGCAATTGAACTTCTTCGCGCAGATGACCGGGTTCGCGCACCTGGGGTCCAAACTGAATTCGTCCGGTGAGGGAATCTAACGTATAGTGGCGATCGCGGCTAGTAGAATCTGCAAAATTTGGCACTTCGATCCAAGTTTCACCAGGATTGCGATCTTCTAGGCTCTGTAGCTCGGGTGGGGGCATCAGGATGATTTGCTCACCGGGCTGACGGGACAGAATATGCTGGGCCTGCAATTCAAACACCTGTCCCGGTTTCCCTGATGTTTCTCCCAGTAGTTCATCGCGGACGATTGCACATTGGCGCGCTGGGACTGTACCGCCGATCGATCGAATACTGAGGCTGCTAAATAGGGGAGCATGATCGTAACCTCGTCCCATTTGCGGATCAATCTCTTGGGGATTGATATACACACAGCGGAGCCATCGCCCTTGATAGCCTTCAAATTCAGTCACGGGAAATTGCAAGGGCAAATGCAAGCGTACTTCCGCTTCTTTCACTGCAGTCAACACAGGCTGCCCCGCTTCGTCAAAGCTAAAGCCCAGGGTGCCATCATCCATTTCATCCCGCAGAATCGGTTGCCACTGTTGTCCATCCCAAGCTTCCCAACGGCGCGGCGGACGGCGTGGATCAATTCCAGTTGGACCTGCAGGTTCCCCAGCGATCGTCAGCACCACCACATTGCCTTCCAAGGCTGTTCCGGCTTCTAGCACCAAATAAAAACAATTCCCCACCTGGGGTTGCAACCGAAAAACAGGCTGTTCTCGCCCAGACCACACTCCACCTTCTTCTCGCCAGCGATTGGCAAATAAATCATTCAGTTGTAGACGATTCTGTGTTTGTTGACGTTGTTGTTCTTGTTGCTGTAGCTGGATTGGATCACTAACAGCCTCGATCTGAGATGTTAACTGATCGGAGGCATTCAGGGTAAGATGGGCTTGCTCTGCGGTCAGAAAATACCGAATACGCGGAATACCAATGTGTAAATCGCGATCGGTGCTAAAGATGATTGCCTCTTCATTGTCCCGTCGTTCCGTGGCAACTTCTGTTCCAGCAGCGATCGGGGGAAAGGCATTTTCACGGGTTTGAGCCTGAGTGAGATAGAAGGTAATCTCTGTATGGGAGGGCTGGGGCGGCAGCAAGGAAATCCCCAACATTTCCAGAAAGGCAATATAATTACGACGCGGCACTTGATTAAACCGCATTAACATCTGATCAGTTAACCAGGCAAATAATTCAATTAGCGTAATTCCTGGATCAGAAGCATTATAATTCGTCCATTCCGGGCAATAGCGGGGAATGCGCAGGATGCATTCATCGACCAGATCCTTATAGGTGCGATCGTCGAGATTGGCTCTGGGTAGTTTTGGCAAAAAGTCAAATTCCACGTTTTACGTCTGACCTCCTGCGGGTAACAGATAAAAGGGATAGACCAAGCTGCGTAGATCGGGCTGGTTTTTGATGCGATATTCCACCGTAATATCCACCCGACCGCGAATCGGATCAGGATCAGTTCGCACCTCTTCTAAAAAAATCCGAGGTTCCCACTGTTCCAAGGCCTCGCGCACACAGAGCTGAATCAACAGGAGGGTTTGAGTATTCAGCGGCGCAAACACCAGTTCCCCCAAACGGCAACCAAAGTCTGGACGATAGACCCGTTCTCCTGGACTGGTGCGCAGGATAATTTGAATCGAATCTTCCACACTGCGATCGCAACGGCTAATTTGGAGGTTCCCCTGGACGGTCGTGCGCAAGGGAAATCCCAATCCTTTGCCCAAATAGTCTTTGGATAACGGTTCCATGGCTGATTTCTGCCCCCCTTTTGACTCCAAGCAGCATTCATACTAGTCACTCTAGGCAGGGATCCGTAGATTTGCCACTCGACTAAAGTTAGGGGTTAGGGGAGTTATACCAAATCAGACAATGGGGGTGAGGATTAACCCGTGGGGGCGCGCATCCCGCGCCCAGAAAAACCCAGCCAACAACCGAACCAATTTCGGATTTCGGATTTCGGATTTTGGATTTTGGAGGGGCGATCGTTTTTGTTATGTTTTATTGTTTTATTGTTTTATTTTTCGCTTCGTTTTGGATTCTTGGGCGTGGGATACACGCCCCTACAGGGTTTCTTCGTTTTTTGGCGTGGGATACCAGATCCATATGGGGTTTGTTCGTTTTTTGGTGTGGATACCAGATCCATATGGGGTTTCTTCGTTCTTTAAATCGGTTGATAATTCAGGGAAAAATAAAATCCCTGATCTTGCAGAGAATCCCCTCGATCGTCGAGAGGAATGAGCGGGAAGCCATAATCTAAACGGAGATTGAAACCTCGGGCTATTTGCCAACGCAGTCCGGTACCTATTCCAGCAATGAGTTTGGGGTCGGGTTGGGGCGATCGATTGTTCCACCCCATGCCAAATTCAATGAAGGGGGTGATTTGTAGGATCTGGGGATTTCGGGTGAGGGGAATCCGAAACTCTAGGGCCGCCAGCAAACCGTTATCTGCTACCAGTTGATTCTGTCGATAGCCTCGCACGGTATCCACACCGCCCAGACTCAATTGTTCCAATGAGAGGAGTGGATCGGGGGTGAGCTGGGTATCAATGCGGGCAACCATCAAGACGCGAGGAGAAATCTGCTGCACCCATTGAAATTGACCTAACCAGGCAAAAAAGCGACCATCCACACTGACATCATTCACCGTCGCACCAAAGGCATTGAGACCAAAGCTAAATTGCGATCGCGCTGCTAGGACTCGGGTGGCACTGCGGTTGACCCAATCTTGATAGAATCGCAACACGGTGACTTTCGATCGCCCTTGTTCGGGACCTTCGGAAAAGGAAAAGGGAATGTCGTCAAGTAGGAAGGTTTGACTGCGGCGGATATCTAATGCCAATCCAAATGCCAGTTCGGTTTGGGGCGATCGAATCACAGGTTGACGAAGGTTAAAAGACAGCGTTTCAGAACGGCTGCGAATGCCTAAATCACGAAAGACTGCTTCGATAATTTCACTATTGTTTTTACTGTAGCGAACACTAAAATTACCGTTGAGACCATTGAAGGGAACTGAATAAAGAATGCCATAGTTTTCCAGCCCTTCTGTGCGACCGTAGTCAATTTGCAGGCGATCGCCAAAGCCCGTGACGTTGGCATAGCTGGCAAAGAGGTTGCCTTGAATGGAGCCGATGCTGGGAGCTTGATTGTTGGCAATTTCTAGTCCTGCGCTGAAGGGGGGGGCTTCTTTGAGTTGCAGGCGCAAAACACTGAGACCAGGAGCACTGCCAGCGGTGAGTTCGGCGTTGACCTGTTGGAGCAGGGGGTCGAGTTGTAAGAGTTGTAAACTGCGTTCGAGGTTGGCACGGCTGAGGGGCGGTTGGGAAGCGATCGCTAAACGGCTGCGAACATAGCTCTCGCGGAGGCGGGTCAGCCCGGTAATGTTGATTTTTTCCAGCCGACCTTCAATCACCTGAATTTGCACAATGCCTTTGCGCAGGGATTGGTTCGTACTGAGGAATGCGCCGGAGGTGATGTAGCCTTGGTCGAGGTAGAGTTGGGTGATGGCGGAGCGCAACTGCACCAGATCTTCAAAGCTGACGAGTTTGTTGGTAAAGGGCTGGGTGAGTTGGGCAATTTCTGCTTGCAGAACGGTGTTGCCAAGGACTTCGACTTGCTGAATCCGAAATTTCGCTTTGTTGGGAACTGGGGTTTCCTGGGGGGGTTCGGAAGGGAGCGCTTGGGGCGGGCTAGGCAACTCAGGAATTTGTAAATTCGGCGAGGGAGCAGAGGGCGTTGGGCTGGACAGGGGCGACTCAGATGGTTTGGCAGGCGGGTCTTCAATGCGATCGGGCAGGTTAGGCGGCAAAGTGATGCCAGGAGGGGGGCTAGACTGCGATCGGGCGATCGGTGACTGGCTGAGAATGGCAAGACTAGCAAGACTGGCGATGAATCGGGAAGGATAGCGGCAATGCATAGCTGACAAGAAAGTTTTTATGCAAGTCTATCATGGTCTATCAATGATGGAACTCAGCATTGAGGATACTTCAACTTAAGAGGTCTCATTAAGAGGTCTCATATTTATTTTGAGAATCAATATTTGAATTGCCCCTCATTCGTTGGCGTGATCTAAGATAGATGAACGATTCCAACACCGTTTTGTCATGATCTTCATCAATCCCAAAACAGACTTTGCCTTCAAGAAAATCTTTGGCTCGGAGCAGAGTCATGCTATCTTGATCAGCTTTCTCAACGGGATTCTCTACAATGGCGAATCTGTCATTGCGGACCTCACCATCCTGAATCCCTACCAAGCCCCTCGGATTCGCGGTGTCAAAGATACCTATCTCGATGTCAAAGCACAGCTCGTGACAGGACAAACCGTCATCATCGAAATGCAGGTGCTGAATGTGGAAGGGTTTGAGAAACGGATTCTCTACAATGCCGCCAAAGCCTATTCCATGCAACTCGATAGTGGCGATCGCTATACCCTGCTGAATCCGGTGATTGCCTTGACCATCACTGATTTTGAAATGTTCAGTGAATTCGATGCGGTGATTTCGCGGTTTGTCTTGAAGGAGAAGGAATTCTTAGTGGAGTATCCCAGTTGTGATTTGGAATTGGTGTTTGTGGAATTGCCGAAATTTAAGCTGGGGTTGGATCAGCTCGACAGTTTGACGGAGAAATGGATGTACTTTTTGCAACACACGCGGGAATTGGAGTCCATTCCCGCAACCATGGGCATCGTGCCAGAAATCCGCCAAGCCTTCGAGGTTGCGAATCAGGCGAATTTGAGTCGAGAGGAGCTGGATGAATTGGAGCATCAGTTAATTTTCATTCAAGACCAGCGTGGGGCGATCGCACTTGCCACCCAACAGGGATTAAAACAGGGTCTAGAGCAGGGTCTAGAGCAGGGTCTAGAGCAAGGCACTCGGACTACACAAGTTGCGATCGCCCAGAATTTATTTGCGATGATGGAGGATGCAGCGATTAGTCAAACCACAGGATTGTCGATCGAGGTGGTGAAGCAACTGCGATCGCGCTCTACTGACAACCCTGTTGAAAACCTTGCTGAGCCATGACTCAGTGACCGTTGGTCATCCGGCTCCTA
>JAYKGX010000438.1:0-10708 GCA_035285565.1 Synechococcales cyanobacterium
CCGAAGGGGGTGGACACTGGCCCGTGGTGCCAGATTGCCGTTGTAGCAGCCGATCGCGACGGTAGACCTGGTGATACGCCTCCAGTAACTGACAAGCTTGCTCAATTTCGATCGACGTGAGAGGTTGAAAGGAACTGAGAATGCGACTGAGTTTGCGAGGGGTCGTATCATTGAGAATCGCCCAGTCACTCAGGAGATACACGCCACATTCTAGAAGAAATTGATTCAGTTCGCGATGATGCTTGACCAACCGGATCGTCCAAGTGGTAAGACTCCCCCGATCGGGTTCAAAGGTGTTCAGAATGTGGCAAGAGAAGGGCTGATACTGGCTCAGATCCACGCGTCCATCGTCGTCCAACACAAAGGGGAGTAGATCATTGCGCCGAAAGCCATGTAATTCACCAAACTGCAGTTCCAGTTGAATACAGACCTGCTCAATTTGACTGGTGATAAAGCAACGTAAACTGAGTTCTGCTAAGGTGCTTTTGGCAAGCCGATCGGGAGGACTAGTTGACCCTGCCAATCCTTGTCGGAGATGAACCAGAATCTTCTGAATGGAAGAATTTTGAATCGGATCCGCAACGGTTGAGAATTCTTCTACAAAAAACTGTTTTACAGGGGGGAGTTCCCGGTTACGGCTGCGCCCTGTTGGTTCCAAACGGACTAAATTCCAATAGCGAGAAGCATTACTCATAGGATAGCTGTCTGATTCGGCGGAGCGAGTGCGCTTTTACCGCTGGATGATTGATTATAGAAGACGAACCCTAGACCCAGGGATCTTTCAATAGCGTAGGGGCGATCGCCGCTCAATGCCAAGGGGCAGAACCGGAATTCCCCAGAAAATGATGGATGGAATAACCAGGAGTCATATCTCCAAAGTTTCAGAGTTTTGAATTATCTGAAGCAAAAGATCCTATCTGGGGTGAATGCATTTCACCCAAGTTTGCGATTAAAGTCAGAAGCAGGATAGAAATCAGGGGTTACACAAGTTTTGTCATGTTGAGTTTTTCAAATCCCGTTTCCGGAATAGTTTGAAGAAACTTGCCATGCCATCTGGGATGAAGGGAGTGACTCAATAGGATGCATTCCATCAGATCTATGCTGATAGACCTGATCAATCTGATGTGACTCATCTAAGCTGCAGCCGTGACTGGGTCAAAGGTGACTTGGTTACGCTTTAGACAGCAAATATTAAAGCAGAATTGCCACGATTATAAAGATCGATGCCATACGAAAAGCAATCACCCTGGTGATCGATCGACTCTCACCTTGAATCGCTCTTCTGAGGGGTTAGGAACTTCTACCTGCCGCAGTAGTCTGCATGGGTGATTCCTGCCCAGAAATAGAGGCGTTGTAATTACGCGGGTTCATTCTACGGAATCTCATACTTGTATCCAATCCTGCTTGTATTCCACCATCCCTCGGATCTACCGTTTTTTGTATCTGTTCAGCCGACCTGTTCATTCGCTTTTCACACTATGCCTGTTTATTCTTCTGTTCAACCTGTGTTCTCAACGGTCGTCTTGCCCCGTTCGATTCATCCTGCTGTCTTTTCCCATTGGAAGCGAGGTCTAGATATTCTAGGCAGTTTGGTGGGGCTGGTCTTATTAGCCGTTGCGTTTGTGCCGATCGCGATCGCAATTCAATTGGATAATCCAGGTCCCATTTTCTATCGCCAAATCCGGTGTGGGTTTCGGGGTCGTCCCTTTACAATTCTCAAATTTCGCTCGATGGTGAGCAATGCAGATGCACTAAAATCTGCGGTGCAAAATGAAGCCAATGGTCTGATTTTCAAAAACAAGTCCGATCCCCGCATCACGAGGGTGGGACGTTTCCTGCGCAAAACCAGCTTAGATGAATTGCCACAATTCTGGAATGTTCTGCAAGGAGACATGAGTCTAGTGGGAACGCGCCCTCCGACCTTGGATGAGGTAGAACGCTATGAATCCCATCATTGGCAGCGATTAGAGGTGAAACCCGGCATGACGGGCGAATGGCAAGTGCGAGGGCGATCGAGTGTTAGGGATTTTGAAGAGATTGTCGCGTTAGATCTGCAATATCAAGATCGGTGGTCTATCAAATATGATCTATACCTGATCCTGCAAACCTTGCAGGTTGTTCTCCGAGGTCGCGGTGCATATTAGCACTGTCATATTAGCACTGTCATTCGGCTTGCAGTATGGGAAGATGTGGGTTGGATTTGGCAAGAGTGGAGAAATGCTGACCAACCTAACCACAAATTTGACGGTTTTAGTGGCTCTGGTCATTCTGGGCTGGGGCTTCTATCGTGCTCGTCCCTACGGCAAATTGGGAATTCTCTCCTGGGTGCAATCAGTGACTTTGATGGCACCTTGGCTGTTGTTTTTTGGTCTCTTTACCGCAGGGATCTCTGTCAACTTGCTGGGAAATTTACTGCTGTTTGTGATTTTTACCGGAATCTATGTGGCACTCGGACGACAGATTCGTCGGATTGCCCCAGAAGAATTGGCAAAACGGGCAGATGCGATCGCCAAAGCTCACGCAGAAAACAATCCCGCTGAGTCTAAGCTAGCTGATCCGCAAGGGGGTGAGGCAAATTCCCCCCAGGAACCCACCCCTAGCGCTGAGGCAACCTCTCCTCAAAAGCGCACCAATGTGGATGCCAATGCGGATTCTGACGTTCTGATCGCAATTCCTGCGGTGGATTTGCAAGCCATTCAAGGGATCTTTGGCATTGATACTTTCTTCGCGACCCAAACTATTCCCTTTCAGGAGGGGGTGGTGTTTAATGGCAATCTTCGGGGCGAACCTGCGGTGATTCATGCCAAGTTATCTGCTAGCTTGCAAGAGCGACTGGGCGATCGCTATCGTCTCTTTTTGGTCGAAAACCAGGAAGGAAGACCCACCGTGGTTCTGTTGACCAGTCGCAATGATCCCCAACCCCTCAATCGATCTCAGACTCTGTTAGCCGTAACCCTGCTGTTTGGGACGATCGCCACTTGTTTGGAAACTGCTGGATTTCTATTAGGCTTTGACTTCTACAACAATCTTCAACGCTATGCTGAAGTCTTGCCAATCTCCCTAGGGATCCTCTCCATTCTGGTCGTGCATGAATTGGGGCACTGGGCGATCGCTCAACGCTATCAGGTCAAACTCACCCTGCCCTTTTTCTTTCCCACTTGGCAAATTGGATCCTTTGGAGGATTGACGAATTTTGCCTCCCTGCTACCCAATCGCACAACCTTGTTTGATATTGCCTTTGCAGGACCCGCGACCGGTGGATTGTTGGCTTTGGTGATGTTAACGATAGGACTCAACCTATCTCACCCCGGCAGTGCCTTTAAAGTTCCCACCGTCTTTTTTGAAGGCTCGATTCTAGTCGGAACCCTAGCCCGCATCATTCTGGGAGATGGAGTCAAAGCGGCGCTCGTCGAAGTCCATCCGTTAGTGATCCTAGGCTGGATTGGCTTGGTCATCACCGCCATTAACCTCATGCCCGCTGGTCGATTAGATGGAGGTCGTATTGTCCAAGCTATCTACGGTCGCAAGATGGCAAATCGAACAACGATTGCCACATTAGTCATTCTGGGCTTGGCTTCCCTCATCAACCCCTTAGCAATTTATTGGGCCGTGATTATCTTTTTCCTACAGCGAAACCTAGAACGGCCCAGCTTGGATGAACTCACAGAACCAGATGATACCCGCGCCACCTTAGGGTTAATCGCCCTGTTTCTCATGGTAACAGTGTTGCTACCCCTGACCCCCAGTTTTGCAGGTCGTCTGGGTTTTCCGGTCTAAGTCCAAACCTTTAATCTCCATCAAACTCTAAGCCGACCTGAGCATTTTCAGATCTTTTGGGTAATCTAAAAGATGTGGCTTGATGAATGTTCAACCACTTGTTCAACCACTTGGAATTTCCACCATTTGGTAATTCGCAATCACTTGCAAGGTTCACCAAGCCCATGATGATCCTATGGTGCCACTGCTAACGAAGCATGGAACAGACCCCCTTAGCTCGCCTGAAAATGCTGATCGTAGATGATGAGCCAGACAACTTAGACCTGCTCTATCGGACGTTTCGCCTGAAATTTCAGGTGCTGCGCGCTGAGAGTGCTATGGCAGCTCTGGATTTACTGGATCGCCATGGCGAAGTTGCGATCATTATTTCCGATCAACGAATGCCCGAAATGCTGGGAACAGAGTTTCTGGGCAAGACGGTAGAACAATTTCCTGACACGATCCGGATCGTGCTAACAGCCTATACCGATGTCAAGGATTTGGTAGATGCCATTAACTCCGGCAAAGTGTTTAAATACATTACCAAGCCTTGGAACCAACAACAGTTGCAAGGTGTAGTTCAGCAAGCAGCAGAGACCTATCGTGTCGTTAAACAACGAACAGAAGAATTAAGACGATCGCTCCGGCGAGAATCTTTATTTAACTCGGTGACCACCGCGTTGCGAGAATCCTTGGACTATAGAGGGATGCTGCAAACTTTGGTTGCTACCTTAGCAGATACTTTTGCAGTTGATTCTTCACTCTTGACTTCCATTGAAAATGGACAGCCGCTGTATCCAGCGGTTTTGCACCGTCAACCTGATTTTGTTGCGGATCCAACTTTTCAAGAGCAGGAAGCATCCATACCTCAGAAGATTCTGCAAGCCTATGATCTCCTGCAGCCAGAGGTTCAGACAATGCAGCGATCGCTGCAAGGACCCAACGGAGAAGACCGCACTTGTGTTGTCGTCCCATTCATTTACCAGAATGATTTACTGGCTCTGCTATCCCTGTACCGTGAATCTCAAGAGCAAGCCTGGTCTCAGGAAGATATCGAGCTATTAGAGGATGTTGCAGAACAAGCTGCATTAGCCTTATCCCAAGCCAAGCTATATCAACGCAGCCAACAGCAAGCCGAACAGATACGCGGAGAGCTTGCTGTTGCCAGACAAATCCAGAACAATCTTCTCCGCCAGACCATGCCCCAGGTGGAAGGAATCCAGATTCAAGCCTGTTGCCACCCCGCTCGTGAAGTGGGAGGAGACTTTTTTGAAGTCTATCAGCATCCTCAAGGCGATCTATGGCTTGCCGTAGGAGATGTGTCGGGCAAAGGGGTACCAGCCGCTCTATTTATGGCCAGTGCCATTTCAGTGCTTCGGCGGGAATTAGCCCAAGAGATTTCTCCAGAACCCGAAGAAGTTCTTCATAATCTCAACAGCACCCTGTTAGACGATTTAGTCAGTACTAACTGTTTTATCACGATGGTATTAGCTCGGTATCGACCACAGCCCCATCAGATCACCTATGCCAATGCAGGTCATTTGTATCCTATGCTTTGGTCGCGTCATCCTCAGATAGCTATGCAAGAACCTCGATATCTCAAGATTCGGGGGGTTCCCCTTGGGATTCTCTCCGTCTGGCGAGCGGCTTCAGAAACGCTCCCTCTGCAGTCAGGCGATATTTTTCTCCTGACCAGTGATGGTGTGACGGAAGCAACAGTCCGGGAACAAGATCAACTACCAGGGTGTACCACGGTTACGAGAAACTCGGAAATATTCCTCCAGCAAACTGGGTTATGGAAACTGCTCAGCCAAGAGCAACAATCCCTGGATCTCAAAAATTTGCTGGTTCGAATTCGCGAGAAAACCGTTGCTCAAGAAGACGATCAAACAATGCTGTCGCTGGAGGTGCTATAGGCTATGAGAAGCGAACTGCATTTACCGAGTGATCTCCGTTTTTTAGCTGTTGCTGAAAATTGGCTGCTCAGCAGCTTGAAACTAGAGATGGGAGAGGTGATCGACTGGACTCGTCAGTCTAGCCGCCTTCGATTAGCCTTGGTGGAGGCTTATTCTAATGTCGTCCGCCATGCCCACCGGGAACAACCAAATCTGCCTGTGGTTCTTCGGCTTGAACTGAAGGGGCAAGATCTGGCACTGGAAATTTGGGATTGCGGACAAGGATACGATCCAACAAATTACGTACCTCCTAGCCCCGAAGCTAAGCAAGAACACGGATACGGTTGGCTGATTCTTAATCGTTTAATGGATCGTGTAGAGTATCGGCTGCAAATTGATGGTCGTAACTGCCTCAAGCTGGAAGCCAACTTACAAGAAGCAACCAGCAATTCCAAGCAGTTATCGCCCGAAGTTTGAGCGATGATTGGGGCTAGTTTAGCTTGAGCGTGCTTGATTGAGGAATATTCCGGTTGAGTCAGTCACGCATTTAATACGGTGACCACCCTTGTTAGGGTAACTGGGAGTAGGGATATCTTTCTCTCAAAAGCCTAAAATGCATTTGTTGACAGTGCATTTCTTAAGGTCACAAAAAAACTTTCACCCAGTTGTAATGGCGTATAATGCCTTACCTCTTTCTGCTGATGCAAGTCAGAACGAAGAGGTGACCTGAGTGAATTACTAAGCTGATTAAAATCGGTTGATTAAAGTGTGCTCCTGGTTAGTTTGGCTTCAAAATGTTTGCCCTCAAAGCTTGTTGCAGATAGTCATCGAAATCATAGGCGATTTTCTAGACCGAAGCAACCACTTTGGAATTGTTTAATTTCTCTAGCCAGCCTAGATGAAGGAGATACAGCCGCAGGCTGTCAGATCGGTTCATTCAGGTGGATAGAGTTACCTTGTGTGTTTCCTGAAAAATTTTTGATGGTTTTGCGTATGGGTCGGGCAGGAAAAGCGCTAAAGCGCGTGTTGGAAGATTACCAAATTAGTCAGAATCAACTTGCGATCACCATGGGAATTGATCGATCGAATGTGAGTCGATGGGTGAATGGCAGTCGAGATCCCTCCGCCGAGGCAGTTATCAATATTCGGCAGGCACTGAACCATCTTGAAGAATCAGCAGCTGATGATTTTGTGCGATTTTTTCTCTATGAACATGATTCATGATAGGTTTGGCAATGGATCTGGAGTTCGCCTTTGCTTGAAAAATTGGGACTATCTAGAAAACCTAGAAGGGTTGAGCTGAATATTGAGCTTGGCTGGCTGAAGCAATAATCTACAAATAGGCAAGGGTTTGTTACAGTAAACGGGCAATTTCATGTGGACTGACCCATGCTTCCGCCTCAGACTCGCCTTGCTCCATTCATTCTAGAATATATGTACCAAAAAGGATGGGTGGATTTACGACCGATTCAGGTGGAGGCTTGTCGTATCCTGTTCGATTCGGCAGATCATTTGTTGATTGCCGCCGGAACCGCCGCTGGCAAAACAGAAGCTGCTTTTTTACCGATTCTGACGTTGTTAGATGAGGTCCCTGCACAGGGAATTGGAGCGCTGTATGTGGGTCCCATTAAGGCCTTGATTAATGATCAGTTTGAGCGCCTCAGGGATCTACTTGCCTATGGTGAGATTCCGGTGCAAATGTGGCATGGGGATGTGGCACAGTCTCAGAAAAAACGGGTTTTAACGCAGCCCCAGGGAATTTTGCAAATTACACCCGAGTCACTAGAGAGTTTGCTGGTCAACCGCACTGGAGACTTGCGGCGATTGTTTGGGGATTTGCGCTTTGTGGTGATTGATGAAGTTCATGCCTTTATTGGTAGCGATCGTGGGGATCAATTAATTTGTCAACTGAACCGTCTGGCACAACTGACCCATCACCAGGCACGGCGCATCGGCTTATCTGCTACGTTGGGCGACTATGGATTAGCAGAATCTTGGCTGGCAGCAGGTACGGATCGCCGAGTCAGCACTCCTCAGATTCAGGGTGGCGATCGTAAACTGCAGCTTTCGTTAGCGCATTTTTACAATCCCGGTTTGGTCGTTCGGGCCCAGGGGGATAGCCGCGATCGGGCATTCAATCCTTACCATCTCCACCTGTTTCAACAGACGCAGGGCAAAAAATGTTTAGTGTTTGCCAATGGGCGCACTGCAACGGAAGAGGTGATCAGTGGAATCCGGGAAATTGCCCAAGCCAAAGGCTACCCCGATATTTACCACGTTCACCACGGCAGTGTCTCGGCTGATCTGAGGGAACAGGCAGAAACGGCGATGCGCCAGGTCGATCAAGCTGCTGTCACGGCTGCAACCATGACCTTTGAGATGGGCATTGACCTCGGACAGCTCGATCGCGTCATTCAGCTAGAGGCTCCGGCTTCGGTAGCCAGTTTTCTGCAACGCTTGGGGCGATCGGGACGGCGAGGAGGTGTGGCAGAGATGCGTTTTGTCTGTGCAGAAGAGAAACCCTCTGGGGAGGAAACGCTGCCGGAGCAAATTCCTTGGCAGTTGCTGCAATCGATCGCGATTATTCAACTCTACCTGGAAGAAAAATGGATTGAACCGCCCCAGCCGATGCAATATCCCTATAGCTTGCTCTACCATCAAACGATGAGTACTTTGGCAGCACAGGGAGATCTATCCCCAGCAGCACTGGCCCAGCAGGTGCTGACACTGCCGCCGTTTCAACACATTTCTCAGATAGACTATCGTCAACTGTTGCGCCATTGGTTGGAACTCGACCACATTGAAAAAACGGCAGAAAATACACTGTTATTGGGCTTGACGGGCGAAAAGATTGTCCGTAATTTCAAGTTCTATGCAATTTTCCCTGACAATGAAGAATATCTTGTCTGCTGGCAGGATAAAATCATTGGATCCATTATGGTGCCGCCAACCGAGGGCGATCGCATTTCACTGGCGGGGCGTGTCTGGGAAATTACGGAAGTCAGTAGTCGTGGGAAGTCGGTTAAAGCTTGTCCGACGGATAAGCCTGCCAATGCCAGTTCCTGGAGGGGGACGACGGGTGCGATTCACACCAAAGTGCTACAACGGATGCGGCAGGTCTTAGCAGAAGAAACGGATTATCCCTACTTGCAACCAGAAGCGGCCCAACGTTTGCAGCAAGCGCGACAGGGGGCACAACGGCAGGGACTGTTGCACAATCCGCTCATTTTGTTGGAGGAGGGCTATGCCTGTCTGTTTCCTTGGCTGGGGACACGAGCGTTTCGCAGTTTGGAGCGTTTTTTGCGGGTTCACTGCCGATCGCACCTGAAGATTAAAGGGATTCGGGGGCGATCGCCCTACTTTTTAGGGATTAATTTGGGGAAATGCCCGATCGAGTCCCTGTGGGAGGAACTACAATCCTTACAAAATCGGCGGTTGAGCCTAGAGCTATTTTTGGAAGCTGAAGAAACACCCAAGCAACAGAAATATGATCTCTATATTCCTCCAGACCTGCTGCGTCAAGGATTTGCTACTGATGGTCTGGCGCTGGAGGAATTGGTGCAATGGGCATCAGACATGACAAGGGTGCGTTGATGGCAATCTACATCCTACAAAATTCGTCGAGTTTGGATTCGGTTTTGAATAATCAGGGCACTGGCAACTAAAAAGGCGATCGCCCCTGCAAGGTTGAGCAATCCATTCGATAAGGAAATTGCTAGGGAATCCAAACTCCTGACACCCGCTGTCGCAATTGCTGTGCCGCTGAAGTAGGCCCCGGTGGCAAAGCCTGCATTTTCTGTCGGTGCTTGCGCCAGGGCAAAGGGGAGTGTTCCATTGAGGACAAAGCTGAAGGCAATTCCCAGGGCGATCGCTAAACCATAGAGCCAACTGGCAGGCAGTAAGGGAGCTAGCAATGCCTGGATGCTCATTAAGCCCCCTATGATTCCCATACCAGCAACGAGGCAGCGGTGATTGCCCCATTTTTTTGCTAGCCATCCCGCAGGCAAAATCGTGATCAAATGACTGGTAGTAAACCCAGTCAGTAAATGAGCGGCTTCTGGGGAACTTAGGGTGCGTCGGAGAAAAGTGCTTCCAAGACCAATGCCAACCCCCACTAGCAGAAGAATCAGTAAGCGTTGGGATAACAAGGGTTTGGGCGGAGTGGTGAGGGAGGGTTGGATAGGCGATTGGGATGAGTCAGTCCGCATGGGGCGATCGGCTTCAGGGGGTTGAGTGAGGCTAAATACGATCACAGCGAGGAGGAGACTGGCGGAACCCAGACCAAATGCGCCGATCGCCCCAAGATTTTTGAGAATGTGGTGATGGGCGGGTTGGCTCAAGTTGTTGGCCAGCATTCCGGTCAGCATGATCAGACTCGCTGCTTGAGGCCAGTGCGATCGCTCCGCAGAACTGCCTAATAACCCCAACACCGGAGCACGAAAGAGTGCCATTGCCAAAGCCCAAACCACAGCCCCGATCGGGAGTAACCACCGGAGACTGGTTCCAGGATCCAAATTGCCCGTCCAGGGTAGTAGGAAAAAAAGTGCGGTTGATAGGAGCGTGCCTAGAATCACCCAAGGAAATCGCAACCCTAGCCAGGTTTGCACCCGATCGGAGAGTAGTCCCATGAGGGGTTCCATCACAGAAGTGAGGAGATTTTCGATAACTAAAAGATAAAGCCCGAGGATCTCAGGAAAGTCTAAACTGACCAGTAATTGAGGAATGTAGAGGTTATAAATTACCCAGGTTAGCGTGATACTTCCCTGCATGACTGCGAGTCCTAAAACGGGTTTCCAATGGATAGATGGCACGCTTGTCAACCCACGCATAGCTTCTCACTCAATTCACACGTAAACTAGTTCACTTTAAATCTGTCGATCCGTGAGGAGAACACGAAACCCCCTATTACGAATATACATGTTCTGAAAAAAATAATCGATCGAAGTATTTTCGATCGATTAATCATTGATATAGAATTTTGGTGGCGGGGCATGGATTTGAACCATGGACCTTCGGGTTATGAGCCCGACGAGCTACCAGACTGCTCTACCCCGCGT
>JAYKGX010000439.1:0-10925 GCA_035285565.1 Synechococcales cyanobacterium
TCCCAGCATCCATTTTTCGCTCCGTTATTCATCTGCCCGTGGTTGAAAACCACCGTCTCTCAGGGCGAAGTCCCTCAAGGGACTCAAAAACAGCCCTTATTCAGTCCGTTTCCAACGGACTTCGCCCTAAGAGCGCCGAATTCTATTCCGGCGCGGAGCAGAACGCAGTGAAGGGATTCTTGTTACGAGCTATTCCGGCTAAAATCCCAGCATCCATTTTTCGCTCCGTTATTCATCCGCCCGTGGTTGAAAACCACCGTCTCTCAGGGCGAAGTCCCTCAAGGGACTCAAAAACAGCACTTATTCAGTCCGTTTTCAACGGACTTTGCCCCAAGAGCGCCGAATTCTATTCCGGCGCGGAGCAGAACGCAGTGAAAGGATTCTTGTTACAAGCAAGCCCCTATTGTTGGATCGCTAAATTCGATAATCGCCATCTTAGCTAGTTGAACTCTGATTAACAGCGGTATTCCCGCCCCCGATACATTGAATGGGGATCGCATTACTCTTGGGGTAGCTGCGTAGGCGTTCTAGAAAATAGCGAGCATTAAAACTGCGAGGGTCCATGCGCGATCGAGAACGATCGATCAATTGATGGGTCGTAATCCGATCTTCCGGCACCCCGGTCAAAGCAACAAGCCAAGCAAGAGATTCATACTGCGGTTTGGTATAGCCACTGTGGGATGAACGATTGTTACGACCATCGACAGGGGTAATCAGGGAAATGTGATAGGCAAAGTTATTAACGGAAGGTGGGTATTTGGGATTGGTTCTGACCCCTTCTTCCACCCGCGCCAGACTCACAAAGGTGGAATTACCCGCCCCAAACGCCCGCTTATCCGGCGGAACGGTGTAGAAAATTGTGCCGTCCAGATCAACCAGGGCATGGTAGCTGACCTGATCGTCATCATTGGCGTGGGGTGTTTGGAAGAAATTGAGGGTAGATTGGGCTGAGGCAACGGTTTCATGCAGCACCACGATTGGCGCATTTTGGACAGCCCGACCATTAATATCCTGTAGAAATCGCAACCCAAAATTGGTGGGATGGGCTAGGGCGATCACTTCCCGAGGTAACTGTGCCGTAGCCCCCTCTCCCTGACGAAACCGACTGAGGGGCAAGTCATAACGTACCAAAGCCAATTCTTGAGCCGTGGGACGACGGGGTTTGCCAGGTCGGATTGCACAGGCGGTGGAAAGCACTTGGTGAATATCCTGGTTGGCCGCTTGTACTATCCGCACGGGTTGGGCGGCAGAATTTTTAGGCTGATTCTTAGGATTGAGGGGAGAAGCGGGAATTTCAGATTTGGCGGAAGCCTGCCCTGCACCAGAACTGCTTGTATCAAAACTTTTCGCATCAGAATTGAGCGCTAACGCTGAACCCGTAGGTCGTCCTTCCACCCATTCCCCATCACCAATCCCAATCCGGAACCCTAGGCAAGTAATGCCGATCAGAACGCCGATCGCGATCGCCACCCACCAGGTTTTCAGGGCTTTCTTAATCTGATGCCTCACAAGTTTCACTCCCCACTGTCACTCCCCACTGTCACTCCCAATAATCCTGCTACCAGGATACGAGATTTTCGCTATTCTACTGGGGAATTTCTCAGCAAAAGGTTGCACAAACACCGGAAGCCCTAAATTTTTAGTGACTGATTCGTCAGTCCCGCTCCATTCCTAACTTATTTCTCGTTCACAATTAATTCCTATCCTCTAATTAATCACTCTCACCAAACCCTGCTGCAAGCGCTGGAACAGGCGATCGATCTTCACCCTGTCTGTCATCCCCAATGGAGTTGTCTGCAACGTCATCAGCAAAAGATAGTTGCGATCGGTGACCGTAATTTGCCCAGTGGTGAAGATGCGATCGATCACAGTGGCTAACGGTTGCTGAGCGGAACTTTGAACACCAGAAGCAGTGACGGTGCGGCGGGGAGTGGCGTGAGTTGAATCCATGAAAAGCGTTCCTCTGTGTGTAAGTGGCATAAGCCAAAAGGCATAAGTATATTCTCGTAGATAATTGGCATAAATTAAAACAGCAAGCCAGGATTTTTACGGGTAATTTATTTTGCTCCTAGAACTTTATGAAGCACTTAAATCATCTCGTAATACGCAGTACAACTTAAGGTTGAGAGATATTTAATGTAATCTTTTAGTAACGGTCTCAAAGCTAGGAATCGATCGTTAGTCATCTGTATGTTTAGTTACTTTGGGTTTTCGTTGGGACGGGAAGATAGAGAACCGCATCAAGCTCTGTAGCTGTGATACCCCTGCGACCTATCTGGGTTAAGCTGGGGAGGTCGTGGAACTACGGGATTTATTAAGGACGGAGTTAAAGGATGACAGCGCAATCCGGCAATTGGTTTACCCAGGGCGGAGAGGTGATGATCCCACTCCTCGGATTTTCGCTCCTGGCGATCGCATTGATTCTAGAGCGCCTGATTTTCTGGAGTCGCATTGTGAAACGCAGCGATCGCATTATGCGGGAATCCATTAATCTCTACCGCCGCAGCCCCAAAGCCGCCTTCACACTTTTAGAAAAGAATGCCGATCTCCCCTTAGCTCGGATTTTTCTAGCCGCCCTAGAACTGGAGCAAGCCACCCCCGATGACTTTCGCCTTGCCTTAGAAAGTGCCGCCCAATCTGAGATCCCTCTGCTGAAGCGCTTTAACACCGTCTTTGAGACCATTATCACGCTGTCCCCTTTGTTAGGACTGTTGGGCACCGTCCTGGGCTTGATGAAATCCTTCGCGGGGTTACAACCTGACGCAGCCGGACAAACCACCGTCACCGTCACCGGCGGGATCAGTGCAGCCTTGATTTCAACTGCCATGGGTCTGGGAGTAGCAATTTTCACCCTCCTGTTTGCCAATAGTTTCCGAGGACTATATATTCGGCACCTGGCGCTGATTCAAGAATATGGTGGGCAGCTAGAACTGCTCTATCGCCGCCGCTTAGAACAACGGGGTCAACCTTATATGTCTTGAGGATAGGTCTTGAGGGAAAATAGCCCCTAATACCAAATCCACGGATTGTTGATACAGAATCATAACGCGGTAAGCCTCAATCAATCAGGGTTTGACAATCCAAAATCGCCCATCTAAACTCCAAAATTGGTATTAGTGGGGACGGGTGGCAATCCAAGCGATCGCCCCTGCCACCTTGGCTGCATCAATAATGCTGGGCCGGTTCTGACGCTGCAACAGACGATTCGTTTGATTCCGGAGATGGTTGGCTAGTTGGTAATAGCCATGAATGAGGTGACCCACCCCTGAAATCGGTTTCGTAAATCGACTGCCCATGATCATCATCGCCTCATACCCGCTGTAGCCCTGGCGCGGCCAAACGTAATTAATTGTAAATCCAGCTTGCAGCAGCATTTCCATCACCCCCAAGGGAGACATATGGAGAAAGCTACTGTCATGCCAAGGCTCCATAAACGAAACCGTTCCCACGAATTTTCCACCGGGCTTCAGTACCCGCAAGATTTCTTGAGTTGCTAAATAGGGACAAGCCAAGTGCTCTGCCACCGCCACGGAATAAACCAAATCAAACTGCTGAGCTTGAAACGGCAGGAAATGCGCATCACAGAGCACATCCGGTCCACCATATTCCTGCAACCAACCATGAACCCGCGTCTTGGCAATGTCCACACCTACATATTGATGACCTTTGTCTGCCAGCCAGTTCCGCATTTGTCCTCCCCCACAGCCCACTTCTAACACCAGCGATCGCGAGGGTAATTGCTCCATGACCTCTGCATGGGCGAGATCAAGGTGGTAGGGTAGCCGATGCCCCGTTCCCGATCGAGGAGGATATCGGAAACAGCGCTCTAACAGGTGGGGGCTGATCTGCGATCGCTGGGCGTTGAAGGTAAACTCGACCCGACGACTCGCACTGGCAGACAACAGCTTGGGAGTTCCATCTTCCTGCTCAAAAGTTGCGCCGCAATGGTCACAGTGAGTCCAGGCTTGAAGAGAGGCTTGGCAATAAGGACAGGTCACTAGGTGGAGCAAACGTTTAGCTGTTATCGTCATCATAGATTTCAAAATTAATAGCACCAAAAATTACAAAGCGGCACCAGCGCTAATTTCAACCTTCAAAATCGCTTGTTCTCCATCATGACAAGCTGCTTGGGAATGAACGACGCACTGGAGTTAGATTTTTCCTTGCAACAATCTATTTAGCTGTGCGGATTTTCAGTCCTGGTTCATCTCACTCCAGACAGACAATCGCGTGGATTGTGTCGCGTGGATTGTCATGGATACAAGATCGATTTCGGTCTGATGAGTTGGAAAGAGGGAGGGGAAACAACCGGAATGTCCATCTCCCCAGCCTCCACTCCCTCGAAAAATTCCTTTCTTCAGGTTTTCTTTATCTTTCGCTACAAAAGATAACAATGATTTATCAAAGGCTACAGGATCTCTAAAGTAAAGCTTATCGAGATCCTGATATTATGCTTAAGAACTCGTCCTTACTCACTGGGATCAGTTAGAAACATCGACTTTATTGCGATCGAATAAAAATCGTGTTGTAAGGCAGGTGTTTCAGCCGGGACTCAATGGTTGGGATAGGTATTTGGTTGCGCTCCGAGAATCAGGTCATCTGAAACTCTTGGAACCGCTCGTGAAAGCTTTCACATTTTCACAGGAAGGGAGATATGTCTTACGCGCAAGCACGAACCCAGTCAAAAGCTGGGTACAACGCAGGGGTACAGGATTACAAACTGACGTATTACACCCCTGATTACACGCCGAAGGATACGGATATCCTGGCGGCGTTCCGAGTCACCCCCCAGCCTGGGGTCCCCTACGAGGAAGCAGCAGCAGCCGTGGCAGCCGAATCCTCGACGGGTACCTGGACGACGGTGTGGACGGATCTATTGACCGACCTCGATCGCTACAAAGGTCGTTGCTACGACATCGAACCCGTTCCCGGCGAAGATAGTCAATTCATTGCCTACATTGCTTATCCTTTGGATCTGTTTGAAGAAGGATCTGTGACCAACCTGCTGACTTCCTTGGTGGGGAACGTGTTTGGTTTCAAAGCGCTGAAAGCACTGCGTTTGGAAGATCTACGCATTCCCGTTGCCTATCTGAAGACCTTCCAAGGTCCCCCCCACGGGATCCAAGTTGAGCGCGACAAGCTGAATAAGTATGGTCGCCCCATGCTGGGTTGCACCATCAAGCCGAAGCTGGGTCTGTCTGCGAAGAACTACGGTCGCGCAGTGTATGAGTGCTTGCGCGGGGGGCTAGACCTCACCAAGGATGATGAAAACATCAACTCCCAGCCCTTCCAACGGTGGCGCGATCGCTTCCTGTTTGTGGCAGATGCAATTCATAAAGCTCAAGCAGAAACTGGGGAAATCAAAGGTCACTACCTGAACGTGACTGCGGCTACCTGCGAAGAGATGCTGAAGCGGGCCGAGTATGCGAAAGAGCTGGAAATGCCGATCGTCATGCACGACTTCTTGACCGGTGGTTTCACAGCGAATACCTCCTTGGCGCACTGGTGCCGTGACAACGGTGTGTTGTTGCACATCCACCGCGCAATGCACGCTGTGATCGACCGTCAAAAGAATCACGGGATTCACTTCCGCGTTCTGGCGAAGTGCTTGCGGATGTCCGGTGGTGACCACATCCACACAGGTACGGTCGTGGGCAAACTGGAAGGGGACAAAGCAGTCACCCTCGGTTTCATCGATCTACTGCGGGAGAACTACATTGAGCAAGATCGCTCCCGTGGGGTTTACTTCACCCAAGATTGGGCTGCAATGCCTGGTGTGATGGCAGTTGCTTCCGGTGGGATCCACGTATGGCACATGCCTGCTCTGGTGGAAATCTTCGGGGATGATTCCGTCCTGCAGTTTGGGGGTGGTACCTTGGGTCACCCCTGGGGTAACGCACCGGGTGCTACGGCTAACCGGGTGGCTCTGGAAGCTTGCGTTCAAGCGCGGAACGAAGGTCGTGACCTCATGCGTGAAGGCGGCGACATCATCCGTGAAGCTTGCCGTTGGTCGCCTGAACTGGCTGCTGCTTGCGAACTGTGGAAGGAAATCAAGTTCGAGTTTGAAGCGGTTGACACCATCTAATTGCCTCTTGTTGGCGCGATGATTTTCCCTTTCTGTTAAGGATGAAGGCGGAAGGATGAAGAATTTTGAGGGATGTTGCATAATTCCTACATTCTCTTAACTTCAGCCCTCATCTCTTTCCAGATATGAATCTCAAGCAGATTGCCCAGGATACGACCAAGACGCTGATTAGTTATCTGACCTATCGGGCCGTGCGGGTGGTTTACGAGCAACTCGATGAGACCGAACCCAAGCGAGCCTACTGGCTACATCAATTTGCCTCTCGCGAAAGCATTAAAGATGGTGAATTGTTTATCCAGCAGCTCTTTCGGGAGCGCCCGGACTTAGCGTTCCGGATATTGACGGTCAGGGAGCATTTGGCAGAGGAACTGGCGGATTTTCTACCAGGGATGCTGCGATCGCAGATGCAAGCGGCGAATGTGAGCCAACGAAGTCAGCAATTGGAACGAATGACGCAGGTCAGCCTTGAGGGAGATCATCCAGAGCAACAGGATCGCACGGCATAAACCTGTCTTGTTGGCTTGTTTGCTGGTCAGCGCATGGGTCGATCGCGAGGTGATCGATGCGTTGAGTTGGCAATGTTCGTAAATCTCACCGATTAGGATTTTCGAGGGATATCATGAAGACTCTGCCCAAAGAGCGTCGTTACGAGACTTTTTCTTACTTGCCTCCCCTTACGGATGCGCAAATTGCTCGTCAGATCCAATACACCATCGAGCAAGGCTACCACCCCTGCGTAGAGTTCAACGAAAGCTCTGCTGCTGAGATCTACTACTGGACGATGTGGAAGCTGCCCCTGTTCAACTGCTCCAATCCTGGGGAAGTGTTGGCAGAAGTGCAACAGTGCCGTTCTGAGTATCCCAACTGCTACATCCGCGTGGTGGCATTTGACAATATCAAGCAGTGCCAAGTGATGAGCTTCATCGTTCACAAGCCCAGCCCAAACAGCAGCAGCGGTTATCGCTACTAAGAGATTCTTTCTCAGGCTTTGGTTGATAAGTTATCTAACATCACTGTTATCTAACATCACTGGGGTGAGTCGAGACGATCGGCTCACCTTTTCTATTGGAATTAGGCACATTCTCGCCAAGTTTTAATCACTCGTCCCTGGAGGGGTTGTCCAAAAAAGGGAGTGTTGTCGCCTGCGGATTTGAGTGTAGACCGATCGCACTGCCAAGATTGGGTGGGGTCAAACAAGATGAGATTGCTGTCACCGATTTGTAAAGGAGCGATCGGCTGGCCCAAACAAGCTAACGGTTGACAACTCAAACTGCGCCACAATTCCACCGCTGTTAACTGACCTGTCCCCACCAACCGCTGCCACAGAATGGGTAACACTAATTCCAATCCGATCGCCCCTGCCGGAGCTTCGCCAAAGGCCACGGTTTTTTCTTCGTAGGTATAGGCTTGATGATCCACCGCGATCGCATCAATTACCCCAGTTTTGACCGCTTGCACCAATGCTTGGCGATCGACTTCATTCCCCACCGGTGGACTCAGCCGGAGAGTGGGGTCATAGGTTGCTAGGTCGGCAGTGGCAAAGCATAAATGCATCCAAGTGGTGCTGGCGGTGACGGGTAAGCCCGCTGATTTAGCAGATTGCAGCAGTTCCACCGATCGCGCTGTGGCAATTCGCATGAAATGAACAGGGGTACCAATTTCCCGCACCAGTTCCAGCAAGGAAGCCAAAGGAACCGCCTCTGCCATCACGGGAATACCAGGTAAACCCAACTGCAAGGCTACCGTGCCTTCCCGAGCCACCCCATTGCCTGCCAAGCCGGGATGATAGGCCCAGAGCATGACCGGTTTGCCCGAGGGTTGCAGGTATTCCAAAATCCGCCGCACCATGGGGAGACTGGTTAAGGGCTTGCCATCCGTAAAGCCGATCGCTGCTTGCAAATCTGCCCATTCCACCATCTGTTGACCCACCGTATTCTGAGTCAGGGCTGCCCAGCAATTCACCTGCAACGGCATTCCCTGAGGTAGCGATTCGTAAGCTGAGGCATAGTGAGTAATCTGCTCTTGCAACCCCGTCAGCATCATAGAAGAGTCGATGGCAGGCTGGGTGCTGGGGAGAAGATTGACCTGGGTGAACCCCCCAGCGATCGCAGCAGACAGAAACGCATTCAAGGGTTCGCGATCTTCATGACCCGGTTCTCCAGACTGACTGTATAAATCTACTAAACCAGGACCCAGAACCCAATCGGTTGCATCCCAAAGGATTGCCTCTGAAGGTGGGGCAATCATGGATTCAATGGCAGCAATTTTGCCCTGGTGGAGCAAGACATCAACGGTGCGATCGTGACCTGAAACTGCATCAATTAAATGAACTTGCTGTAATAACTCGATCGTCATACGTCCTTCAGTGTTCTATTAGTAAATTTTCATGGATGCAAGGATAGATAAAGCTTGGGGGAAGCGGGAATGGATAGGGGATTGTGCGTTCGAATTGATCCGGCTCTCCCCATCCCCTATCCATTCCGCACAGCAAGATGAACGAATGACTCGGACTACAAGGCTCCGGCTGCGGTCTTGTCTAATACGCCTCCTAAATGGACAGTGATATTGCTGGCCCGTAAAATAGGATTTCCTGTGACGTTGCCTGCTGCATTGATTGAATTGTAATCAATCACGCTCACGGCTCCATTGCCTTGTTTGAAGTTCCAGAAGGAAGCTGATCCCAAACCAATGATTTGACAGAGCAAGGCTTTGTTGATGGCATCATGGGCAACGACGAGGGTGGTGGTACCGGGTTTGGCGGCGGCAACGATTTCTGCCCAGGCAGTTTCGGCTCTGCGCCAGACATCCCCCAAGTTTTCCCCTTCGGGCATTTGCACGGTTTCGGGCTGGGTTTGCCACTGTTCGAGTAAACCGGGATATTCACTGCGAATTTCGGCTTCCAGTTTGCCTTCCCAGGTGCCATGACTGATTTCACACAAATCCACTAAGGTGGTTAATGCTACATCTGGGTGGTGTTGGAGAATCCGTTCTGCGGTTTCCTTAGGACGAGCCATAGGACTGCTCACTGCAGCATCAATTTGGACATCTTTGAGAAATTCCCCCGCTTGATCGGCTTGGCGTTTGCCATTCTCATTCAGCGGCACATCGATTTGCCCCTGGAAGCGACCTTCACGGTTCCATTGAGTTTCTCCATGGCGCACTAAGAGGAAGCGCATCGTTTCTTGCTTTTTCGCTTTGGGCAGGGGGGTACCGAGGTGGGCCGTGAGATTTAATGACTCAATCTGCACTGGATCGCCTAAGCCACCGGAGAAATTCAGCACTGTAATCCCGCAATTAGACTGGTCAATGCGTTGATAATCCGCCGGGGTCAGACCGATCGCTCCGTTAATCAAAGCTCGATTAATCCCACTGTGGGCAACGATTAACAGGGTTTGGTTCGGATGCTGCGGCAGAATGGTTTGCCAGAATTGACGGGCACGATCGTAGAGGTCTGGGACGGGGAGAAATTCTTGCCCGTCTGCTAAAGTCATTTTCAACTGGTGCGGAGCATCGCGCCAAAGCCGATATTCATCAGGATACTTATGTTCAACATCGGTAAACAGTAATTCTTCCCACCAGGGTAAATTAATCTCTTTGATTTGATCGATCGTTTGAACAGTGAGAGGTTGGGACAGTTGAGCCGCAATCAGATTAGCGGTTTCGTTTGCCCGTTTCAGTGGACTGCTATAAATCGCATCAAAGGCAATTTCCCGGAGGGCGGTGCCCACTTGAACAGCCATCGATCGCCCTTTTTCGGTCAGAATGGAGTTATCGCAATGCCCTTGCACACGACGCTCGACGTTGTAGGTACTTTCGCCATGCCGGACGATGATGACACGGGTTGTCACGCTGAAATCCTCCTGATTTAGATCATGATTCTGTGGGCAAAACAGGATGATCCTACCGCAAGCAGGGACCTCAATGCATCCAATTTGGTAAGGGAGAAGGAAGAAATGAGAAGGAGGAAATGAGAAAACTGCGATCGTAGACGATCGACCTTGGGTCATCCCCCCTCTCTAGCCATCATTGATAATCTACAATCCAAAATCGCAAATCTAAAATTGATTTGTTGGCTGGTTTGTTGGGGTGCTTATCCCAGCCCCCCGACAAGTTAATCGTAAATCCAAAATTGTGACTTCACGTCGGATCTGAGTCTATCTGGGTGATAAAGGCACCTCTTATCTATTAGGAGAAATCATTAATCAGCTTATTATTCACATCAGGAATTTATCTAATTTCAATCATTGGAAATTGGCTATCAGCCTTGGGACGAACGTTGAGTGTCTTGGGTTGCTAATTACTTTCATCCATTCACCTTTCCATGATGGCTGCTATGGCATCTAGCGATCGCAGACTCATTTCGTTTGGTCCATGCTGTCGATTGCTCGAATCTAGGTTAGCATTGTTCAATTTCATCAAGGCTCTGCCCTCTTGTAGGACGGAGCCTCATTAATGTTCATTTTCGTGAGCCAGATGCAGCATTAACTAATGAACATTCCCCTTTGATATAATGAAGCCAGTCGATCGCTGGGAGACCTTCCGATGACCATCGCCACGCAAAAAAGACTGACCCTAACGGAGTATCTGACCTATGACGATGGCACGGATACTCGCTATGAACTGGTGGATGGAGTGTTAGTGGAGATGGGCGCTGAGAGTCGTGTCAACATCAAGATTGGATTATTCCTCATCAAAACTTGGTTGAAACTTGTAGGCGTTGCATAATAGGGGTATGAGTTAAGGTGAATCTTGATGGAATGCCCTGAATGTCAATCGAGTCATATCCGTAAAAATGGAATCAAGAAAGGCAAACAAAATCACATCTGTGTAGATTGTGGTC
>JAYKGX010000440.1:0-8468 GCA_035285565.1 Synechococcales cyanobacterium
CTTAACGGTGTGGATCGACCGATCGGCACAGCGCTGGAGCGATTTTAAATGCGGGTTACTGCCCCCCACCACCACCAATAGTTCTAAATGGGGATTCTGCACCGCTTGCAAGGCATCTAACACTCGCGCAGTCACATTATCGGGATCGGAACCACCTAACGTGATCAAAATCTTATGGGCAATGTCTGGGATAGACCGTTGCCACCCTTGCCATGCCCAAAACTCTTGCCGGAGCAATGTGTAATCTGTTCCCAATAGCAGCTTTGTCTGGCGATCGCGCTGAGCATACCATTCCTCCTGGGCAGAGAGATTTTGATTCAGAACGATCGCAGCATGGTAGGGACTGGCATGGCCGTAGTCATCGAGGAATAAAACTGGAAATCCGGCGGTTTGCAGCAGCGGTGAATAGTCTGATCCAAATTGATAGCCATCCACACAAATCCAATTACAACCCAGGTGTTGGGCTTGGGCGATCGTCGCTTCTGCATCGCTTGGGCTGCCGGGTTTAGCATCAATGGGATAAATATGAAAACCTTCTGCCTGGAGGCGTTCTTGCAAGTTGGGTGGGCAAGTGGCGATCGCAAAGGTGATGGTGCCTCCCCGCTGGTGAACTGCCTGGGCTAAGGCTAAACAGCGCATGATATGCCCCGTTCCCATTTGCACCGAAGCATCCGCCCGAATCAGCAATTTCATGGCTTCCTCGCAGCAATTAATAAATTAGAAGATAACCCATTTTCGGTCAAAAATTGCTGAAAAGTAGATCCCACGGTTTCCCATTGATCGATCAACACCTGCTGCAAAAAGGGCTGTCCTGCCAAACTAAATTGACCGGCTAATACCTGTTTCCGCACTAGCTCTGCGTCCAATTGCCCTGGTGTTTGTGTTTCCACCACCTGAAATCCACAAGCTGTGACCAAATGCGTAAGCGAGGCAGGATGAAATAAATTTAAATGCTCATTATCCACCGCACTAGACTGCACCCCTAGGGTCAAAATATCAAAGCCTTTGCAATTCGGACAGGTGAGCACTAACAAGCCTCCTGGGGCTAGGAGTTGATAGCATTTCTGTAAAAACGCTTGGGGACAGAACAGATGCTCAATCACTTCAAAACTGACGATCGCATTTAACGATTCCAGCGGCAATTGCACAGATTCGATCGGTTGTTCCAGAATTTCCAACCCCCGATCGCGACAGGTTTGGGCTAAGTCTGGTGTGGGTTCAATCCCGATGACTCGCTGAAATGCTTGGGTCTTCTGAATTTCCTGACAAAAGGTGCCAAATCCGGCTCCCACTTCCAGCAGGGTTCCTGTGGTGATCTCAAATCGTTGACACAGATCCAAGACCCGTTGCACCCGAGGTTGAAAGATCTTCTCACGGCGGACTGCTTCAGAAGCTGGAAAAATGTATTGATTCCAATAGGCGTAGTTTTCTGAATGTTGATAGTAGTCTGCTAGATGGGTTGGATGGGGGCGCGGATTGGCATAGATGGTTTGGCAGCGATCGCATTCTACAAAGGGAACCCCATATTTTTCAAACTTTGGCTGGCAGTCAGCCGCACCACAGGCCGGACAGGGAACCTGCACAAAATCAACTCGATGCTGGATCAATCGTGATATATCTGCCGCTAGGCGCTCTGCTTGTCCTTTCAACAATTCATCCGGACGAATGTCTGCTTCTGTAAATGTCATAATATCCTCTCCAGCAGATTGCGTTGTGTTTGGGTTTATTGCCGAATGGCACAGGAGCCAAAGGTACTACACATAAACATCAGCTTCCAACGATCGCGCTCTGCCACCTGTAGGGTATCCACATAGGTTTTTTCCGTCAGCAGTGCTGGGGGCAATGGGTGAAAGTGAATAAACTCTTGATGCAGTTCTTGAAATCCATAATCAGCTAGCTTATATCGGTAGGACAATGGATTTTCTCGCACATTGTAACTAACCGCGTTACTCACCGACTGCTCCGGCAGAGTCACCCAAGAGAACAGTGCATCCAAGCGATCGCGATCGGCTGCTGTGGCAAATTGCTGCTTGAAAAATTCCACTGTATAGTGATTGCAACTAAACAGATCGAACAGTTGATTCGAGTGAGTCACAATCAAATAGCCCCCTGGTTTAACAATTCGTTGGGCTTCCCTATAGAACTGCTGCTCTTCCGTATCTGTTAAATAGGCAAGCACATTGAAACTGAGCAGAGCATCTAAAGAGGCCGTTGGGATTTGCGTCAAATAATCAACATCTGCTTGCTTTGCCAGAGATGTCTCATATCCTTGATCTCTAAGATGCTGGTGGGCCAGAACGATCATTTCCGGTGCAATATCAATCCCACTGATTTGTGCGCCTGCTGCCAAAAATTCTGGGAAGAGAACCGCATCCCCACACCCAAAATCAAAAATAGTCTGCCCTGGGCAATAGAGTGCATTCGGAATTAGCGATCGAATCACTTGCAAGCGATGGGTATGATAGGCATTTGCCAACGCACCGACATAGTGCTCAGAAGCAGTTGCCCAATAGGCTAGAGAACTCTCTTCCCGTCCTAGAGCTGGTTGTAGATTCATGGTCATTCCTCCCCGGATGTATGGGTCGTCACCGTTGGTGCAAGATGCACGGTTCCATAGGATGAGGGTTCCCCCCAAATGTTATCTTTCACCCATTGCCCTTGTTCAATTCGCCACACACGACGATCGCGAAAGGTATCGCACACTGCATCAAATTCTGCTTCGCTCATGCCCACGTAGGCTAACCATCGCTCTAAATCTCGGCGGGGTTTCACCGCATCATATTGACGCACCTTCTCGATCGCTTCTTCTCGGGTCATTGTGCCTGCTCGCACATCCTTACAAGCATGGTCTGTTCCCCGCCCATAGCCAAATTTAATAAATTTCAGGTAATCATGAATGCCATTCTCGTGCATATCATCCAGGTTAGACATCCGGCGGTAAGTGCGTTCAAACGGCTGTTGGGAAGGCTTCCAGCCGTATAAATCAATCATCAATTGGGTATGATCATTGGCTTCCCAATTGACAAAATTGCTGAGATAAATACCACGTACACCTACTTCATCAATTTCATCATCACTGGGATACTGGGCCCATAACAGATCTTTAGCCGTTAAGCCTTCCTTGAGATCCGATCGCCCTAATGCTTCTAGGCCTGCGTCGGTAAAGTCTTGCCAATCGTAGCCCCGCAACGCATGTTCTAATCGAAACTTAGCCGTGAATTCAACTAAATCATTGTAGGAATACATGCCACCCAAATCCATGAAGCCATGCTCTCCCCAAAGAATCAAGGGTACCTTGTAGCGCACTGCCACCTGAATGGGGACGGTAAAGATGCCGCAATGCCCCTGCCAGTTCATATCGCCTTGCAGTTCAAAGCCAATGCGGTTCATTTTGATTAAGGTCTTCACGGCTGGACGCACAATAATGTGATCGCAGTCAAAAATCTCTCGCATTCGGTACAGGTTATACTCGCCCTCGGGCAGGTAATTGTTGCCATGGTAGGTGACGAGCAAGGGTTTTAAGCCTAATTCCCGCACAGCAATGTGAGTTTGAAAATAGCTGTCCTTACCGCCACTGACCGGGATCACAATGTCATAGTTGGTATCACTGCGATATTCATCTGTGAGTTCCTTCAACCATTCCCAGCGCTGTTTCCAATCAATGTTTGCCTTCTGTTCATGCACCCGGCAACCTGAACAGACTCCACGATCGTCAAAGGTCAAAGGCGTTGCACTTACAGCCGGATAGACACATTTGGAGCAATACTGAACACCCATACCCTGAACCTCTTAGTGATGCATTAAATGTAGGATTGAACGAGCCTTTGAATTGACAACGAACGGGATGATTAGTAAACGGGATGATTAGCAAACGGGATGATTAACGAACGGGAATGCCTGCTTTCGACAGCGCTCGTTTGCCCCCCCGATCGGAGAGTTCCCGAAAATGCCAGATATTCGCCGCCGCCACCGCAGAAGCCCCCGCCGCGATCGCAGGGGCATAGTGCTCATAACGACCAACCCCACCACAGGCAATGATCGGTATCGTTGTTACGGCGGCAACGGCTTGAATCAAGGCCAAGTCATATCCCTGTCCGGTTCCATCACGATCGATGCTATTGAGTAAAATTTCGCCTGCCCCCAATTGTTCTACTTTCCGTGCCCAATCCACCGGATGCAGCCCTGTTGGCGTTTTTCCACCTTCAATCCAGACTGCAAGCTTTCCATCCGGTTCCCGCTTCACATCCAAACTCACCACGATCGCCTGACTCCCAAATACGGCGGCAGCTTCTGTAATCAAGGTCGGGGTGGTAACGGCTGCGGTATTGAGCGTGACTTTATCGGCACCATGACTAATCAGATTCCGAATTTCATCTAAACTGCGAATGCGTCCTCCCCACGTGAGTGGCATGAAACAAGTTTTGCTGACTGCTTCTAAAATACTACAGCGATCGGTCAAGTCCTTGATTTTATGATCATCTCGGCGCAGATCGTAATCATCGTCTCGGCTAATATCGAGATAGATTAATTCATCCACATTCCATTCATTAAATCGCTTGACTTCATGAACTGGGTTGCCAATAATTTGATGCGTGTGAAAGCCTTCACTGCGTACCAATAATCCATTTTTCAGCAATAGGACGGGAATCAAACGAGTTTTTAGCATGATGTCCCTCCAGGCTGCAGGCAATTTAAAAAGTTTCTGAGAACTGCCAAACCTGCTTTCTGACTCTTTTCAGGATGAAATTGGGTCGCATAAATATTCTCTTGAGCAATGCTAGAAACAAATGCATGACCATGGGTTGTCACACCTGCGATCGAAACATCAGGGGCTATTAATAGTGCATAGCTATGCACAAAATAAAAATCCTGCTGGGCAGCTAACCCTTGAAACAAATGATGGGTCTGCAAAAACTTGACCTCATTCCACCCCACATGGGGGACACGAATTTTAGGATTTTCTGCAGGCAATCGTTCAACAATCGCATCCACCCATCCTAGCCCTTTCCATTCTCCCTGTTCGGTTCCCCAGGTAGCTAGTAGTTGCATTCCCAAACAAATGCCGAGGAAGGGTTTTTTCTGCTCCAGAACCATGCGTTCTAACATGGGAATCCAACCCGCATTCTGGAGGTTTTTCATCCCATCACGAAAGGCTCCAACGCCAGGTAGCACTAGATGCGTTGCCATCTGTAACTCTTCGGGTTGATGCACGATCGCCACGGAACTGCCGATCGCTTCAAAGGCATGAGCCACCGATCGTAAATTCCCCATGCCATAATCAATAATCGCAACCTGTGTAGATGAATTCAACATAATGGATCAGCGTGATAATAATTTGTTTTATCCCTTCCAAGCTAAGCAACTTTCTCTAGTAACGTCCAAACGGTGTTATCCCAACTCGGATGCATCACCTGCCACAGAAATCCATAATTCACCACCCGAACGCGATCGCCATGGGCAGCCAAAAATTCTCCGGCAAAGTCCCGTTTAAACAGCTTGCCAGTATTGCCTCGGTAATTGAGTTCTACGGGGGTTGGATTGAAATACTCATTGATCAGAATATAGCGGTTCGAGAGTTGATAGAGTTTTTGATACACCCTGGGTAAATCATCGGGGTTGAGATGAATTAACACTCCGCAGGTAAATACCCAGTCAAATGGTTCCTGCGGGTAAAAATCCTGAATAGAAGTTTGAATAGCGCTCTCACCACAGACTTGTTTCAGCGCTGCCCAGGCGATCGGATTAATTTCTACACCCGTGAGTTGAAGTTGAGGATTCAATGCGGCGATTGCTGCTAAATTATGACCTCGATTCGCCCCCAATTCACACACGGTTTGAACCGCTTCCATCTGACTCAAAATTTGGGCAAAAAAAGGCTGCCGTTGAACTGGTATCACTTGATTGCGATCGGTATAGGCATTGCCAAATTCTCCTGCCCAAAAAGTTTCCTGTTCTGTGATCGTTCTCATCTTCTCACCTCATTTATCTTGTATTCGGTCAAAGTTCTGTTCCTGAGTGATTTCTGTTCTATGCAAGCATTAATTTGCTGCCAATCTGGGAACTGATCTAGCAATTGCAAGCTATCTTTCCAGGAAAACTCAGGATTCATCAACATCAACTCCGTCAGCATTCGACGGATCAATTCAAAATCTTCTGGCGTATCCACTGTCCAGCGATGGTGACTGTAATCGGCTGCTAAGGGTTTATCACAATCATGCAAAGCAGCGATCGCATAGTGCTCTGGATGTTGATAGATAAAGGGAGTGACATGTTCCCGTTGTTCTGCAGCGGTGGCTTGTTGGTGTGATTCCTGCAAGGCTTGGTAGCTGAAAACTTCTGTATCCAGCCCACGGGGATAGGTGCGGCGATCGAGACTGAAATTCGCCACATAATCATACTGGGGACGATGCTGCTGATAGTAGGCAATCACCTGCTGGGTCACCCCTGGGTCAATGAACGGGCAGTCGGAAGTCACCCGCACGATCGCTTCTGCTTGGAACTGGGTGGCAGCTTCATAATACCGGGCTAATACATCCTGTTCTGAACCGCGATGAACCGGAACTCCCAAGCGATCGCACAAATCGACGATCGGCTGATCGGTCTCATTGACTGTGGTCGCAATCACAATCTGATCGGCAGCAGGAATGCGTTGTAAGCGTTCAATTTGGTATTGCAGGAGTGGCTTGCCTAGCACTTCCTTGAGCACTTTTCCCGGCAGGCGGGTTGAAGTCATGCGAGCTTGCACAATTATGACGGTTTTCGGGTCAGACTTCACCACAGCACCTCCCGCAGCGACTGAATCACCCAATCCTGTTCCGCCTCGGTCAAATCATTGTGAATCGGTAAACTCATGGCTTCCCGATAGTACTGCTCTGCCTGCGGAAAATCGCCCCATTGGAACCCCAGTTGCTGATAGTAGGGTTGGGTATGCACGGGGATATAGTGAAGTTGCACCCCAATGCCACGACTCCGTAGAGCTTCAAAGATCTGACGATGGGACTGGGTTAACTTATCCAAACAGAGACGTATGACATAGAGATGGTAACTAGATCCTGTATTGGGATGTTGCCAAGGACGGATGAGTGATAAATCCTGCAAGACTTGATCATAGCGCTGAGCGATCGCCCGCCGATGGTCTAGGAAATCATCTAAACGTGCAATTTGACTACATCCCAGAGCTGCTTGCAGATCCGTGATCCGGTAGTTAAACCCCAGTTCCTGTTGTTCGTAATACCAAGCAGGTTGGGTGGTGTCCATTAACCAAGTCGGATTGTTACTAATCCCATGCGATCGCAGTCGTTTCAATTTTTCGTAGAGATCCATACGATTCGTCAGGATCATACCGCCTTCACCGGTTGTAATCATCTTGACGGGATGAAAGCTAAACACAGTCATTTCTGAAAAATTGCAAGCCCCAACGGGATGCCTCTGATAGGTTGCCCCCAAAGCATGACTGGCATCTTCCAGCAGGTGGAAACCATACTGAGCAGACAATTGGGAAATTTCTGCCATTTCACAGGACTGACCGGCAAAATGCACGGGAACCACCACTTTAGGCAAGCGTCCCAGTTGGGCAGCCCATTCCAATTTATGGCGTAGCTTACGCGGACTGAGGTTGTAACTATCGGGATCAATATCGACAAAATCCACCATTGCGCCACAATAGCGAGCACAGTTTGCTGATGCCACAAAGGTGTTGGGTGAAGTCCAGAGTATATCCCCCGCACCCAGCCCCAAGGCCAGACAGGCCAGATGCAACGCTGCCGTGGCACTAGAGACGGCGATCGCATATTTCGCTCCGCAGTATTCAGCGATCGCCTGTTCAAATTGTGGAATCATCGGACCTTGGGTCAGCCAATCTGACTGCAACACTGCCAACACCGCATCGATATCAGCTTGGTTGACACTTTGCCGACCGTAG
The DNA here is from genome assembly GCA_035285565.1 of Synechococcales cyanobacterium. Lineage (GTDB taxonomy): Bacteria > Cyanobacteriota > Cyanobacteriia > Leptolyngbyales > Leptolyngbyaceae > JAYKGX01. Next base: position 7,922 of record JAYKGX010000440.1, read on the forward strand.
GGAATATAACGGCTCACACCGAGAGCATTTCTAACAGTTGGGCTGGAGTTAACCATTGGTTGTTGTTATCTGAACTGTATTGAAAGCCTTCTGCTACAGGAATACCCTGCTCACCGATCGCATTGATGGCAAAGCTGGCAATCCGGCCAAAATCGATCGCAGGACTAATGACATAATGGTCTGGAAAGTCCAACGTGAGATGGTAATCATCGGCTGGACACATGACCTCATGCAGCTTTTCCCCCGGTCGAATTCCCACAATTTTGGTTGGAATGCCCGGTGCGATCGCTTCTGCTAAATCCATAATGTGCATGGATGGAATTTTCGGGACAAAGATTTCGCCCCCCTGCATCCTAGCGAAACTTTTTAAAACCAGATCCACACCCTGGGTTAACGTAATCCAAAAGCGGGTCATGCGGGGATCGGTAATGGGGATTTCTGTAGCTCGCTCCTGAACCAACTTGCGAAAAAAGGGCACCACGGACCCTCGGGAGCCAACCACATTGCCATAGCGCACCACCGAAAAGCGAGTTTGACGATCGCCTGC
>JAYKGX010000441.1:0-38422 GCA_035285565.1 Synechococcales cyanobacterium
AAGGCATTGTGGAGCAGGGGATTGCCTTCCAGGAATGTGATTTGCTGCATGATGACCTGCCCGATCGCGATCAATATGACCTGATTGTGCTCTGTGAAGTGATCGAGCATATGCCGATTCCCCCTCACATTGTGCTTGAAAAAATCAAAGCTTGGCTGAAACCCGGTGGTGTGCTATTCCTGACGACCCCCAACCTCTATCGCCTGCGGAATTTGTTGCGGATGGCTGTGGGTTTGCGAGTGTTTGATACCTTTTTGATCCCAGAACGGGGGCATGGCATTGGGCATCCGATCGAATACAGCGCGAGCCATATGGAGTGGCACCTGGAAACCGCAGGCTTTGAACAAATCAAGATTGACTTGCGCCAACTGGATAATGCCGGATCAAGCTGGAAATCCCAACTGGGTCGGCTACTGGCCAGTCCGTTGATGTTGCGGCCCCTCTGGCGGGATAAGTTAGTGGCGATCGCTTACAAACCCTAAGGGCAGGCAACCAAGTTTCCCATCAACCAGACTGCCATTTGCCATGAAAACTAGGGGGAATCACCTGGGGCAGCCCTAACCGACAGACTGGTTCCGAAAAGTTCACACTCTCATATACCCAGACCTCGCTGCTGTGGGCTTGACCGTTATACACAACTGTCAGGATCCAGCCTTGGTCTGGGCTTTTCTGATCAGGCGCATAAATGGGTTCCCCAGGATAGCTATCCTCCCCACAATTGGCAATTTCTACTGCCCCCGTTGCATGATCCAAGCAAGCAAGCGCCCCAAAGAGTTCCCCCATGCTGGCATCCACCCCCGGACGATGAACCAAGAGATAGGTCTGCTGCCAGGGTTGTCCTACTTCCTGCGATCGCACCACCGGAAATTCACACTGCTGGGGCAAAATTGGGTAGCTGTCAAGTAAACGTTTGGCTTGGGGATCAACATGGTAGCGCCAATATTGGCAGGGGCTGATGGTCTGAGTTTCGCCCGTTGCCACTTCCCGCAGAAATTCATTGGTGGAAAAATCGCTATAACGCACCAAATCGAAGGCGATCGTCCCATCCGGTTGCTCCGCCCCATTCCCAAAATGCCATTGATACCAAGGCTCACACTGAAATCGCCCGCAAACCTCCAGGCGATCGCGATCGCACAGAATAATTTCCGTCCCCAACTCTGGTCGCCAGGTCATCGCTTCTGAAAGGGTTTTCTGCCGCAGAATTAATGGCAAAAAAGAAAGCTGCACTGGTGAAACACAGAAAATCAGGTAAGACCCTGCCAGCACAAAATCATGGATCAAGGGAATTCCGCAGAGAGGAATCCGATTCTGTTTTTTGATCTGTCCATTAGGAGAGCTGCGATAGAGATTCAGGCTGGTTTGTTGACCAAAGTTGACCCCAAAGTTAAAAATCTCCCCCGTGACCCCATCTCGCTTGGGATGGGCGGAATAGGTGCCTGAGGCAGGTAAAGCGAGGGAATCCACCCCCAGCATTTCCAAGGTTTGCCGATCCAGCGCATGGGGTAACCCGCCTTCCCACAGGGCTAGCAATCGATCGTCCAAGGGCAACACGGAAGTATTGGCAACATTTTTTGTCGATCGGAACCGATTCAGCCAATTGCCCGCCGCATGGGTGCCATAGCCGCTATACAGAAAGGTGTTAGCTTTTTCTTCTGCTAGAAATTGTTCCGTCTCCACATAGCGATAGGTCGCGATCGCTTGTCCATCCTTGATCTTGACTGCTAAAACTGCCCCATCTCCATCGAACCAATGCCCCACTCGCAATCCTCCCCGCGTCAGCCGACCGGGCCCATTCTGATAGAGGGTGCCCTGTAGCTCGGTAGGCAGATGACCTTCTAAACAGGTTAATCCGGTGCTTGGGAAGGGAATGCCATGTTGTAGAATGCTCTGCTTCCAGGTTTTTGCCATGGTGGATGGGTTGGGGGAGAGGGGGAATTCAGGTTATCTATCTTTAATGAGGGAATGGATTGCTGACAAGCTGCAAGGATATTATCAATCTTGTTTTAGCAGGTCATAGTTTGGTCGGCCAAGTAATGCAAGATATGATTTCGCTCCCTTCTTCCCCTCATGTCCCGTAGATTTCTAGAATTTCTTTCACTCAATCGGGCAACTCAGCGCATAATAAAGGCGATGCAGAATCTTAAAGGTCATGCAGATTCCTTTCGCGGTTCCTTTTCCTGAAGATTCCCCCGCCACTGCTATCTACATTGAGCAGATCGGCGAACTTTCAGATGCGATCGCTCAGTTAGGGCTACCCACCCAACGCCCTGTGTTAGTGATTATCGGTGGAGCCAAGTTTCTGGCAGCGGCAGAGTTCGATCGCCTACGGGTGCTGTTCCAAGAAAGTATCGTGCCCATCGCAGAACAGTGGAATGCCGTCGTGTTGGATGGTGGCACTCAGTCGGGTGTCATGCAGTTGATGGGAGAAAGTCGGCGAGATCGATCGGCGCAATTTCCCTTAGTCGGGGTGGCTCCGGCTGCCTTAGTTCAACTGCCAGCCTCGGTCTCTGCTGGGAGAGGTCAAGGGTCAGGTTCCGGAATGACTCAGAAAGATCCGGTACAGCTCGAACCTCACCATACCCATTTCATCCTAGTTCCCGGTACCGCTTGGGGTGATGAATCTGCTACGTTAGCCCATCTCGCTCAGGCAATCGCCCAAGGTGCCCCGATCGTCACCCTCCTCTGTAACGGTGGTGAAGTGACTTGGCAGGATGCCTGGGAAAATGTGAAGCAGCGCCATCCCTTGATTGTCTTGGCGGGTACAGGGCGGGCGGCGGATGACATTGCGAATACTTTGCGGGGGCTGATTCAAAATGAGCGAGCCTTGGCATTATTAAACTTAAGCCAGGTTCAGCGCAGTTGCTTGCAAGTGGTGGATCTGGAAGCTGGTCCTCTTGCTTTAACCCAAGCGATCGCCACGATTTTTTCCTAATGTGCTCTTATTTCACAAAATTAGCTATGACAGATTCTCCAACCCCTCCTGCTCCCCCAGCTCCCCTCAGCTACTCAGATCAACTCAAACAGGACTATGCTGCCATCATTGATAAGTTAGAACTGACGGATCTACAGAAAGACTATCTGAAACAGCGTTGGCTCGATCAGGTGCTGTGGCTGGAAAAACGGGCAGGACAAATGCGGGATCTTCATCAACGCCTCCGCATTTCCGCGATCGTCCTGGGAGCGATTATTCCAGTGCTCGTAACCTTTAACTTTGATACCAAAATCGATCAGGTGGTCAAAGCTGTGCTAGCAACCGCCGGAGCCGGGGTGACGATCGTCTCTGCCCTAGAAGGATTTGGACAATATGGCAACCGCTGGTATAGCTACCGCAAATCTGTGGAGCTGATGAAGAGCCACGGTTGGCAATTTTTTGAAAAAACGGGCAGCTATCAAACCTATGCCCATCATACCGAGGCGTTACCCGTTTTTATTAATCGCATTGAAGAGATTATTCAACAGGATGTTCAAGTGTATACCAACGAAGGCTTGAAATCGGCACAAACCCATCCGCCCAGTCAGCTCGCTAAAGAGGTAGAAAACTGACGATGGCACTCCCTCTATGCCAATCGATAACCTTCTTGCTACAACCTTTTTGATGAAATTAATTTGAAGTGTCATCAGGTCTGTAAGAAGTTCTCCTGGCATCGATCGGGGCAAAGGGTTGCTAGTTCTGGACTGAAGTAATTGCTGTACTGCTCGCCTTTATATCAGTCGGAAAATAGTCAGCAAAACTTCATCTACAAAACTTACTGGATCTGTTAGCACAGGCGATCGGTGGGGTAAGCTGATGGTGTAGGGCTGTATCTTCCACTATGTCTTCAAAAGTCAACTCATCTGCAATGGGATACTTTGGAGAGATTTGGGGATGATGTGTAATTGTGTGTTTATTCTGGGGTTCACTCAAATCAGATTGGAATTTGCTATTTTGCTATTCATAATTCCCTCGGTTCTGAACATGATTCTTGCTGCAGATAGGCTGATTTGCTCTGATAATGAGCGTAAACAGGGGAAGACAATTCTATCTATAGCCTGATTTCTACTTATTTTCTCAAGAGTGCTAGGTCTAGATATCCTAAGCGGTTGATCCGGCAATTGGGGCTTGGCTAAAGTAACGATGATTTAACAAGGAGTCTAGTGTGAATGTTGATGCTAATGGTTTGACAAAGCTCGTGCAAAACTTGAAAGTGCTCCAGGCAAAGGATGCAACGGGTAAGTTAACGATCGCCCTTGCCAATGCCCCGGATCGGATGCTTTGGCAGGTTTGTTTCAATAACGGACAACTACTCTGGATTACCAGTTGCGAGCATCGAGTGCGAGGTTGGCTGCGGGCCCTTAAACAGGCTGCTCCCCAGCTTGTGCAAGAGTATTGGTTGACGGAAATGAGTGAATTGTTGACAAGTGCCCAAGCAAAACCCCAGGAGCATGACAGTTGTTGGGAAATACAACTGCTCAATCAAGCCCTTTGTAGCCAAACCATTACACGACAGCAAGCCCAAGCAGTCATTCAAACTCGCCTGCAGGAACTCTGTCTGAGCTTGGTCGATAAGCCGCAACTCTCCCTCAATTGGTTGGTCTTTCCCTATGAAGCAGAGTCAATCTGGATGGGTGTTGCTGTAGATCAAGTTATTAAACCAGTATTGGAACTCTGTCAGCAGTGGCGCACTCAATTATCGCCACAATTACAAGCCGATTCAATGAGAATTTCTCTCAATCACGCTTTAGTGGTTTTACAACCAGAACGTCTCGCACAAAAAGTGCCTGCTCCAGTCCATTCTGCCCTGAGTCGGCTATTAAATGGACGGCATTCCTTCTGGGATATTGCGCAGCAAATGCAAAAACCGCTCGTTCCGTTGATGCAATTTCTGTTGCCGTTGTTGCAAGAAGAATTAATTCAACTGCGTGAAATCCCGGATCTGAAGGTGCAATCGCCAAAACCATCCACGGAATCTTCAGCGACTTTTCTCAACGGCGGCGATCGCGCTCCTAGTTCCCTAGATCAACCCCCTACCCTGCTCCCAGGTGCTTTTCCCTTAGGCTCTGGAACGTCCTTTCTCAGTCATCCATCATCTCGCCGGATTATTGCTTGTATTGATGATAGCCCGGTCGTGGCTAAGGAGCTAGAAGCGATTCTCAAACCCATGGGCTATAGCTTGTTGCATATTGTTGATCCGGTTCAAGGTGTGAGTCATTTGCTCAAACAAAAGCCTGCCTTGATTTTTCTCGATGTGATGATGCCGAATATTAATGGCTATGAATTTTGTACTTTCCTCAGAAAAACGGCTGCCTTTAAAGAGGTGCCCATTGTTATGTTGACCAGTCATAACGGAATTTTCGATCGAATGAGGGCTAAAAATGTGGGCAGTTCAGATTTCATGAGTAAACCGCCAACCCCCAGCAAGGTGATCATGATTATCAATAAATATTTAACTCCTTCCACCGCAGGGATACCCAGTTCTAGCTAATCCGGAAAAGATAAAAGCATATTTCATATCCTGAATTCGTGGGTTTTACTGATTTCTAGGGAACACTAAGGAGAATCCTCAGGAGAGGGCGTTAGCGTCTTTTGCAGTCTACTCAGCCCAAAGCAACTTTCTCAGGGCAATGTGTTCAATGACTTTGCTGGGATGGGGATTCTGATAGGGAACCTCTAATGGGTACTTCATGTTCAACTTGGCCAATTCACTCAATTCACAAGGATAAGAACCGATGGCAACTGTATTAATTGTTGAAGATACCAATACCGAAGCAGAGATTTTGATGGGAACTTTGCAGAAGGCAGGCTTTTCCACCCTCCGGGTGATGAGCAGTGAAGAGGCAAAGGTGAAAATTGCTCAACAAAAACCCGATTTAATCGTGCTGGATGTTGTGCTTCCGGGCGAGAGCGGCTTCGAGCTATGCCGTGAGCTGAAAGAGGGAAATACCACCAAAGATATTCCTGTTATTCTCTGTTCCACCAAGAATGGGGAAATGGATCGCTTTTGGGGCATGAAGCAAGGAGCGGCTTCCTATCTGACGAAACCAATCGTGCCGGATGAATTAATCCGAGCTGCCAAAATGCTAGTGGCTGCCTAGTTTGGGTTTGGTTCAGCATTCTGGTTGAGTTCAGCGCTAGCACCCTGATTCTTTTAAATTTATGTATTATCGATGAACCATCTTGACTCACCGCTTGTTCAGGAAGCGATCGATCGATCCGTGAGCCAGCAATTGCTGCGATTTTCCCTGTCTGAAGGGCATCAAGTCTTATTACCGACTCAACACCTGTTGGAAATTCTTGGCGCTGCACAAACGCCCATCATCCCAATTCCGGATATGCCTGCTGCAGTCATGGGTGTCTGCAATTGGCGGGGAGAAATTCTGTGGCTGGTGGATTTGTCTTGCTATCTAGGATTTGGTGCTCTTTCTTTTACTAATCTACAACGCAAAAGCTTTAAAACCTTGATCGCTCAAGCAGGACAGCAGCGGGTGGGATTTGTGGTGGCTCAGGTTGAGCAGATGATCTGGTTGGAGCGATCGCAGCTTCTTCCAGTTCCCAATCCTCCTATGAATCCTGTGTTAGCGCGATCGCTCCAAGGTTACTACGCCGATCCTGTAGGTAACATGCTACTGGTTCTAGATGGCATAGCCGTTATCAACACCTTACAGGCTGAATGTAGAGGTTCTCAAGTTACCGCAGGCTAAAGACGGTCTTCATTTCTGCTCAATTAGCCCCGCTTGCTAGTTTGTCCCTTGCCCAAGTCTTTTATTGCTTTTAAGAAAGGAGTCACCCATGCAATCCCATCCTCATGGCGCAGAGAATCAGGCTACCCCATCTTTAGGTGCGCCAGGATTGCCTGATCCCACCCCAATGGTTCCCCCATCTGAGAAACTGAGCTTGCTACAGCGGTGGGCAAACCTCAGTTTGAAAACCAAAGCGACTGCCCTGGCGATCGCCCTCGGAACCCTGCCGGTAATGGGGGTGGGTAGTCTAGCCTACTATTCCGCCAACCAAGTCACGAGTGCGAAAATATTTGCCGAACGCCTTGATGATGCAACTACGTTTTCAGATAAATTAAATCGCTTTTTGTTTGAGCGATATGGTGATATCCAAACGCTGGCAAATTTGCCCATTTTGGCGAACCCCCAGGGGACGGCTGGTGTCTCATTGATTCAGAAACAGCAGGTTTTGACCAAGTTCACCCAAACCTACGGGGTGTATGACAGTATCGCTGTTTATGACTTAAAAGGAAATTTAACCGTGCGATCGGAGCAGCCAGAAGAGACAAATGTGCTGCAGATGCCAGAATTTCAGCAGGTCTTACAAAGTCAAGAGCGACTGATGAGTGAACCGCAAGTCTCCGCTGCCACCAAACAAAAGGTCATGTACTTCATGGCTCCCGTTAAAAATAATTTATCGGGGCAGTTCACCAACATTGTCGTGTCACGAATGCCGATTAAAGAGTTGGATGCTGTGGTGTCTGAGTTTAAAACCGATCATAGCCATTACACCGTCGTGAATGCCCAGGGGCAATCGTTTCTTGACTCGGCTCAGACGTTGATTGACAAAGAAGTACAATCCGCTTTGCCCTTTGTGACCCCATTACGACAGGCAGAAAAAGCTGGCACAGAAATTGCCAAACGTCCGGGTTCTGGTCAGAATGCCATTTTCACCTACTCTCCGTTTCAAAAACTAGAAGGAGTGCCGCAGCTTAAGTGGGGCACGTTACTGAGCATTGACGAAGATATAGCATTTGAAACCCAAAGACAGTTGCTGTTGACCCTGACCTTAGGGACCTTGTTGGCGGCGGGGACTGTGGCTGCGATCGCAACCGTCCTAGCCCGACGAGCAACCCAACCGATTCAAGAAGCAGCTCAAGCAGTGCAGAAATTGGGGCAGGGTGACTTGAAAACTCGGCTACAGGTACAGGGGGCAGATGAATTAGCAATTTTGGGTTCCAATATTAACGTGATGGCGAGCCAGATTGAAGCTCTCTTGGCAGACCAGCAGGTGGAAACAGAACGCATTGAACAAGCCCGACAAGAAGCTCGCCAAGAAGCAGATGCCCGCGCATCGGAACAGCAGCAACAACGGGAATTTCTGCAAAAACGAGCGCTGGAACTCCTGATGGAAGTGGATCCTGTTAGCCGAGGCGATCTAACGATTCGTGCTAACGTAACTCCGGATGAAATTGGTACGATTGCAGACTCCTACAACGCGATTATTCGGAACCTGCGTCAGATTGTGCAACAGGTGCAAGTTGCCTCTGAATCGGTAACTCAAACTGCGCAAGGGAATGAGGAGTCTGTGAAACAGGTGGTGAGCGAAACCAGCAAGCAGACAGCCGCGATCTTAGCAGCCTTGAACCAAGTGGAAGTCATGGCAAAATCCAGCCAAGGGGTGGCGGAACGGGCAAAACAAGCAGAAGCACAGGTGGAACGGGCGAACCAAGTGGTGCAAGCTGGGGATGAAGCCATGAACCGAACCGTGATGGGGATTTCTGCCATTCGGGAAACGGTGTCGGAAACTGCGAAAAAGGTAAAGCGCCTTGGAGAAGCCTCTCAGAAAATTTCCAAGGTGGTCAACCTGATTGGAGACTTTGCGGCTCAAACAAACTTGCTGGCGCTTAACGCTGCGATCGAAGCTGCCAGAGCTGGAGAAGAAGGTCGAGGTTTTAGTGTGGTTGCAGAAGAGGTGCGAGCACTGGCGCAGCAGTCGGCAACAGCAACGGCTGATATTGAACAATTGGTGGAAGAAATCCAATTACAAACCAATGAGGTGGTCACTGCCATGGAAGCGGGAACCGAACAGGTGGTGATGGGAACCCAGTTAGTGGAAGAGTCACGCCATAAGTTGACCCAAATCGCAGTGGTGGGTACCCAAATTAACGAACTGATTCAGGAAATTGCCGAGGCAGCCTCTAGCCAAACGGAAGCTTCCAGCAATGTGAGTCATACGATGCAGAGTGTGGCAACGATTGCGAACCAAACCTCGCAACAGTCGGAGGCTGTTGCAAACTCCTTTAGTCAATTACTGGAAGTGGCACAAGGACTCCAAGTGAGTGTCGCTCAGTTCAAGGTGAGCTAATTGAGGAAAGCCTTTATGTATACTGTTGATGCAGAACTGCGCGATCAAGCGTATCAATTTTTCAAGCAGGAATCAGTGGATCTGCTGCAAGTGTTGGAAGCGGGGCTGTTAAACCTTCGGTACGATCGCACCTTACCAAGTTTGCAGAACTTGATGCGGGCAGCTCATTCCATCAAGGGTGGAGCAGGCACAGTGGGGCTGAGTGGCATTCAACGGATTGCGCATCGGTTGGAAGATGTCTTTCGATCGCTTTACCAATGGCAAGATGAGATCTCCCCAGATCTGGAAGAACTGTTGCTAGAGGTCTATGACGGTTTACGAATGCCCTTGATGATGCAAATTCAGACAGGGCATTACGATGAAAATAGTGCTTGGGAAGCGGTTGAACCCTGTTTTGCTCAACTGATTGCCATTCTCGGTGAAGCGAGTGCGATCGCTCCTCTCTCAACAGTAGAGTTGGGGATTGATGTGGTGCAGGAAGTCTTTGCTGGGGATGTGGAGCAAGGGCTGATCTATCTGGAAATGGTTGTGCAGAAAGGCGAGTCTCCCGTCCTGGTAGGGGAATTACGTGCCCAGGCAGAGGTTTTTATTGGTACGGGGGAATTGCTTGAGTTGCCCGGATTTGTGCAAATTGCTCAAACCCTAGAGACCGCCTTGAATCATGCGCCGGATCAGGCTCTGGCAATCGGGAAACTGGCTTTGGCAGATTTTCGGGCAGCCCAGAAGGCGGTGTTAGCAGGCGATCGCCGTCAGGGAGGGAATCCCAGTACAGAATTATTTTCATTTGCAACTCGATCGTCCCACAGTCATTCTGGTGAGGCACCCTTAACTGATTTATGGAACGGTCTGCTGGAAAATGGATCGGAGTTGACCAGTGATTTAGCGAATGGTTTCTCTGATGATTTGGTGAGTGCTTTCTTTGATGATCATGCTGATGATCTCTTCAATCATCAGCTCAATGATTTCTCGGCTGATTTCAGTGAGAATTTATTGCTGACTGAAGAGTCACCTCTGGAATCACTTGAAGCAATTTCCATGGAATCGCTCATGGAAGCATCTATAGAATTGTTTGTAGATGTACCTAGGGAAGCTACGGTAGAAGCTACAGTGGAATCTACCTTAGTGATCCTTCCAGATAATGATCTAGACAGTAAAGCGGAATTTTTTGCAACTCTACCAGTAGAGATTGAAACAGAGGAAAATTTTCTAGAAAATACAAATAATATATTAGAACAAGAAGCAGACAATGCTTTAGAGACTCAGGTCTTCGCTCATCATACAGTGGGGAATGCGATCGACAATCATCATGACGATCGTAATGCTGTAGAAGAGGTCGTTGTAGAAAGGAACATTGCTAAGGAACCCACTAAGGAACCCACTACAGATCTTGATATTATCCCCATCGTTCCCGATCGTCGTGCCCATGCAGGCGATCGGCGGAGTGTGGAAATGGGGGAGGCAAGCCCTGCTCTCAGCCCCATGGTGCGAGTCGATTTGCAGCGCTTGGAACGACTCAACAACCTGGTGGGAGAAATGGTGACCCAAGAGAATTCTGTGTTGCTCTATAACCAGCAACTTCAGAGTTCTATTAAGCAACTTCAGAAACGATTTGAGACCTTTGAACGCCTGACCAAACTGCTACAAAACCAGATGGATCGGAGCCAAAATGTGGGTCTGGGTCAAAGTGCGGGTCTGAGTCAAACGATGAGCTTGACGCAACCATTGCAGGGTATGAGCAGTCGGACTGGACTAGGACAGGCGCTTCAGGAAACTTTAGTGGAAACCCCTGCACTCGCCCCAACCTTTGATTCTCTGCAACTGGACGACTATAGCGATCTCCATCAATTGATGCAGGAAGCTGTCGATGAAATTGCCCATATGGGTGAAACCATGCGAGATATGGGGTTAATTACCCAGCAGACTCAGCAAACTCAACGGGTGAAGCAACAGACGTTGAAACAAGTCCGGAATGATCTGCTCTGGGCAAGAATGATTCCCCTTGGTGATATTCTGCAACGGTTTCCCCGCATGCTTCGGGATTTATCAACACGCTATGAGAAGCAAGTTGATTTTCGGATAATCGGTGCTAATACGTTAGTTGATAAGGCAGTTTTAGAGAAGCTCTTCGATCCTTTAGTCCATTTGGTTCGTAACGCCTTCGATCATGGTACAGAAACTCCTGAGGAACGGATTCGTCAGGGGAAATCTGCTCAAGCGGCGATCGAGATCCGGGCCTATCACCGAGGAAATCAAACCCTGATTGAAGTCTGGGATGATGGACGAGGGGTTGATCTGGCAAAGGTGAAAGAAGTTGCGATCGCCCGTAATCTCTTAACGACTGCCGCAGCTAAAACGGTCTCTGCTGAACAACTTTATAGCTATCTCTTCACCCCTGATTTTTCCACAAAAACTGCAACGAGTGAACTATCTGGACGGGGTGTGGGTCTATCCACTGTGCAAGAACAGGTGAAGCAGTTGAAAGGTAGCATTGAATTGACCTCTCAACCGGGCAAAGAGACTTTATTTACGATTCGCTTACCCTTAACGTTAACCATTGCCAAACTCCTTGTCTTTTCAGTCGATGATAAGTATATGGCAATTACGGTAGATACCCTAGTCGGTATTGTCATGGCAGATGAAGATACATTACCTACCATTCAAGGGCAGCGTTACTATCGCGAAGGGGATGAGTTAGTTCCGGTGTTTCCTACGTCTGTCTTTGCCCACCGCTATCCGCTGCCATCTCTGACGGAAAGTGGGCTGCGTCCCATTCCACTCCCTCGGAATGGCAAAATTCCCATGCTTCTGATTGCAGATGGTGCAACTTTGATTGCCTTAGAAGTGGATCAAATTCTCAATGAACAAGAACTGGTGATTAAACCCTTTGGCAGTTTGCTGCAACCGCCGCCCTATCTCTATGGCTGTACAGTTCTGGCGGATGGGACTTTGGTGCCAGTTGTGGATGGTTCGGTTCTCGTCCACTATCAAACTTCTGAGGTGCCATCATTCTCCTCTCATGTCAGCCAGTCAGTCTTTTCAGATGCCTTACCTTCTTTGTCTCGATCGGTGGCTCAATCTGGGCAACCCTCTTTGTCTAATCAAGCTACTGTTTTGGTGATTGATGATGCATTAACAGCTCGTCAAACCCTGACCCTGACCCTGCAAAAAGCGGGTTATCACGTCATTCAAGCCAACGATGGACGGGAGGGATTGGCAAAATTGCGACAGGCTGCTGCATCGGTACGAGCTATTTTCTGTGATGTGGAAATGCCCAATATGAATGGATTTGAATTTCTGACCACTTGTCGTCGGGAATTTACGAACCAGACTTGGTCAATCATTATGCTGACTTCTCGCAGTAGTGACAAGCATCGGGGAATTGCCAAAATGCTGGGGGCCGATCGCTATCTGACGAAGCCCTATTTGGAACGGGAAGTTTTACAAACCTTGCAGGACTGTTTGGCGGCTGTTTAAACCGACGATCTGTTTGCATCGCCTGATTTGCATTGTCTGATTTGCATTGTCTGATTTGCATCATCTGACCTGATTATCTGACCTGATTATCTGACATTACCACCTGAGGTCACAGACTCTTATGCTGCTCAAGCAACGTCACTCTCAACAGAACGCGATCGCCCAGCATCGACTCTTGTTCTTTCCCATTGGGCAACTTTTTTTTGCCCTGCGGCTAGATGGAGTTGCAAAGATTATACCGCTACCCCCAGTATTCAAAAGTGGCGATCGCACCCTTGGTATGACGCAATGGCAAGATCAAGAAATTATTGTCATCGATCTGCATCAACAAATCTATCAACGCCCTGCCGTAGTCACGCCACAGCAGAAAGACTTTTTAATCATCGTTGCGATCGAGGCTGCTAATCACGGGCTTCCCAGTCTAGAGCACCAGTCTAGTTCCAGAATGTTTTACGGGATTCCAGCGACCCAACTCCCTATCCTGAAGGCGATTCCAGATGTAGATTTACATACCATTCCTAATGACTATCGCGATCGCGATCCCCTAGGCATTGCAGAAGCAATGGTACAAATTCAACTTGACTCTATGGTTCAGGATCGGCCCAAGACTCCAGATCGGACAAACCAAACTGTTCCTGAACTGAAAATAGCCTTTCTTTTGGATCCTACATGCCTGCTAGAGTTAGTCAAGACAACTCGTCAAAACAGCGGTTGAGTCTATTAACGGTTCATGGGCAGAGGATTTTTGTATCGCTGTCAGATAAATCGGTTAAGCTGGCGAAAGGTAGCCGTTCATGATAGGCGCTGATCGTAGGCGCTGATCGTATGAGTGAGTCCTCAGCCCGCCCACCGATTTGTCTATTCCTTGCTCCATGCCTAAATCCTCTTCTGCGATTGTCTCGGGAAAAGCCAAGTCTTCATCGCGTCTTACGGCGAAGAATGCGGGCAAGCAACCCTTTCTGCGTATCCTACGGGAGCTGGCACAGACCTACCAAGCCTTTTGTACGTTTGATGAACCCCACATTCGCTCCCTGGGCTTAACATCTCCCCAGTTTGATGTGATCGCCACGCTGGGCAACACCGATGGCATGATGATGCAGGAACTGGCACAGAAGACCCTAGTTACGAAAGGCACACTGACCGGAATTGTCGATCGCCTAGAGGGGAAGGGCTTGGTCCGCCGAGAGGTGCCGTCCCACAACCGCCGCTGTTTTATTGTCAAGCTCACGGCAACTGGAGAAGCCTTGTTTCAACGGGTGTTCCCAGCGCATGTTGCCTACCTGAAAAATCGCTTTGATAGCTTGCAGGATGAGGAGTTGGAGGAAATTTGCTTGGCTTTGCAGAAACTGCGATCGGTATTTGAAGACGAGTAATTTGCGAGGAAGGGGGTCACAGACTGGTAGGATTGAACGAATCCCACCCGATCGCATTCCTTCTGTTGGTAATGGCGCAACCCTCTAATTTACTGCTGAAACAGGCTCGCCAACTGTTCCCGGATACGACTGAACGGGAGCGTTTTGTGCAAGCTCTCATTCAGCCTCAGCCGTTTCAGCCTGCTATCCTTTGGTGCAAGCCGCCCATTGCAGTGTTTGCAACCGAGCCGCCTCTAGCGTGGCAGCCACCTTTTGTCGATCGCTTGCACTTGGGGCAGCAACCGGGGAAACATCCTTTGCATGATCAGGGAGCCTATTATTGTTTAGATTTTTCCTCAGTATTTGCAGCATCTGTGTTGCTATCGCTACCTAAAATGCCGAAGCTGATCTTTGACATGTGTGCTGCGCCGGGGGGAAAAAGTATCTTTGCTTGGCAAGCGCTCCAGCCCCATTTATTGCTGGCGAATGAAGTGGTTGGCAAACGCATGGGAGCCTTGCTCTCTAATTTGCGGCGTTGTGGCTTAACTCCGGCGGCGTTGATGACGGTGGATTCGCAGATTGTGGCGGAGGTGATTCCGATGACAGCGGATCTGGTGTTGGTGGATGCACCCTGTAGTGGACAATCGCTCTTGGCTAAAGGCAAGTTGAATCCTGGCTGTTTTCATCCTGTGAACATTAACAAAAATGCCAATCGTCAGAAGCGAATTTTGGCCAACTCTGCTCAGTTAGTCATGCCGAATGGCTGTTTGGTCTATATGACCTGTACCTATGCCCGCGAGGAAAATGAACAGGTGATTGAATGGTTATTGGAGCGGTTCCCTGAGTTTCAACCGATCGCGATCGCGCCGTTGCAAGTCTATCAATCGCAATTAGCAGAATTTCCCTGTTACCGCATGTTCCCGCAGGATCGCCTGGGGGCTGGGGCCTTTACGGTTGTTCTGCGCAATACTACCAGGGGTCAGCGACGGGAATTGCCAACCCACTTCCTGCAACAATCTAGAATTACGCAATTGTAAGGATTCGGCTTTGATAGCGGCCTAATGCCATTAATGGGAAATGTTGATAATACAGGTGATAACGCAAGTAGAAATGCTTGGGGAAACCCGTTCCTGTATACCAAATTTCATCCCAGGCTCCGTTGGACTGCTGTTGGGTGAGCAGGTAGTGAATGCCACGATCGATCGCCTCCTGATGCCATTTGCCCGTTGCTTCACCCACTGCGATTAACCCCAAAAGGGCCCAAGCGGTTTGCGAAGCCGTACTGTCACCTTGCCCCATTTTGGCGCGATTTTTGTAACTGTCGCAGGTCTCGCCCCACCCACCATCCGGATTTTGGCAGCTTACTAACCACTGGGTACCTCGGGTCATGGGCGATCGATAGCGATCGCCCCCCACGGTTGCTAAGGCAGACAATACACCGGAAGTCCCGTAGATGTAGTTGACCCCCCAACGTCCAAACCAACAGCCTTCGGGTTCCTGTTCTTGCATAAGATAATCCAACCCGCGCTGAATACTTTGGGAGGAGAGGTGAACGCCGTTAATGCCTAAATTCCCTTCCATTTCTAAGACTCGGGCCGTTACATCTGCTGTATTGGGATCAATCATGGCTTTCAAATCCCCATAGGGCACGAGATTGAGCCAGTCCTGATCGTTATCTAAATCAAAAGCGGCCCAGCCACCTGGATTACACTGCATGGTTTCAATCCATTTCACAGCGCGGTTGATTGCTTGTCGCTTCAGCGATTCATTTTCTGTTTTCACTTGTTCTAATGCCATGACCACCACAGCCGTATCATCCACATCGGGATAAAAGCGATTGTCAAATTCAAAGGCCCAAGCACCGGGTTCACCCCGCCGATTTTTTACAGCCCAGTCCCCATAATCCAGAATTTGCATGTCTAGGAGCCATTGTGCGGCTTGCTGGAGTTTGGGGTGATCGGCTGGCAGACCCGAATCGACCAAGGCTCGCATCACTAATGCCGTATCCCATACAGGAGAAATACAAGGCTGTACCCAATATTCTTCTTCCGTTTCTACGGCAAAGCGATCGATTGCTGCCAGTCCGCGATCGCAAATGGGATCAGCTACGTCATAGTTTAATGCTTTTAATGCCAACATGGAATTCAACATAGCTGGAATGATGCCACCCCAGTCTCCAGTGGCTTCTTGGCGTTCTAACACCCATTTTTCGGCTGCTTTTAATCCTTCTTGACGGAACGGCACGAGATCGAGTTGTTCTGCTACTTTAAAGGCTTGATCCGCCCAGATAAACATATCAGTCCAATCCCCTTGGGCGGGTAGCTCAAACTTAGCACGAGTGACCCCTTCGCCGTAAAGTTCATCCAGGGTAATGGTGGGTTGAACCAGCCACACGGGCTTTTGATCAAAGACGATCATCAGTGGAACGGTACTGCCCCTGGCCCAGCTAGACATTTCATAGATGGTAAAGGGTGAGACTTCATGGGGTAAGAGCATGATCCATGGGGGAATGGAAGGCAGACCACGCCAGTCATAGCAGCCGATCAGGGCAAGGTGCATTTTGGTGAAGATGCGGGTTTTGGTCACGCCACCGTGGGCAAGAATGAAGGTTCTGGCTTTGACCATGCAGGGATCATCGATCGCCACGCCCAATAATTTCAAGGCAATGTAGGCTTCCACCGTGGTGCTGAGATCGCCCCCATCGCCGTAGTAGAGTTCCCAAGCCCCATGATCGCGCTGTTGCCGCCGGAGATAGGTTTCTGCCTTCGCCATAGGTCGGCTGCGATCGGTGCCCCAGAGTTTATGCAGCAAAATCACTTCCGCTGTAATGGTGACATTGGATTCCAGTAGTGCCCACCAATAGCCTTTTGGTTGCTGTAGGCCGAGTAAATATTCCTGACTGGCGGCGATCGCTTGCTTGACCTGATCACCTGTAATGGAGGTTTGGGAGGGATGAGAAGAGAGGCGATCCTGGGTCTGCATAGGGGCGTAAAGTGATGATCGAGTTAGGGTCTAGCGTCGATTGTATCGTAGATTCTTTCCCAAATTTCCCACCCCAATAGAGTTGACGGGAACCCTAATCGCCGCTACATTACTATGATTAGGTAGCAGAGGATCATCCAATTTTCTCTCCCTAAGCCCAAAAACCTAGCGCGATCGCAATGAGATTCCCGCCTCAAAACGATCGCTAAGCCCCCAAGCTGCTCAAACCAGCATGGTGACCTGGACTGCATTTTAGCATTCCACGCCGCCCTGTTTTGCGATGTCAGAAAACGGGGCGGCTAGTTTTTTGGGTTCTCCTCGTCTACGTAATTCATGTTTGAGGAAACCCAATGAAACGTCAAACCAAACGCATCCAACTGCAACTGATCGGGGATGCCGATGCTGTCGAGGCCGCGATCGGGCTTTTGCATCTTCTCAACTTCATCAGTGCCCATGAATGGAGTCAACCCGTCCGGAAACGAGGCGAAGCTACGGTCATCTACGTTGCGGCTAGAGAGATCATGCTAGAAACCGATTAGACTCAATCAAAAGTTCAACTTCTCGAACTCTCGTTGAATGCAGGCGCGATCGTGGAAGAAGTTGAACTTTTTACATGCAGGTGCGATCGTAGACAGAAGTTGAACTTTTTACATGCAGGTGCGATCGTGGATAGAAAAGGAGTTGGTATGAGCCAGATGTGACTACGCTAGGAGTTCCTGCGCTAGAAGTTCCTGCACAAAATCATAGAGTGCTTCTTCCGGATCACCTTGTAAACATTTATCCTTCAGTTCAATTAAACCTTGGGATAGTAAATTGGCGCGATTTTTATAGCTATTGTGGGCGGTGAGGCAATCTAAAAAGACTTCCTGCTCGATGTGCGATCGGTTGGCATCTGGGGCGATCGGGCTTTCAAAGGTCAGGGATTCCACGTTATAGCGCAATAGAAAAATTAATGCTCCGGTCAATTGCTGAAGCTCTTGCTGGAGGCGGCGAGTATCCAGATCCAGACGATCGAATCCCACAGTGCCTTCAATGCGGAGTTCGACGATCGGCTGATGTTCAACTTGAATTTTTGTGGTCTGGATTGCGTTTTCTACTAAGGCGATCGCAGCGTTTTGTAGTTCATCTACAAGTTCATTCCCTTTTGTCTTGAGCTTTAGTCGAATAATCTGTCTCTGATAGTAGTCTTGTTTGAGTTCCCATTTGATTTGTTGATCGATGAATTCGACCAATAAAGCCCCGCGATCGTAGGTTGATTCCTCTACACTATTAGCCTCTAGTGATCCAGGATTAAAGATCCACCCCTGTTCCACATAGCTTTTGTGAATATGCCCTAGTGCCAGATAATCTACCCCAGCCTGCTGCAGTGGCAGTAAGTCGTTATAGCGTAAGGCTCCCTGATAACGGGCAATCTGACCTTCCAAACCATGGTGCAATAACATGATGGTCTGCCCTGGATGGCTGGGCAATGCTGCGATCGCATCCGCCAGAGTTTGAATCATTTTGGGTGCAGAAGAGCCATACCATTGCGAACCCACGACTCGGACCCCACAGGGCAAATCAATATAGCCCCCAGAGCGATAGTCTGCATCCCAGGGTTCATAACGTACTTGACCGTCGATCGCCTCTGGTTCCAGCAAAATCAGCAAGCTATCATCCGCCAAGTATTTTAGCCAGTTGGTCACCGTGCCATAGGGGCGATTGTCATGGTTTCCTTCGATCGCAATAACAGGAATCCCCGCTTCTTGTAAATACATCAGACAGGTTTTTGCTTGGTTCAAAATCGCCGGTTGGATTGTCCGATGTTCAAATAAATCCCCGGCAATGATGACGAAATCTACTGGCTCTCTCACCGCATATTTCAACAACACATCTTCCAAGGCACGGTAAAAATCCTTGGTGCGATCGCGGTTGTCGTAGTGATCAAACCCAAGATGAATGTCAGCAATGTGCAAAAATTTAGGCATGGCAGGGGAGCTGAATTTTAGGGATAACGGGGAGCTACTAATGCGAAAGTAATGCGAAAGTACTAATGCGAAAGTACTAATATAATCGCAATTCTACCAACTCTCCCGGATGACAAAGATTTTTTCAGAATAGTTTTTCAATCCCAAGGAGTTTCAACTGAATTCCAAAGTTGGGATAAAATGGGTTTCCCTCTACCCAGAATTGAGTAGTTTAGATTACACTCAAAAGTGAGGAGGTCTAGCCTAACTGAGCTAGTTGAAGATGGCAAGGCAATGGCTGACTCAATGACTCAATTCTGGAATAGATAAAAATTCAATTCCCATCAAGTTAGACTGAATCGCGATCGCCCCTTCTCTGAAAATTTAGCCATGGCAACTCCCATCCCGATCTTTTCAGAATCCCTTGAGGCTGTCTCCTCCAGTCGAGCTTCTCCCGTGGATCCTAAAAATATTTTTTTGGGAGAGCGTAACCGAGAGGCGATCGTCCCGTTTTTGGATGAAGGAGCCCAGGCCGAACTCGACCAAGCCGCCGCATTACTCCGCCACTATAGTTTTGAGGTGGGGAGTTTTGAGTGGAGCGCCCAGGAGTGGGACAGTCGGGAGCAGCACAGTCGGAGTTGGGGGAATGGGGAATGGGGGAATCGATTGACCTTAGAGAATTGGGCGAATACCTACCCTGCAGTTTGGATTCGCATTGCGGTGATTGAAGCCCTCTACCAAGGTCGCTACAAGCTGGTTTCAGTTGCGCAGATTTTGGAATTTTGGCAGCGCCGCCAGCAACCGATACCCCACTTTACCCACGAGTTTGAACGCTTGGTCAGCGATCGCTTTCCCCGCAATCTACTTCATCCTGAGCAGGGTTCCAACCCTGAGTTAGAGGAGCCTAAGCCCTGGATTCATGCAGGCACCCCCGCTTGGATCAACTTGGCAAAGCAAATTCAGGCTGAACGCCACGCGCTATCCATGGAATTCCCAGTCTAGACCTCTCCTGTAACTCGGAGTACCACGAGGGTCATATCGTCCTTGTTGGGGTTTCCGGGCCCGACAAACTGCTGAACCGCATCAAACAACTGCTTGAGAATTTGCTGGGGATCGCTGGAATTTTGGCAGGCAAATTGGAAGACCTTGGCTAAATTCTCTTCATCAAACTGCATTCCATTGCTATCGGCTGCTTCGGTAAATCCATCTGTGTAGTAAATAATGGTATCCCCAGGGTAGAGCTGTACTTGGGCATCCTGGTATTGGGTGTGGGCATCAAGTCCAATCAACATCCCCAGGGTATCCAAACGGCGAATTGTATTCGTGGCAGCTTGCCATAACAGGGGTGGGTTATGGGCCGCATTGCTGTACGAGAGAATGCGAGATTGAGGATCGTACTCAGAATAGAACAGGGTGACAAATCGATTGGAGTTTTCCAAGTCGGCATACATGACCTGGTTAAGGTGCTGCAAGATTTTGGCAGGGGAGTGACCATTCAGCACCTCTGCCCGCAGCATTCCCCGCGTCATGGTCATGATCAGTCCGGCGGGAACCCCCTTACCCATCACATCACCGATCGCCACGCTCCACCGTTCGGAAGAACGCTCTCCATAACGACTAGGGGTCGCAGGAATGAAATCGTAGTAATCTCCCCCCACGCGACTGGCAGTTTTACACATCGCTGCCAGCTCAATGCCTTCGATCGTCGGACATTGGCGGGGTAATAAACGATATTGAATGTCGGCTCCAATTTCCAGCTCCCGATCGAGGCGTTCCTTTTTGCGCAGTTCGGCATTCAGTTCATCGTTTTCGATCGCCACTGCGGTTTGATCGGCCACCAATCGCACCAGTTTTTGCCTTTGCTCTGTCCAACGATAATCTGGATCCCGACTGAAAACGTATAGCCGCCCCCGTTCTTGGTTCTTGACCAGAATGGATGTACCAAACAATTGAATTTCATCACCGAGGAAGTGACTGACCTCAGTATCCAGTGTGGCGATGACCTGGGAGGATTTGACCAAGCTCTCATTGGTGGGCAAACTGGCGATCGTGTTACTGATGCGGCGGGCGGCGGAATCGATCGCACGACGGATATCTTGGGCCCAACGGGGATCAGGACAGTGCAAGCGCTCCAGGCGAATTTGTCCATTGGGTCGAAAGGTGACCAAAGCGCCGCCGTCGGAATCCGTCACCCGACTGGCCATGAGTGGAATCAGTTCTAAAAACTGGTTAAGGTTATTAAAACTCCGCAGCGCAAAGCCCAGAGAACTGAGTAAATCTTGAATCTTATGCTGTTCCCGATTCAGACGCGCCACCAACTCCTTGAGCGCCAGCACAGGAGATGCGTTGGATCCATGGTTGTTTGGAGATCGATCGGGAGGTTGGGAGGGCTGTCGTGGCAGGGGCACAGCGGTCATGGAATTTATGCACTCAAAAATAACGAGCTAGGTTTAGCAGAAAGGCATCGGGAAACTATCCTAACGAAAGCGAAGCAACTTGTCTGAAAAATTTTGTGAAATCACACTTTTGGAGGATGTCACACCGATTGCATGAGAAGCAGCTAGGAAAGCACACAGGATAGGATTCCCTAATCCACAGAAGTATACACAAGTCGTGCAAAACTAACACGAAAAATTCCATGCCGATCTGCTGACATGGGTAAAGAGTTTCAGAGCACAGATAAGCATGAGGATCCTTTATCGCCAGAGTAGGATGATTGATGCAAATTGAGGGGAATGCATCCTGATTCTCCATGCTTCATTCTTCAGGCAATCGAGGGCGGCTACCCTGATAGATCAAACTGGCTAGCCACCAACCGATAAGACTGCCGATCGCATAGGTCGGAAAATCTTCCCAGGTGAAGCCATGCCCGAGAATCAAGCCGCCAATTGTGGTGTTGCGCAGGTTGACTAGCCAAGGATCCTGCCAGAGCTGGAGAACTTCGATCAGGCAGGTGAGGATAAATACCGTGAGTGCGGCTCCCCGAGGCAAGAGTTTGGGGACTAGCAGCAGCAAGAAAAAAATCCAAAAGGTCTCGTAGGTGAGGTTACCCCAGGCATTTCTAAACCACTCGGGTAGCAGACCTTGGGCAAAGCGGATGGAATAGCCAAGGGGCACCAAGACAATCAACCCCAGGAGGAGTTGCGATCGATAACGCCAATTCCAGGTCATATATTCAACGTATTCAAGGTCATTGCGACAAAAAGATGGGTCTACTGAAGACTGACGCTGGGTTGCTCCGATCGCTCATGCTTTGAGGTGCTCACCACTTGATCCAGAATGCTCAAAAATTCTCTTTCAAAAGTAACCTGTGCCCGATTGGTGATGCCACCCAAGTAGAGTTTGCCATCTTGCCAGAGGGCCCAAATTTGGGAATGGGACACGTAACTCATCAGGACGCTGAGCATCATCAGGGCAAACCCCAGATAAACGATGGGAATGCCGGGATCTGCTTTGATCTGTAACCCTGTGCTGCCAATAATATCGGCGATCGCGAGTTTAATCCCCTTGACTTCCACTGCCATGCCCTTGCGCACTGTGGCGATGAGTTTGCCATCCATGCCATAGACCAAGACCAGCCCCTGCATATCTTTGACGATGAGCGATACGCCGTCACTTAGATCGGGTTTAATAGGGACAAAAGTTCCCCACAGCCGTCCTTCAGGAATCTTTAACCGTCCCATGGGAAAGCGCAGAACCGGGCTGTTATTGAATTTCACGTCGATCGCCGCAATTGACCAATCGGCTTGATACATCGTCACACCGCGATAGCGCAATGGCTCGTTCACATGGATGGTTTTGCGATCGACTTCTTCCCCAGCTTGGTTCAGCACTGAGAGATCAGAGTAGAACTGATCAATTTCCCCGGAAGGTAGATAATCAATCCAAAAGCGGTTGACTTTCACCGACCAGTCTTTGGGAATTTGGGTAGATGAAAAGGGCCCCGCATCGGTGACGTTTTGGATTTTAAAGGTGTCGCCACTGGGCACAATTTCCTGGGAAATAAAGCCGGTCAAGGCTCCCACAATGCCGCCTAACAGAATCACCAACATGCTGATGTGAACGATGATCGGTCCAATCCGTCCGATGATGCCTTTGCGGGCGTAGATCTGGTTGCCTTGCTGCACTAGGCGATAGTTGCGCTGTTCAAGGAGCTGAGCGATCGCGTCGATTCCGGGTTGGTCGAGTTCGGCGCTGAGGGCAAATTTTTGGAACTGACGAGGATGACTGTAGAGTTTTTGGTCGCGGGTAAACCACTTGAGGGCAGGCAGTTGTCGCTTAAAGGTGCAGGCCATCAAACTGCTGCCAAATAGCACCAATAATGATAAATACCACCAGGTGCGATAGACCTGATCCAACCCAATCGCCAGCAACACTTTCCAGGTGAGAAATCCAAAGAGGGCTGGATGTTCTGGATAATTGGCTTGATAGAAGGCGATCGACTGTCCCTGCTCAATGACGGTGCCCGCAATACTGAATAGCGCAATCACCAATAGCAGAAAAATGGCAAACTGCAAATTTGCTAGGGCGGGTAACACCTCACGATTGAGAAATCGTTTGGGGGCTGAGAGCCATTGGGTCAGGGGGGAAGGTGCGATCGTCATGAAGGTTGATTAATCCTGGAGTCTTAAAGGGGACAGCAGCCAGTCACCCTGGAAATCTGGGCTGAACTATTTCTAAAATTTTACAATTCTAAGGTCCAAGGACGGCGATCGCTGATTGTGAGTCGTACATCTTATGAACCACCGCTTACCGAATATTCATCCTGGTGAAATTCTCAAGGTCGAATTTTTGGAGCTTCTACAAATAAGGCTAATCCAACCTGAATTTGCTCTAAGCTTCAAAAGACTGGCAGCCGAGAGACGATCGCGAACACGCCCACGCCGATCATCAACACGCCACTGGTAGGGGTAATCCAGCCTGACCATTTCCGCAATTCTAAAATCTGCTTCAAACTGGCGGTGAAGGTACCTGCTAAGACCAAGGGAGCCACGTAACCAGCGGTGTAGCAGAGCAGGAGCGATCCGCCTAAGATTGGATCTTGGGTGGAGGCCAGCCAGGTCAGCAAGGTTGCCAAAACGGGGGTGCTACAGGGGGAAGCAACTAACCCGAAGGTCACTCCAATCAAGTACGATCGCAGTCCCAGGGGCAGTTCCTGAGAAATCCACTCCAAGCCCAATCCTGCAGGCATCCGCAGGGGCAACAATTCCAACTGATTCAATCCCATCAGAATGGCTACCAAACCCACGGCGATCGGCAGTCCGACCCCAATTTGCCCATACACTTTGCCCAACAGGGTTGCTACAATCCCCAATCCGGCTAGGGTGGTTGCCATGCCTAGGGAAAACCAAAGGGATTGGATCGCGCCTTGCCAAGATTGCCCGGTTGGACTATCGGTCTTTTGGGATGCTGAAGGCTGGGAAATGGCAGGTTGTAGGGTGGGATTTGAGCCTGCAATGTAGCCGATCGTGATGGGCAGCATGGAGAGGGTGCAGGGAGTCAGACTGGTGAGCAAGCCTGCTAGGAAAATCACGCCGACACTGACCCAAGTTAAATGTCCTAGCTGCCCAACTACTAACGCATTTGCCGTTTGACTTAGTTCATAAAGTTGTGTTTGCAGAACATCCCACATGGTTGATGGCTGTGTTGATTTTAAAAAATTGAGGAAAAAAATGGTTGTTAGCCCATCCTATTCTACGCACCCCTTGACGGATCTGGGGTTTTGACGTGAATAGTTTCAATCTACCCGGTATTCACTGCCCCCTATCTGGAGCGGCGGCGACGGGAATTTTTGCGGGAGGAGTTGTTGCCAGACCGATTGTTTGCTGGCGATCGCCTGGAGGTGTTGGGAGTAGAGGTATTGGGAGACCGACGAAAGAGCGATCGCCAGCGAGCACCTAGACCATTTACCCGAGCACGACCTGGGTTGGGGAAGGGGATGACGCTGGGTTGAGGTGGGGGTGGCGGTTCCACAGGTAGGGCAACGACTGGAGCTTCCGTATTTTCTCGGGCAACTCGAATGAGCAGGGCAGCGGCGAACAAACTGGCTAGCATGGAACTCCCTCCATAGCTCCACAGGGGAAAGGGCAGTCCCGTGGTTGGCATCGCCCCCGAAGCTACTGCAATATTTAAACAAGCCTGCCCCACCATCAGAACCGTGACCCCGATCGCCACCAGCCGATGTACCACGGACTGAGCTTTTTGAGCAATGTAGAAGCCCAGCGTGGCATAACCTGCCAACAACAACAGCAATACAAGACCGCCTATCAAGCCAAATTCCTCGGAGTAGACCGCAAAAATGAAATCCGTATATTGAATCGGCAAAAAGCCCATCTTCTGTTGCGACTGGCCATATCCAGTGCCAAACCACCCGCCAGAGCCGATCGCCATCAAACTTTGGGTGAGCTGATAGCCATCTCCGGTGGGATCTTCCCAGGGGTTCAGAAAGGAGAGAATCCGTTTACGTTGATATTCCCGAAAGGTCACACTCAGGGTTGCCAGCAGGATCCCACCCGCCGCCGTACTGAGCATATATAGGGAAGGGAGACCTGCTGCCAGTGCAATCAGCCAAATGGTCATGCCACAAAGAGCTGTGGTACTGAGGTTGGGTTGCGCCAGAATGCCCAGCAGCACCACACAGAAAATCCCGACCCAGGTCAAGCGGGTGCGCCAGGGTAACCGATCCCACTGCCCAAAAATCCGGGCACTCTGGAGCACTAAAAAGGGCTTGACAAATTCTGATGGCTGGAGCAAAAAAGGACCCAGGGCAATCCAGCGTGCTGCCCCCCCAACAGATTGTCCAATTCCGGGCAGAATGGTGACAAAGATGAGACCTAGACTAATCAGCAGCCCCCAGTGCGCTAGGGAGAGAATATAGCGTAGGGGTGAATGCACAATCAGGTTGAATCCCACCATTCCCACCAGAATAAAAATGCCCTGCCGTTGTAGGTAAAACCAGCCATTATTTTGCTCGGTTTGGCCGGCGGGGTAGGAGGCAGAAAACATCACGATCAGCCCTAAGAGTAACCAGAGAAAGGTCAGCCAGCGAATCATACGTGCTTCGATCGCCCAGGTTTGGGTATTGGCATCAAAGAAGGGGATGAAATTACGCAGTTGCATCTGGGGAGTCGCTCTGATGGAAGAAAACGAACTGGATAGGCTGAGGTTTGTGGGCTGGGCAGTGTGGGTTAGCGGTTCCTGATTTCCGTTTCCACTTTGGCTAAATCTTCGTTGAGAAATACCACAATTTTGCCTGCATAGTTCAGCCCCTGGGGATTGCGGGCTACTTCTACCCAATAGGCAAAGCGGTTGCCTCGGCGCAGTTCTCCTGTCAGGGCAGCGGCGATCGGCTGTTTGTTTTGTTGGGCTTCTGCTTCGGTACGGGGGCTGGGATAGCGATAAACCAAACTCGCATTGGCATAATCTTGGGCAATTTCTAAGCCATAAATGGCTCGGAGGGATTCTTCTAACCGCGCTTGCGTTACCCCATAGAGCATGTCGAACAATTGCAGGGTTTCACTGCGAACTTTGCCCCCGGTGTTGGAGCGCACGATTCTCCCAGGTGCAAACAAGGAAGCTTCAAACACTAAACGCTGGGAGGGTGTATTGTTGCGGCGAATGGTTAATTTTTCTCCCGGCAATGGACGCAAGGTCGGATTCGATCGCATCCAGGCGGCAACTTGATTGGTCGGTTGACCGGGAATTGCCTGAACCGGTGGTATAGCAGCAGGCACCCCATAGCTCAGCAAGAATGCAACTAAACTTCCGAGATGAATCCGATGCATGGTCAATTAATCCTTAATTAATCGCGGCGCTTTCTAAAGAGATCAAACTATATCCTGGAAAGCGGCGATCGGATCATGGATCAGTCGGGATTTTTTCATGAATCAGTCGGGATTTTTGTGGCGCTCTATTCCTCCAGCCGCAAGCCCTTGGCAATGCGACCTAGATCCGCTTTTTCATCCACCGAGACCCGGCTGGGGGAACCACTGATAATGCGTTCAAAGTTACGGAAAGAGTCCTTAATTTCTGGACCTTGATCACTAATGGTGTATTCGCGGATCCCCTTGTCATGCCAGGAACCCCGCATCTTAAAGACGTTCAGTGCCCGTGACATCTCACCACGAATCTCCACGTATTGCAGCATGATGATCGTATCGGTGATGGTTGATATATGAGAATCCGTGATGGAGTGGGATCCCATAAACTGATCGGTGGTATTGGTGAAGAACCCCGTGATCTCTTCTTGCTTGGCAAACCCCGTCACCCCAATCACAAACTGGCGGAAGGCGTTATTACTTACCCCTCGGGCTAAGGCTGAGAGCGAGTCGATCGCAATCCGAGAGGGCTTGAAATCGCTAATTTCGGACTTGATAATTTGCAAGTGATCTTCTAATCCAGCGGATTCAGGGTAAGCACAGCTAATTTTCAGCAAGCCTTGGCGTTCTAACTCTTCAAAGTCGATGCCCCAGGAGTAAGCATTGCGGGACAGTTGGGCGCGAGATTCCTCATAGGCAAACAGAATGGCACGCTCGCCCCGGCGACAGGCTTCTTCCAAAAACTTGCTGACCAGGAGGGTTTTGCCCGTTCCCGTTGCGCCCGTTGCCAGGATGATGGAATCTTTGAAAAAGCCTCCCCCGCACATCTCATCCAATGTTTGTACCCCAGAAGAAACGCGGGCATTGGACGATCGCTGGGTGAGGCGCATGGCTCCCAGTGGGAAGATACTGATCCCCTCATTGGTCATGGTGAAGGGATATTCCCCTTTCATGTGGGTGGTGCCGCGCAATTTGAGGATCTCAATGGTTCTGCGCCGCCGCTCCCCTTCTAGGACATTGCGGACGATCGCCACATTATCCGAGACAAATTCTTCCACGCCAAACCGTGCCACAGGACCATATTCCTCTGTCCGCTCTGTGGTGATGATGGTGGTGACACCCACTTGCTTCAGCCGAGAGACCAAGCGCAAAATCTCTCGCCGCACCACCGAAGCAGAGTCATACTGTTGAAAGAGTGCTGTTACTGAGTCGATCGACACCCTGGTCGCCTTATATTTGCGGATCGCATACTGAATCCGCTCAATCAGGGCAGAAAAATCAAAATTGCCCACCACTTCCTGACCCTCTGGATCCGGAGAGGCATCTAGGATAAATAATTTACCGTTATCAATCAGGCGTTGCAGATCCCAGCCAAAACTGACAGCGTTTTTAATAATATCTGCGGTGGACTCTTCAAAGGTAACAAACAGCCCTGCCTCATCAAACTGGGTGATGCCATTGTAGAGAAATTGGGTTGCAAAGAGCGTTTTACCTGTTCCAGACGTGCCGCTGACCAAGGTGGTTCGTCCAATGGGGAGACCCCCATGACTGATGTCATCAAACCCCTCAATCATCGTGCGAATTTTTTGCACGCCAAGTGTATCTAGTTTGTTACGCTGTTCCGGTTGCTGATTGGAATCCATAGCAAAGATTTAAAAGGGCCGGAGCAAGCTCCCGAACATGAATATTAACTTTACACCCTCATTATTTAACATAAAAACTGTCAATCATAGGACTTTTGACCTTAGCAATTATTGTCTTAATAAAAATAATTAAGAAGTCTAACATGATTAGGATAACCAGAGCAGAGCCCCTGCAGGATCCTTATCCTTGAAGAAGCCCCTAATCTTCCAACTCACAGAACCATGTGGGGGTTAGGATCTCCATCAGGAGAGGTCTGAGGGGGCAACCTTCCTCCTCAGGTGGATCGATAGGAGGCGTGTCGCTCCTCGATCTATTGCCCTTGCCAAGCAGCATTCTGATCATCCTGCAACTCTTCATACAGGAGATCTAACCCAATCAAAACCCGCTCGCGATCGGACAGATCGCCAATAATCTTGCGGACTGGGGGCGGCAAAATCTTTGCCAGGGTTGGGGTTGCCAAAATCTTATCCTCTTCTGCCAACTGAGGATTTTTCAACACGTCAATCACCTTCAAGGCATAAACCCCCTTAAACTCCTCTTCTAAAATCGTATTCAATGTTTTCAAAGCCCGAATCGAGTTAGTGGTATTTCCCGCGACATAGAGCTTCAGAACGTATGTTTTGCGAGTTGCGTGCATAGACCTCACCGCAAATGGATAGACAGCATGTGCAACAGAGTTGAACTCTAGAGAATTTTGAATCTAGAGAATTTTGAATCTACTGCTCGGGGGACTCACGGGGGATCGATCGACGATACATTTCGCACAGGTGGGCCAGGGTGTCAATTAAAGTCAAACGGTAGTCCAGAAGAATCTCTTCATTCCGTCCTTCTAATTTTAGCTGCTTCGCAAAATCATCCATAATTTCCATATGGATTTCTACAACTTGTGAAACAGGAATATCAGCAAAAAATGCTGTATTGACATAGTCATCCAGGCGGCGATTGAGTTGTTCTTCATCGGAAAAATAGGCTAACACAATGCTGCGATAGTCTGCCTTAAGCTCATCTAAAAAAGCGCGTTGCTCCGCTGGTGGCAAATTTCGGAGGAAATTCTTGTGACTGCGTTTGTAGTATACCCCCAGGTAGCCCAAGCGCTCCTTGAGCTTTTCGGTCAGGCGGCGTTGCTGCAGCGATAGAAAATTTTGAGTGGTTAGATCAGTATGGGGATCCGGATCAGCAGAACTCGTGGGTAGGCGGCAGGCCGGGGAGAGGTTGAGAAATTCCCCGATCGCCCGTTCAATGGCTTGTCCTAAATCCTGAAGACGCTCGGAGGTCAGCCGGACTTCTGCCGTGTGATACAGAAAAGTCAGTTCAGCTTCCGGGGTTGTGGGGATCCCATCATCAGCCAGTTCCCCTAGGGGCGAGAACATCACCACTACTGTAGGCAATAGCGTTGCATGGGCATGGAGCCAATCCACCACGCTGGGGAGTTGGGGTTCCTCTTGCAGCACTAAGCAGTCAATCTGCTGCCGCTCTTGCTCGATCAACTGAAAGAACTCCGATCGGGATTGTGCAGCTACCAAGAGGTAGCGCTGAGGTTGACCTAGGATTTCCTGGATCTTTGCTAATAGATCCGAAGAGGGTGTAAATAGGCAAACCAACAAACGCTCGGAAGATAAAACACGTGGGGAAAACGAAGTCACAACACCCAATACTCTCTAATAGCTACTTTATATTTTCTTAAGAGTTGAAGCTTGAATTAATTATAACGGTTCCTTTCTCCAAGAAACTCTGGGGTGATAATGAGCCAATAGGCTGCTTTTGTTCTGAACTTGATCGCACTCCATCTCACCCTGCAGTTCTCAGGTAAGCTCATCTGAGCAATAGTTTTATGCAATCCGCTGCCATTGGCCAATCTCACCTAGGGGAAACCAGCCTAGGTAAATTCGATCTGAGGGAATTTTGTGAAGCGACGGTGGTGTTCAAGCAAGGAGCATCCGTCCCCCAAGTGCTAGCGCGTTGCCATCAGGAAGCGTGCAGTCTTACGGTGATGATCGATCGCCAGGGACAGCCCCTAGGACTCCTATCGCTTCATCAATTACTGCATTACTGCGATCCCTGGTCTAAATCTGATAAAACCAGTACCACTAAAAGTAACGCTACTAAGAGCAACGCTGCCAAAACCGGTTCCACTCCTAAACTGGATCATCCGCCCTCTAGTGCGCGTCCCCCGATTATTAAACGGGCTTGGTTAACCGATTTACCTCGGTTTCCAACGGAGTTGCCCTGGCAAGAAGGGATTGCTCAATTGCTGACTGTTCCAGATTTCCGCTATTGGGCTTGGCTAGATCCTCAGGGACAATGGCAAGGATTAATCGATCGCACTCAAGTCCTGCGGTGGTGGAAACGATCGCCCTTGAATCCACTCAACCAGTCTAGAAACCCCGCAATGGAGCAGGGTGGCTTGCAGGAGGCATGGGGTGGGATGGGTGGCGCGGGGGAATGGAACCGAGATCAGGGGTGGTTGCTGGATCAGGTGCCAATGCCTATCTTGATTTACGACTCCCAGGGGCAGGTTCTCTATCAAAATGCGATTTGGCAACAATTGGGACTGGATAGTGAACCCATCCTCTCTGGACATGTGCTATTACATGAATTTCCCAATTTGAATCTGCGGTACCCAGTTGCAGCCCCAGCGATCGCCCCAAAAACGATCGCCCCCAAAAAGAGTGAGAGTCCTCCAGCCACGACACAGCGGAAGAGCACCAGTCCTGGGGATCCCATTTGGCAGTTTTTCCAATGTCCCCTGTCTCTAGACACAGGATCGCAGGGGGGGGTGGCTCATCGTCAGGTTAGCCCTTCTGCTTCGTTATCCAACATGCAGGTTGCTAGTGCATCCCCGATCGCTCCCTCTGGGTCTTGGTTGGTGATTGCTCAGGATCTGGGTGAACGGCAACGGTTGGAACAGGAACTGGTGGCAAAAAATGCAGATTTATTGCAGCTCAATCGTCTCAAGGATGAGTTTTTGGCTTGTATTAGTCATGAATTGCGATCGCCGCTGACCTCGGTGTTAGGTCTATCGAGCCTGCTGCAAGATCCTGCGTTGGGGGCTTTGAACGAACGGCAAGCTCGCTATGCCCAACTGATTTATCGCAGTGGCAAGCATTTGATGGGTATCGTCAATGACATTCTGGACTTGACTCGGATTGAAACGGGACAACTGGAACTGACTTGGGCGACTGTGACGATCGCCGAAGTCTGTCAATCTGCCTTTGAGCAGGCTCAACAAGTGCGTTGGATGGAAGAGAAACCCAATCCTGAGACGGGGAGCGATCGATCTGGGCCCACCTTTTCTCTGGAGATTGAACCCGCTCTGCAGACGCTGATCGCCGATGGCACCCGTTTGAAACAGATGTTGGTGAATCTGCTCTCCAATGCGTTGAAATTTACCGATGTCAAGGGACGAGTGGGGTTACAGGTTGCCCATTGGGAAGGCTGGATTGCTTTCACCGTGTGGGATACGGGCATTGGGATTCCCGCTGATAAACAGCACTTAATTTTCCAGAAATTTCAACAGCTTGAGAATCCAATGACTCGCCAATTTGAAGGCACAGGTCTTGGACTCGTCTTAACGCAGCGCTTGGCCAGATTACATGGGGGGGATGTGACCTTTATCTCGCGGGAGAATCAGGGCAGTCAGTTTACGCTGCTGTTGCCTCCCGAGCCTGCCACCTTGCCGCGCCGAGGAGAAGAAGAGAGACCTCAGACTGCCTCCAGGCCGGAAACACCGAGGGGGGGAAATCGGATGGTGTTGGTGGTGGAAACGAGTGTGCGCAATCTAGAAGATGTGGTGGATCAACTGACGGATTTGGACTATCGGGCGATCGTGGCGCGATCGGGCACCGAAGCCTTAGAGAAAGCGCGAAAGCTACAACCCTGTGCAATTTTGTTAACTCCCTTTTTACCGTTGTTGTCGGGTTGGGATGTGCTCACTTTGTTAAAGTCCGATGCTCAAACCGGTGAAATTCCAGTCATTGTGACTGCAACCCAATCAGAACAAGCCCAAGCTCACCGCCATGGTGCTGATGGATTTTTGGGTCTGCCTATTAGTCACCGTGCCTTGGCTCAAACCCTCGATCGGCTGACTCAGCCTGTCCCAAGGGTGATCCGCTCGATCGATCCAGAGACTTCATCGGCAAGAGTGTTGCTGTGTCTTCATGTCCAAGATGCGGGTTCAACGGTTCAGGGTTCTGATGGGGTGTCTTTTGAATCCCTGGCAGACCCACAGAGCACAGACCCACAGAGCACAGACCCACAGCCTTGTTGGGAGTTAAGTAGCTGGTTGCATGGGCAAAACTATCGCATGATTGAGTCGGATGATTTAGAACAAGCGGAACTGTTAGCGCGGGTTTGGCAACCCCAGGTTGTGTTGCTGCAGGGATATCTACGGGATCCGCTGCCCTATTTAAAAGCGTTGAGTCGGCAAACCTATCTGGCTTCTCTGCCGCTGATTACCTTTGATGTGGGGATGACGCAAGCTGCCAATCAGATTCCAGGTTTAGCGGTCTTTCCCTATTTAGCCCTGCCCACCTTGCTGCCGACTGTGTGGACGGAAACGGCTCCTGCTTCGCCGGTCAATTTACGATCGCTGCCTCGATCGCCGTCAGATGCTCCGTCAGCCAGTGTATCGCCTTCACGATCTTTCCAATCTTCTCCAACTAAACCCATGGATGGAGCGGATTTACTCCAGGTGATTGATGTGGCGATTAGCTTTGCAGGACGACCCTATATATTGGCGATCGGGGGAGAGCTTTTACAGGCTGGGGGGCATTTGTCGGTTTCAACGGATCCGGAACGATCGAGCTTTGAACGATCGAACGCTGGGCGATCGACAGAGGCGAAACATCCTAGTTCCCAATGGCTACAAGCCTTGATACAGTATTTGCAAACCGCTGGACTAAGGGGTTCCATCAGTACCACTCCCACAGAAGTTCAGCAAAAGCTGCAATCCCACAATGTTCACTTACTGGTGATCGACTGGCAGCGATCGCCCTCTGAGCAGGAACTCCGCACCAGTTTTCAAACGTTGCAAGCCATGATAGCGATGGAGCCTGACTCTGATGCTCATTCCGGTAATGACTCAGACAGCGACAGGATCATGCCCCTGGATAGACCGACAAGCTTACCGCCGATCTTGCTGATTACTCCCAAGCTGGCTGGATCCTGCCATGCGTCGATCTGTCCAGATTCTGCGTCAGCTTCTGCATCCTTGGGCACTGGTGGGGTGTGCTTCCAGGAAGTGAAAGACCAGGAGTTTAAGGATCTGCAACTGCGGCATATGTTCCACGAATGCTCGATGCATCAACTCTTAGCTGAGATCCATCACTTGCTGGGAATTAATGCTTAGGAGTGGGAGAGTGGGGGAGTGGGGGAGTGGGGAGGAGGTACTCTCTGAGTTCCGATTTCCTCAGCTTGTATCTGTTATTGCAGGGGGGACAATCCACGCTTCAACTACCCCTGTTCTAGAAGGATTATTTATTTTTGCGTGAATACACGGAATTGATTGAATCGCTTGCGTAGATTCAGAGGTAACTGTGACTCTTGTTGCTTTTTGTCATGGAGATGATTAACGACTCTATGTTGAATCCCTATTTCAATTTCTGTGTTCAATTCCTGTGTTGAATCCCTATGTTCAATCCCTCCTCCCAGGTTGACTTGTATTAACTTGATGTCCTAATTAATTGTCTCTCTCAAGTTAATTATCTCTCTCAAGGGTTTCCTCTCAATAGGATGCATGATTCCCCCAATTGGTTCCTAGAGACCGGATATGAGCAATTTTACCGTTCACAAAAGCCCTCAAAATTCTATGAAAGCCAATGTAGTTGTCGCATCTAACCTCTTCTTGTTGTCTGTATTAGAAGGATTAGTAGATGGTATTTTAATTCTGCGATCGACGGGTGATGTGGTCTATGCTAATACCATCGCTCAAGAGATTTGCCAACGTTTGTTCCAAACTACTGATTTACAAACTGCTGATTTCCAAGCTACTCCAGGTGCGGTTGTCTCTCCAGAGCCTGCCCGGTTAGATCCTCCCTATGTACTTCCAGCAGAAATTTGGACGATTTGTGAAACTCTGGTGCAGTATGAAGATCTCTGGTGCGATCGCCCTTTTGTTTTGGAATCAGATTTGACCTTAGTGGCGACTCAGTATTTGCCACAACAACACTATCGTGTACGGGTTCAATGGCTGCGGATGGATGATGATGCCGAACGTTGCTTAATGGTACGGTTGGAAGATCAACAACAGTCCTGGCAAAGTTTGGCGATCGCAGAAGTCCAGAAATATGGTCTCACTCCTCGGGAAGCAGAGGTCTGGCAGCTCCGCCGTTCCAACCACTCCCGCAAGGAGATTGCTGCAGAGTTGCATATCACCTTAGATACGGTCAAAAAGCATCTCTGCAATATTCAACTAAAACGCCAACGGATGCCAGTCAGTTTAGCCTAGTCATGGTTTAGCTTAGTTATGGTTTAGCTTAGTCATGGTTTAGCTTAGTAACATTAACCCTAAGCCGTAATCTACTTCCACGGCTTCCATAACTCTGGGATGGCTGGCAACTTCTAACCAGCCTTCATAGGTTTTTGGATCTTCAGAACAAAAGCGAGGGTCATTCCAAGTAATGTCATCAATAATGACGATCGCTCCTGGGGCTAGGATAGGAACGATCGCATTGAAGTCCCGAACGTAGTCTTTTTTGGAATGACCTGCGTCATGGAACATAAAGTCAATGCCAGATAGCTCTTTAACCATTGTAGGAACCGTTTCTTGGGTCCAGCCACAATAGCAAGAGACACGATCGCCATAGCGTTGTTTTAACAAGCTGGAAGATAGGCTAAATTGGGGTTCTGACCCTTCTAAGGTTGCCAGAAAAAAGTCCTCTCCCTGGGTTTTCATCATTTCTAAAATAAAGAAAGCAGACATGCCATAGGCGGTTCCCAGTTCAATGCCTCGTTTGCATTGGGCATAGCGCACGATGGTACTCAGAATTCGCCCCTTGGTGCCAAAGGAAGAGGATAGTTCAAAGTGAGTCCCCACATCCCCGAGCCAACTGGCGGATTCGACTGTGGTGCGATCGTGCCGGAAGCGATCGGCAATTAAAGCAGCCGTTTGGGCGGTGGGGAAATCGATCGCTGGTAAGTTTTTGAGTGCTGCCACTAAAGTTGCAAAGCGGCGGCTGGCGGGTGCGGTGGGCTGGGAATTGGGGTGGAGTTGTTTGACCTCGATGGTTTTGGGTTGTACACAGTCCTGAATCAGTGTCAGATAAGCGTTGGGGTAATAGAGCGTTCCTTGAACTTGCTGGAGCGCCCAATTGAGAATGAGAGATTGATTGTCTAGCATGATTGGAGCCATAGGATCTGTTTTTGCGAAGAAATTACGCATAGGGGAATCTATAGAAAGTGAGTGAGAAGCTAAAGTCCTGGGATGTCCAGGATGGTCATGGCGAGTCGGATCATGACGATTCCTGTGATGACTGACCTCATTGCAGTTGGCTATGGGTGGTCAGGGGTTGCCCAGGCTTGAAATTCCGTTGCTAACTGGTTAACAGCGGTTTGGTAGATGCAATCCCAATCATACTCCCGTTCTACCAAGTTGCGTCCATTCTGCCGGAAGGTCTGGCGTAGCTGGCGATCGCGGAGTAATTCTAGGGTGGCTTGGGCAAAGGCGGCTGGCTCATCTTGGATCGACAGATGGGTGCGATCGCGGACTTCCAACCCAGCACAGCCCAGGGAGGTTGTAATTACAGGCAGTCCCATGCCAAAGGCTTGTAAAATTTTAATGCGGGTGCCACTGCCAATCCGAAGCGGTACAACGGTGACGGAACATTGTCTGGCAACCTCGGTCATGTCATCGGGATTGGCAATGACCCGAATCTGCGGATGCTGACCCCAATCCAAAATCGACTGAGGCGGTGCAGAACCAGCAATCCAAAATTCCACGCTGGGATCTTGTTGCCAAATGAGGGGCAAAATCGTTTCTGTAAAATAGGTTGCACCATCAATATTGGGATAATAGCTGAGGGTGCCAATAAAGAGAATCCGGTTGTTGGGGTTATCTTCCTGTACTTGCACATCCTTGGTATCAACCCCGTTGCGCACCACCACCGTTTTGCCAGTCGGACAGCGGCGATCGAGTTCTGCTTGGTCCAAGTCACTCACCACCCAACGGAGCGGAAAGTGTTGCCACTGTTCATTTTCATAATTTGCTAGCAAGTCTGCTTCGGTTTGTCCCCCCACAAAGGCTTTCACAGAACTTTGTTGCTGCATCATCTGATTTAATTGCGTTTGATTCGCTACTTCGCTACAACTGCGTAAAAGCTGCGATTCAATATTTTGTTCTGATAAAACATGATAAGCATTAGGAAATAGATCCCGATATTGCGCCATATAAATCATGTCGAATACAACAATATCAAAGTTGGCTGCACTCAACATCTGCAATAGTTTTCGCATTCGTAAACTGCTGTAGCGATGAATTAAATTAGGCAGTCCCGCAGGCTGGGGAGGCGAGTCACCATTCATCACTGTGATGGGTAGTTGACAGTAGCGCGCTAAATCTGTTTCTAGGCGATAGTCTTCCTTATTGAAAATGAAACAAGCGACGGTTAGGGTAAAGCAAGATCCCAAGGTCTTCATCTCGTAGAACATGCGGGTAATCCCTCCCAACTTAGGCGGATAGGTGGGGTAGGGAGCCACGAGCAGCACTCGCTGAAGCCGATCGCCCTGTTCTGGGAACTTGGAATCAGCCGCTTGTCGGTCTTCTGCCTGGGCAGCTTGGACAAAGTCTTGAATCCGTTGTTCTTGGATTTGCAGGTGCTCAGCGTAGTATAGGCTCTGGCGAATATAGTCAATATCAGGATTGAACTTGAGGGCGCGACGGTAGAGGTCGATCGCATTCTGAGGTTGTTCTAACGCGAGATAGGCTTCTGCTAAGTAGAAGTAGGACCAGGCAAAGAGGGGATGCAATTGAATGGCACGTTCCAGGGGGGCGATCGCTGCTTGCCAGTTCCCACTTTTGACGAGGGTTTCGCCGAATTGATAATGGAACCAACTGACGCTATCATCCAGTTCCAGTGCATGTTTTCCGGCAGCGATCGCCTCTGACCAGTGGGATTGATTGATGTGAATGCGGGCTAAGGTGTAGTGGAAATAGCCCTGGTGTGCATCTAGGGTCAGCGCTTGGTGAATGGCATCTAGGGCGGCGGCAAACTCGCCTTTGCCATTGTGGGCTTCTGCCAGGGCTTTGTAGGTCCAGGGGTCATCGGGGGTGAAGCGGAGAGTCCGGTGACATTGGTCGATGGCGGCATCCCAATCTCCACGATCGACGAGGGCTTGGGCCAGTTGACGGTTGGACTGGGGGCGATTGGGTTGGAGTTTGAGCTGGAGACGGCTGAGACTGACTTTGCCCTTTTTTAAGGTACGCCGCAGGAAATCACGGACAGGCATGGCAACCTCTTCTGGGAGACTTCTTTTCTATACTATCTTTTAGGTAGGCGATCGGGAATTTTGGATTTTGGATTTTGGATGCGGGCGATCGTTGTGGTTGGGATGGGGGATGAATCATGGGAAAGATGGATCGGTTGAAAGGGATGCTTATGCGAATGGATGTATGCGAATGGATGTATTAATGATTCCGTCAGGTAAGAATGCCGTCAGTATGGCTAGAGCGGCGGTAATCTGATATTCAATCTGTTGTTTTTTATACTAAATCCATTAATTAACGAGACAGATCCGATCGCTCTTTTCCTCAATTCAGGTGTGAGGTGCGGATGTCCTGGCGATCCGTTGGCGCAGTAGTTGCGTTGATCCGTGCCGGAATGGAATTCGGCACTCTTAGGGCGAAGTCTACTCAAAGTAGACTGGAAGAGCAGTTGGGATTGACGATCGCCCCTTCATCAATCTTGAACCCAAGCAATGCGCTACAATTAAAGAATCATGTGAATGCTGGAAGAATCGTAGATGGCAAAACTGCGATCGCTCAGTTGCAACAAAAAAATCGCGATCGATTGACTGAACTTTGCTCAACTCAGGCGTGAGGCGTGGATATCCTGGCGAACCGATCCCCCTAGCCCCCTTACTAAGGGGGAACCGAGCCGGAATAAGGAGTTTGGCGATCGTCGATTCATTGTGAACCGATCCCCCTAGCCCCCT
>JAYKGX010000442.1:0-11903 GCA_035285565.1 Synechococcales cyanobacterium
CAAGTCATTCCGTAAATTTGCTGCAGGAGAGTTGGGATGCTTACCGGAAACGCTTTATCCAAGGTGATGGGCGGGTGATTGACTGGGAGGATCGAGATAAATCCACCTCAGAAGGGCAGGCCTATGCGATGTTGCGGGCTGTGTTTGCCAACGATCGCGACAGTTTCGATCGCACGTTGAACTGGGCAGAAAGTAATCTACTGCGTAAGGATGCCAGCGGGCAGGTGCGCGATAGCCTTTGGGCCTGGAAATGGGGTAAAGATCCTAAGGGGCAATGGATTCAACTGGATCCTAACTTTGCTAGTGATGCTGACATTGATGCTTGCTATGCTCTGATTCTGGCGGCACAACGGTGGAACCATTCGGCTTACTTGGATCTGGCGAAAACCAAGTTAAAGGATCTGTGGCAAGGCTCTACGATCGCTGTGCGCGGTCAAAGATTGCTGTTGCCGGGTCCCGAAGTTGCCTTCCGCAAGGGAAATTTGATCAAACTCAATCCCTCCTACTTTGCGCCCTATGCCTTTCGCCTGTTTGCCCAAGTAGATTCTGAACGGGACTGGTTAGCCCTGGTAGACAGTAGCTACAACGTGCTCCAACAGTCGGCCGCGTTGTCCAAAGTTGGATTGCCCAGCGACTGGATCGGGTTCGATCGCCAGACAGGCACCTATCAGCCGTTGACGGAGCCAGTGGTCAGTCTGTATAGCTTTGATGCGACCCGAGTTTGGTGGCGAGTGGCCCTCGATGCC
The DNA here is from genome assembly GCA_035285565.1 of Synechococcales cyanobacterium. Lineage (GTDB taxonomy): Bacteria > Cyanobacteriota > Cyanobacteriia > Leptolyngbyales > Leptolyngbyaceae > JAYKGX01. The sequence goes on from JAYKGX010000442.1 coordinate 747, forward strand.
GAACTCTATCAGGAACCCCGTGCCGAGCAATACTTGCGTCAAAGTTTGCGTCATTTACAAGCCCTGTGGCGATCGCAGCGGCAAATTCCCGCCAGAATTGATTTACAAGGTCAAGCTACGGTTAACTACGATGCCACCTCCCAATATGCCATGCTCTACCCAGCCCTGAAATTGATTGATCCCGAGCTAGGGCGGGAAATTTATCAACAGAAGCTCCTTTCTCGCTATCGCGGGGGCTTTTGGGACAATGAGAACGCTTACTATACGCAAAATCTGGCTTGGTTTGGTCTCCTGCCAACCCAGGTTGTTGCCCAAGCTCTCCAAGGTCAATTTCCAGATCTGTCCAGCTTACCGAATGATCCGGTGAACTGACATCATCTGGTGTACTACTCTGGTTTCTGTTCCTCTTTTCTAGCTAGCTTGCAGGTTCCTAAACGGATTGCGACCCCCTCTGACTGAACTTACTGACTATGAAAAAACGATTTAGCCCTTTCCCTCTATCAGCATCCCTGCGCAGTATCCGCCGCAATCCTTGGCTGCGATCGCTCCTCTTCTGTAGTGTCAGTCTGTTGACGGGCTGGATCGTCCTCTGTTCCCAGGTCGATCGTCCAGTTGCCCTCGGTCAGGATAGCTTGCAACAACAGGAAAACCAAGAAATTCGCAAATATCAACTCCCCTCTGAACCTGCCCCCGCGCCTGTGTATCGTCCGCCCGCCCCCGCTGCGCCGGAACCCGCTCCCGCTCCCGCCCCTGCGCCGGAACCGGAACCTGCTCCCGCTCCTGCCCCGGAACCAGAACCTGCACCTGTGCAGCCCGATCGGCGATCGCCCGAGCCAGAACCGGAACCCTCCCCCCCTAGCGACAAACCCGCCGAGACTCCCGAAGAGAAACCCCAGGAGTTGAAGTCCGACACCACAGAAGTTGCTGCTCTGGGTCCCACAAGTCAGTATGTGTTGGAGTTTAACCGCAGTCCGGTGGTGGGGAACCGATTTCGGATGGAAGGCATTTATGCCGAATCCCGTTTGGGGTTTACCCGTCCTCGGGGTTGGCAGGTGAAGGGCGCTAAGGCGATCGTCCGATTTCAGCATTCCCCCAACCTGATGAAGGAAAAGTCCAACCTAGTGTTTCGGATCAATGACACGAGCGTCGGCAGTGTACCCCTGAATTTGAATAACTCCCAACTTGGAGAAGCGGTGGTGCCGATCCCCGCGAATTTGATTCAGGACTTTAACGAATTGACCCTGGTTGCCCAGCAGGAAAATGATGCGGAATGCTCGAAACCGGGCGATAAAGCTCTGTGGACGGAAGTGCTGCCGGATTCCAAAATCATCCTGGACTACCAGCCCCAAGCGTTTCCTCTCAATTTCAATCGCTACCCTTACCCATTTTTCGACAATCTCGCCCTGGATGTCAGCCGGATCAATTACCTCCAACCCCAGCAACTTACCGCGAGTTGGCTGACCGCTGCTAGCCGCTTTCAGGCTACGATGGGTCGCTTAGCTGATTTCCGCCCCCTGGAAACTGCGATCGTCCCAAGTCTGGCAAAAAGATTTAAATACAACGATCGCTTAGTGATCATTGGTACGCCTGCCCAGCAACCCCAACTGAAGTCGCTCAAGTTACCCCTGAAGATTACGGGTAATGAGTTTATCGATGGTGGCAAAACCGCCTTTGGTGAAGAAGTGGGATTGGTGATGCTGGCAACGGCACAAAATGGTCAGGTTCCCGTGTTGATCATCACCGGGAATGGTGAAAAAGGCGTGGAACGAGCAGCCCAATTCCTCATCCAACCGCAAAGCAAAATTGGGGATGGGACGTTGATTGTGGTTTCTAGTGAAGTGCCGGAGTTGCCGCCGCCACCACTGCGGGACTGGGAACGGTTTATTCCTTCTCGCAGTCAATTTACCCTGGCTGATTTGAAAGGTAATGATAATAAGCCTTTCCAAGACACAACGGTGCGTGGATCTTCCGCTCCTCGGATTGACTTTAACTTCCGTGCCCTACCGGATGATTTCTTCATTCGGGGCAGTTCGATGACGATCCACTACAGCCACAGCGCACAGATTGATACGAGTAAGTCTACCGTCTCGGTCTTTATTGACAATGTGGGGATTGGCAGTAAGAAGCTAGCGGATGAGGGCGGGGTCACTGATCAAACCTTCACGATCGATTTGCCGCCAAACCTGGTGAGCATTAACTCTCGGATTGGGGTCGATTTTAAACTGGTGCCGCGTAAGGTTGAGGAATGTGGTCCGGCGATGGATCAACAATTGTGGGCAACTCTGATGAGTAAGACCAGTTTCAATATGAACCGGGAAATCAGTGTGGAGTTACCCAATCTCAAACTCTTGACCGTGGGCTATCCCTTTGCGGCCCCGCAGGACTTGTCGCGAACGGCGATCGCGCTGCCAGCTAATCCGAGTCAGACGGAACTGCTGACCCTGCTGAAGTTTAGTGAACGCTTGGGGCGGGTGAGTCGTTCTGAAACGGTGAGACAGACTGTCTTTTTGGGCGATAATCTGCCAGATTCGATCAAGCAACACCGCCATCTTGTGGGGATTGGCACCCGCGATCGCTTCCCGATTAAAGAAGTCTTCCAAGATAAAAACAGCTTTAACTTGGTGGATCAGTTTACCCGCCAATTCCGCACCACCCAAGTGCAAACCCTGCCCAGTAATGGCGGCTTTATCAAGAGCATCCTTTCCCCCTGGAGCAAAAATGACCGAGAACGGCGCGTGATTTTAGCCCTCTCTGCCCAGACTGAAGAAGGCTTGAAGCAAGTGCAAGATGTCCTCGATCGTGATTCTTGGTTCTATCAATTGCAAGAAGATACGACCTTAATTAGCAGCAACCCCAATGTTTCTCCGTTTGATAGCAATGGCTACCAGTTCCAGTTTCTGCGCATGTCTCCCAGCCAAAACCTAGCAAATATCAATCCGGTGAGTCAGATGCGGCGACTGCTGCAAAATAATTGGTGGATGCTGCCCTCAGGAATTGTCGGATTATCGTTACTGCTATACGGCATTGCTCAACTGTACCTTAAGCGCGTGGCGGGAGAGTCGAAATAATGAGTAGTGGAACTAAACGCGATCGCAGCAAAAGTGGTCAAGTCGTCGAGTGGCTGGTAGATCTCACTCCAAACTTCTTCGATCGGCTCTTTGGGCGCTTTGGACGACGGCAGCTCGTCGTGCTGATGTTTTTCATGATTCTGTTCTCCGTTCCGCTGATCATCACCCCCTTGACGATTTGGCAGCAGGGTTTAGTAGCTGTCTTTCTGGTGGGTCTGGCTTGGGTGGTCACCGTGGTGGAGCAGAAACAAGCTGCCGGACGCACCAGCGAATATCTCCATCTGTTTTTGGTATGGCTCAGTCTGCTAACCACAGCCCGCTATCTCTATTACCGCACCAGCTTCACCCTCAATCTCACCTCGGGCTGGCTAGATGCCTTTTTCAGTGTTTTGCTCTACATTGCAGAACTGTATGCCATTCTCACCCTGGCGTTGTCCTACTTCCAAACTCTGCGGCTCAAGGATCGCAAACCTGTGGATTTGTCCAATATTCCGCCGGAGCGCTTGCCCCTGGTGGATATCTACATTCCCACCTACAGTGAAGACATTGAGATTGTGCGCAAAACGGTGCTGGGGGCTGTGGCGATCGAATATCCCAAAAAGAACATCTATGTCCTAGATGACGGTCGTCCAGAACGCTATCAACCGACTGATAAGCGCTATGAGGAGTTCAAAGCTCGTCGGGCAGCCCTGCAGCAAATGTGTAGCGAACTGGGTGGCAGCATGCTGACGCGGGATAACAACTCCCACGCAAAAGCGGGCAATATTAACACGGCTCTGCGGCGCACTCCTGGGGAATTGGTGCTGATTCTCGACTGCGATCACATCCCCACGCGAACGATCCTCAAGGAAACTGTCGGTTTCTTCTTCAGTCCAAAAGTGTCGCTGGTGCAAACGCCGCACTGGTTCTATAACCCCGACCCCTTTGAGCGCAACCTGCAAACGGATGGCAAAATCCCGGTGGGGAACGAACTCTTCTACAAAGTGCTACAAAAGGGCAATGACTTCTGGAATGCTGCCTTTTTCTGCGGTTCAGCAGCGGTTGTGCGCAAGTCTCACCTGTTGGAAGTGGGCGGAATTGCGGTGGAAACAGTTACGGAAGATTGCCATACCTCGCTGCGCTTGCATTCCCTGGGTTACGAGTCCGTCTACTACGACAAAATCATGGTAGCAGGGCTAGCACCGGAAAAATTTTCGGCCTATGTGGGACAGCAGGTGCGCTGGGCTAGGGGCATGGCGCAAATTTTGCGGATTGAAAACCCCTTGTTTAATCCCAAACTGAAACTTGGATTCGCTCAACGGATTTGCTATTTCAGTGCCACCTCGCACTTCTTCTTTGGCTATCCCCGGTTAATGTATGCGATCGCCCCAGCTCTCTTCCTGGTTTTTGGCATTAACCCGATCCGAGGCTTAGGCCTGGAAACCCTCGCCTATGCCCTGCCCCACTTCGTGATTTCCACCTACGCCAACTTCATTACCTATAAGCATGTGCGGTTCTCATTCTGGAATGAGATTTATGAATTTGCCATGTCCTTCCATGCGGGAATCGTCACTCTCCTCGCGTTGATTAACCCCAAGCTAGGCTCCTTTAACGTGACGGATAAGGGATTAACCGTGACCAAACGCAGCTTTGACTGGGATTCTTCCCGTGGGTTGGTGGCGGCGGGGGCTTTGGTGGTTGCTTCCATCCTATCGGTTCCCATTTGGTTAATTCTCCGACCGGAAGCGGCAGAGGCGGTGCTGGTCAACTTAGCTTGGAGCTTTTTCAATCTGGTGTTGATTGTGGCTTCCATTCTCGTTGCCTTTGAACAGCCTCAGTTGCGGCGGGCTCACCGTTTGGAACGCAAGCTGCAAACCGTGATCTACAGCCAAGACAGCACGATCAAGGGAAAGACTATCAATGTGAGTGAAACGGGCTGCCAAGTCTTGCTGGAATCCTGGGCAGATCTCCTGGATGAAGTGGAGGTGGAGCTGATTGGAGATTACGGGGCTAGAGCCTTTCTGAAGGGACGGGTGATTCGAGCTACGCCACTCAATGAATCGCAATTGGTGCTAACCCTCGATTTTCTGAATATTACTCAAGCCCAGATGGATGCGCTGACGATCGTCATCTACTCGGATGTGAAAGAGTGGTATTCGCAACGGCGGCAGAATGTGGATGACCCCCTAGCTTCACTGAAATTTATTACCACCAGTTTAGGGCGTGCCTTTCAAGTGCGCAGACCAGAAGCCAGCCGGGTTCGAGTCCGCAAGCAAATCAATGCCTACGCCCAAATTTACTGGAAAGGCAGTTTTTATCAAGCCCGTGCTGTGGAAATTGGCAATCGCGGTCTACGCTTGGAACTAGACCCAGGGGCACTTTTGGAAGCCGAAGAACTGAAGAAGAGTCAGCCCCTGGTCGGTCTTTTGCTCAGCCAAGATGTGGCAGAAGCCATGCCCAAACGTCTCTTGGCTCAGGTGCTTGATGTGGAATATCGAGGCGGTGGGGTGATGAATAATCTAGCGATCGAGTTAGAGTTTCCTGACCAGATTATGCAAAAGCAGGAGACTAAGATTCGCCAACTGGTGAAGAGCTTGAACTAGTCCCACTTGCACTATTTATTAGCAAATCCCTCCGATCGGCGCGATCGAGAGGGATTTTTGAATGAATCAGATTCTTTTTACATCGCTTTGCGGTTTTCTAGGGCATCTTTGCCCAGTTGAATGGTGACGTCAGACCCGATGTCACCTGTGTTTTCAAGGCGAACTTCCCCAAATCCTAACGCTTTGCGAATGGCTTCTGCACTCTTGCGATCGCCCTGCTGCGCCACAATCCGCGTCACACTCAAGGATTCATTCCAAGGCTGACCCAACCCAGCACTGCTATAGCCGTCTTTCCGCAGCTTGTTGAGAATCCCTTGCGCACTGGCAGGCTGCTGAGTACTGTCCTGAATGGTGACTCGAAGATGGGCGGGGGAATCGGTATCCTCGCTGGGGGTGCCAAATTCAAAATGCCTTGCCATGATGTCTTGAATGCGTTTGTAACTGGGGAGCCAGTAACTCGCTTCAAATTCTCCCGGATGACTAAATTCTCCCGGTACCATCAGCATCTGGGTATTGGAACGATTGGTTTGGGAGGCAAACCCGACGAGGGCAACAATTTCCTCCACTGACAAATTTGTGTCGATATGAGATTGCACTACCGAGAGAATTTTAGGTAAGCGGGTCACGGTGGTTGGGTTGAGGGCTTGCTCCATCAGCGATCGCATGACCATTTGCTGGCGTTGAATCCGTCCAATATCGCCATATTCGTCATAGCGGAAGCGGAGCAATTGCAGCGTCTTTTTCCCATCCAGATGTTGCCGCCCAGCCTTGAGGTTGATATAGAGATGTTGGCTATCATCCTGATATTTCATATCCTTAGGCACATGGATATTTACGCCACCCAGGGCATCTACCAGGGCCTCAACCCCTTGCACATTCACAATCACGTAGCGATCGATCCCTACGCCACCCAGCAGATCACTCACCGATCGAGCAGCTAGGGCTGGTCCGCCATAGGCGTTGGCATTGTTGATTTTGGTCACCCCATGGCCTGGGATCTCCGTGCGCGTATCGCGGGGGATGGAAAGCACGGAAACCCGCTTGGTCTCAGGATCAAATCGGAGCAGCAACATCGTATCGGTCAAGCCCTCAAAGGAATTGACCAAGGCATGATATTTCTTATTCTTGAGTTCCTCAGGGATTTCCTGCACATCACTGGTGAGTACCTTTGTGCCCAAGATGAGGATGTTGACAGGGCGGGTCAACGCAGGCATTTTCAAGCTAGATTGACTGGAAATGCCCTCGCGACTGAAGATGGAGGCATCCTGGGCAGACAGTTTGCGCTGCATGAGGGGAGTACTGGCCAAAGAAACTGCTAATAGCGCGCCCGCCATCGCCGATAACATAGCGACTCCGGTTAAGCAGAAGACCAACCAAGTAAAACGGTTTTGGGGCTGCGCTTTTTTACTAGGACGTTTGCTACCAGAGGATGCCCTTTGCACCGATTGATTGGAGATAGGACGCTTCTTAGGACTTTTCACGAGTTTTCTCACCACACACTAAACAGAAGTTGAAGTTGCTACGCCGCAAGCGAGTTGTTTGTGGATAAATGCACCTGATTTAGCTTAACCAGGGCTGGATACCCGCATTGCGATCGATGGGCAGACCATGACAATCTTCGGAACGAAATCGGAACTCAACAGAACCCTGATGTGCCTGGTGAGCATTGCCTCTGGTAGGCGACCCGGATTCATGACCGATGGGGGGACAGTCCCCTCTTCGCCCTCATAATAGGCGAAAATTCCAAATTTCTATCGTGATCAATGAAGACTTTTGTCGATAGCTGTTCCCAGCGTGAAAGTCTCAGTGGAAATCCCGATCAAACTCTCAGCGAAAATCTCAGTCGGGAGCCTGACCGCGATCGCAAAAGACCTAGGATACGGAGAAGAGTCATGCAACATATCACACCCTGAATCAAATACCTGCAATCAAGTAAAAGTGATATAGAGTGTACCCAAAGTCTTGCCATTGTGCTCAAAAATTCTGACTCATTTGTTTAGCGGACGGTGATGCGGTGCTGAATCCACTGTTGCCAAACGTCAAAGGGACGATCGCCTCCTGGGAGACTGGCGGGGGCGGTATAGAAGACGTAGTAAATATCACCTTCTTCGGTCACGTCAAAGGTGGCATCGCATTCCCTGGCCCAGCGATCGAGCATTTGTTTGGCTTGCATGGGATCCAACTCAGCGGTGCGGGAAAATTCCACCAGTGAAATTCGACCTTGATTCATCTGCAGCACTTGAAAGAAGCGATCGCGGATGGCTTCCTGTTTAGCTTTTTCACTAGCTTGTAGAAAAACACTGCCCAAGGCAATGGGAACCAGTCCAAAAATGGCTAAAACGGGCAGAAAAATCAGTAAAATAGCGGCAATGGCGAGAATGGGTGAAAAGTTGGCGATTGCTGCCAGCAATAGTCCCAGCAAAATAGCGCCGCCTAAAATGCCCACCGCGATCGCGCTGCCGACTGCCGTCATCATCCAACCTGCGAATTTTCCAGCCCGACTACTGAAGCGCTTCATGATGTTCTCCCCATGACTACCTGGTGCAATTCCACTGATTCAATCTCACTGATTCAATCCCACTCATACCTAGTGCTTCTAGCCTAGCTTATGAGCCGTAAAATCGCAGGGTCGGATCGGCGATCGTTGCAGTAGGGTTATCGCCCTGCCTTCAGCACCTGAGCGGCGGTCAAACTGAGCCGGGGGAAGGTAGGAGACAGGATGAGACTATCCCCTTGAAAGGTCTGGAACTGATAGGTGCGATCGTCCAGTGTTCCCACCTTGACCCAAGCGCGATCGGCATCCACAATCCAATATTCAGGAATGCCGCGATCGGCATATTCCATGGATTTTTGTACATAGTCGCGTTGGTAATTGTCACTAGCTTCATTGCCGGGAGATGCTACTTCAACCACCAGTAGGGGATTGGGTTCTCCTAGGAAAAGACAGGATTCTTTGCGTCCTGCGATCGCTAGGGCTGATGCCTCTGAATGGATGATGAGATCTGGGTCGCGGGCTGAAGCATTGGGGCTGGTGATCTGAATTTTTTCCTTGATACCTAGACGATCGGGCATCAGACCTAATTCCTTCATGGTAAAAATGAGGAAGATAGCGATTTGAATATTGACCCGACTCTCTGCACCCATGTCCACGAGCACCCCATCCACTAGTTCATAGCGAGTATCGGATCCATCGTCATGGGTGAGATACTCTGCTAGAGTCAGTCTTCTTTGAGTGGTGACCGTCATTGCGCAACCTCCCAGGTCAAAGCTGTGACTCCTTTACTCTAGCAACTGCGGGGACTACTTTTTCTAAGGCTGGATGGATTGCGACTTGAGCGGTGAGTGAGGATCAGAACCGGGGCGCGATCGAGATGTTATAGAGAGGCAGAGGGGCGATCGGAGTGGCAACCTATCGGATGGTCTCGACCTTGCCGAAGGAGTTAAAAGGACAGCTTCCGGATCCGGAGCAGATTGCCAAACTGTTGGAGACGATGGATGCCTGAAGAAATGGCTATTATGGGGCGCGTATCTTTGAGTACATGCCCCATAATGAGTAAGATGCACTTGCTCCTAGGGAGCTATGAGTTTTTAACTTGAGCAGGAGTAGGAGGTAATGCTTCAGGCGATCGCACTGGCGGTTGATTCGTCGCAGGTAAATGTGATGCTAGCCAGACCACCCCACCCCCAAGAATTCCCCAGAGCACTTTTGCCCAGGTTTTGGCTTGTTCTTCAGGAATTCGAGTGGATAGGGTAATGATTCCCTCCTCTTGGATGAACCGGATTTCGAGACGTTGTTTAGGCTTGGACATGATGCTTTACCAAAGTTGTGGTTATCGAGAGAGCAGTTCGCGAATTGCTTTGATAAATATCCTATTTTGCCGCTTCTGTTTATGTCATCGTCTGAGTTTTCATATACGTTGTTGATTTCATATCTATAATTTCTTAGACTCTCCACAAATTGAGGTAGAAGAAAAATTACACCCACTCCTATATTGATTGGTATAAAAAGGTTTCGGGCTATATGGTGAAGGATTTAAATCTAAATTTATGGCAAGACTTTCTAAAAGCTCGCTCAGTTGACATGAATCTGAGTAAGGCAGAACGAATGCTGTTTTTAGAATACTTTGGCACACCTGATGAAGCTGAGTTTGCAAAAACTAGACGAAACACTGTCGCCAAAAAAGTTTTTCCAGGTAGCATCGACCCAGAAAATCTTTGTGCTTCGCATTTGACAAAAATATACTCAAAGTTCGGGCTAGGGAAAGATAAGGCGAATCAGGATGCTAACGATAGCAATCGCAAAGCTCTGACATTATTCTCATTGCTACGAGTGCAATATCAAAGTAAGCTACAGGCAGCAAAGACAAAGGAAGATAAAGATGCCCCAGAACAGCTAAACGAGTTTCTGATGCACTTAAATTACTATCTGGAGGAAGCCCAGTTCCATTCGGAAATGGCCACACTAGATCGCACTGGCATTTTTTTTGCCGAAATTGATGGTAATCATACTCAGCCATGGATGCTCAATCGATTGGTGCTTAAAAGTCCTGTGCTGAGAGCTGCACACAGAAAGTACGTGAGAGTGAGTCCATTATGGAAGTCGGACGAAAATGCAGTCTGGCAGTGGATTGCGGGCAATAATTTTGACAGAAGCGATCCTCAATCAGTTCTAGAAAAACTGAGTCATGAATGTCAGGAAAAAACGATTTTGCTTGCCATGTGCGGTATGGAATCGTTGAGAGGATCTGATTTAGAGAGCATTCTCTCAAACTTTTGGTTGCCACTACAGACCATGCTCAATGAGACACTACAGGATAGTAGGCATAAGTGTCTTCTTTTACTGGTAGGTCACTCTGGCTGGCTTCAAAGTAGCAAATCCTGCTTTGAAATTCAAAATGAAGAGCAGGTTTGTTTCAAGTCAATTCATCTCAACGGCTTGTACAGCAAAGTTTTACCGAGATGGAGCGCATTGACCTCCCATGCTTTAAAGGATTGGCTTGAAGGTGACGGCGTGACAGCCTTTTGTGAGCAGCAATCGGAACGTTCATACGAGGATTTCTGCCAATTGCTGGAAATAGATTTAACGAGGGGAGATGAACCAATCGGATCTGCGCATGACATTATGAATACAATCTGTGCTCATGTCCTCAAAAGCCCAAATGGCATTGCTGAATTAGAACAATCTTGGAAGATAGCATCATGACTACCCCATCACAGTATGACTACACGTTCTCCAAAGAGGCTGATTACAGTTTGCCGAAGGATCAGCGTACAGACAAGGAGGGACGATGCTATGAGCCTTACATTCCCGGTGATGGGTTAGTGGAAGCAGTCAATTTAGCGATCGCCCTCCAACGTCCTCTCCTCCTCGAAGGTGAACCCGGCTGTGGGAAAACGCGCTTGGCGGGCGCGATCGCGTATCAACTGACCCAGAAGAATCTTCGCAATCAGAACACTGCGGAGGATGAATGGTGGCCGTTCTACTCATGGACGGTGAAGTCTTACTC
>JAYKGX010000443.1:0-17660 GCA_035285565.1 Synechococcales cyanobacterium
CATCCCACAGGTCATGGATTAGCTCGTCCTTGGCCGCATGGGTCAGTCGCTTTAAGTCGGGAAGTTCTGTCATCCTTTCACTCTAGCCAATTTCCTCATTTTTGCAACCCCCCGGTTGAGTAATTACGATTTTAGATAAAAGACGATCAAAAAAGGGATGACTATTCATCATCCCAAAATTACGGATCTTTCTGTCGTTGATCATTCTTTCTATTGAGGTATCTCTTAAGCGAGGTCAAGAGAGCAGCTAGCCCATTAGCAACGCCCCCGCAGCATTTGGGCCATTTCATTATTCTTGGGCGACATTTCCAGCGCAACCTCCTCAGTAATCCGCCCTTCTTCGTACAACTTGTACAAAGCCTGGTTCATCGTACACATACCATCAAAACCGCAGCGGGCAATCACTCCCTCAATTTCATCCAGCTCACCCCGGCGGATATAATCTTTAATCGCATCAGTATTGATCATAATGTCGTGGAACGCAGCCCGTTTACCGTCAGTAGTGCGGCACAGACCCTGAGCAATCACACAGACCAACGATTCCGCCAATGCTACCCGCATAGCTGGCTGTTCCTCCGGTTGATAAAGCCCCAGTACCCGTTCGATCGTTTTCACAGCGCTGTTGGTATGCAAAGTCCCCATCACCAAGTGTCCAGTTTGGGCAGCTTTGAGAGCAGTATTTACCGTTTCCTTATCCCGCATTTCCCCCACCAGGATGCAATCAGGATCTTCCCGTAGGGCAGCTTTCAAGGCATTGTCAAACTTCCGGGTATTGATGCCCACTTCCCGGTGTTTAATTAACGCCTTCTTACTTTTATGCACAAATTCGATCGGGTCTTCGATCGTAATAATGTGTTTTGGCATCGAATCATTCATATAATCCACCATTGCCGCCATAGTGGTCGATTTACCTGAACCCGTTGGTCCCGTCACCAGAATCAAACCTTTGTGATAGTGGCAAATGTCACGGAAAACAGGAGGAAGACTCAGTTGTTCTAGGGTCAAAATCTTCATAGGAATCAGACGTAAGACCATGCCGGGACCATGCAGAGAATCAAAAATATTGATCCGCACCCGCGCAAATTCGTATTGTGTCGCCCCATCAAAATCCAAGTGATCTTCAAACCGAACCAATTCCTCTTCAGTCAAGATTTCGCGCATCCAACTGTAGAAAGTCTCCCGATCGGTGACGGGCCACTCGGTTTCAGAAATTTCACCCCGATCGCGAAAACGGGGCACTTCTCCCACCCCCAGGTGGACATCTGAAAACCCTTTGTCAAACGCTCGCCGCACAATTTGCTCCAACGTAGGCGATCCGGTAGTGGGATTAGAGGCAGCAGCAGCGCGAGGTTTGCTGCCATTGCCGTTCATGGGGACTGTCGTTGGAGCAGGCGCTATCGGCAGAGGCGGGGGAGCCGGTGCGATGTGGCTGGGAGTTGAAGGAAACAATTGGGTAGTTCCTTGAGCTTGAGCCGGGTTGAGTGACGTGGGTGGCGCAGTGGCAGCCGCCATGGGGTTGATCATCGTGGTGCCTGCACTACCAGCGATCGAAGTAGTCGGATCCGCATCATGACCTGAGCTAGCGGTCGCATGGGTCATCGATCGCACGGGTGGTGGTGGTGCAGAAGGAACCCGAGGGGCAGGGGGGGGGGAAATGGGAGGACGAGAAGATTCAGGTGTCATAGTGGCTTTGGTAGGGTAGAACCCAAACTACAAGGTTGCACAGCTAAGGGCACAACTTATAAGGGCACAGCTTATAGAGGCAACTTTATAGGGGCACAACTTTATAGGGGCACAAACTTATTAGGGAATGTTCCAGAGGTACAGTGTTCCAGAGGTACAGTGTTCTAGGGATACAATGCTTGTGTTCAGAATGCCCTATCCCATTTCAGAAGTATCATGACCACCCCGACCGACCGACTCACCTCGCCATTGTCGCTCTCTAGTGAACCTGAGCCTGAGCCGTCAATGCCGCAGTGGTATATTGTCAAGCAAGCGGCAGGATTTTGTCAGATCACGCCCGATCGCCCTAGTGAACCTTTATCAGAATCTTCATCCGAGTCCGCCCCATCCCCGCCTCAGTATTGGGGACCCTTTTCATCCCAGGCAGAAGCGATCGCCCGTCGAGTGGGCTTGATCCGGGCTGGTAAATGTCAACCACAATAGGCTTTTCCACGCAATTGCTTTCCCGCGCAATCGCTTTTCAAACCTAGTGGGATGGGTAGATGAACCCTACACTGATGTTTAATTAACGTCAGTTCGGCAAAACTCGGTTCCCGTCAAGCTCTCGATCCCCGCGCTGACGCGCCGCTGCGCTAGAAATAAGGGGGACTTCAAACCGAAACGCAAACGGGAAGGAGTCTAACGACGATTGCTGAACCCTTGAATTTGGCTCGGTTCCCCCTTATTAAGGGGGCTAGGGGGATCTGCTCACCAGGATTCGTCGAACTGATGTTCATTTAGGTTTGCTAGCAGCAGGGATCTCAGCCCGTTTTGCCGTAATTTCCTGTCCGAGAATCTGTAAAGCTTTGGCAAATTGCGGATCACTGGGGGTACCAATCTTCTCGCGTTCTTGGGACAGGAACTTTTGCTGCTCTTCCGTTAACTTGATTTCCACATCAGGATCAATGCCATGCTTGTTAATATCGCGGCGGTTGGGGGTGAGATATTTGGCGATCGTCACTGCAAGACCGGATTCATCCCCATCCGCTGACAATTCCCGCACAGACTGGACTAGCCCTTTGCCAAAGGTACGAGTGCCTATGATTTTGGCGCGTTTATTATCCTGCAAAGCTCCAGCGAGAATTTCACTCGCACTGGCTGAGCCACCATCCACCAGCACCACCAAGGGTTTATCGGTCAGAGCAGATCCATTGGCAGAACGCCGATCGTCACCACCCTGGCGATCGACCGTCACCACAATCCCCCCTTCTTTCATCCACATACGGGCAATTTCCACACTGGCTTCCAGCAAACCTCCCGGATTGGATCGCAGATCCAATACATATCCGGTCACGCCTTGACCTTCCAGCTTTTTGATGGCATCCCGCATTTCTCGCACGGCGGGCGCGCTGAACTGGACTAAGCGCACGTAGCCAACATTTCCCATCGATCCAGCTTGGACGGATGCTCGCACGGGGTGAATTTCAATCTTGTCTCGGCGGAGATCGAACGTGAGGGATTGACTACCCCGCTGAATGGTCAATTTGACCTGAGTCCCCACAGGTCCCCGGATCAGCGTGACGGCTTTATTGACATCCATCCCTTCCGTGGACTGCTCATCAATTTTGACGATCATGTCTTTGGAGCGAATTCCGGCCTTAAACGCAGGACTATCTTCAATCGGAGCTACGACGGTTAATTTTTTAGTGGTTTCATCGGCGGCTAATTGGATGCCCACCCCAGTTAATTCCCCCGAGGTATCAATCCGCATGTTTTTAAATTCCGTTGGATCCATGAAGCGAGTGTAGGGATCATCCAACGTTTTCAGCATTTCCCGAATCGCATTGTAGGCTTCTTGTTTGTTGGCATAGTTGCGATCGAGATATTGACGGCGAATGGCTTGCCAGTCTTTTTGATTAAAGGTGCCATCGACGTAGTTATGGTCAATCACTTGCCAGACTTCATCCACCAGTTCCTTCGGGCTATTGGTGTTATTGCGCAGCAACGAAGATCCAGCAGAGAGGTGTAGCCCTGCTCCCATGAGTGTGACAGCACCGATGGCGATCGCAGTCGTACCCAGAACAATTGCCCGTGTTGTCAGTGCCATAGGGTTAACATCTCAAGCGAGGAGTGAAAAGCTATGCTCAATCTAGCACAAAAGCGAGAAACGGATAGGGAAAACCCAATGGGAAACCAGGGAACAGGTACTCCACTGCAGGTCATGAAACGCTGCTAGCACCTCTCCCTAGAACCCCGATCGAGAAGCCCGATCAATTATCTCTCTCTTCACCCCGAACCGGAGATTTCCGGAAGCGCTGACTTGTGTATGAGCATCCATTTAGGAAAACTCATCTCAGAAACTTTATCTCAGAAACTTCATCTCAAACCATCCCCAAACGGCTATTTGCTGGGAGGATCAACCCAACGGTCATCGGATTGAATCAGGGCAATCAGTTCCTGGACTCCATCTGTTTCGGGAACTCGTTTGATTTCTTCCCGTCCTCGATAAAGGGCGATCGTTCCTGCCTGTTTCCCCACATAGCCATAGTCGGCATCCGCCATCTCACCAGGACCATTGACAATGCACCCCATCACCGCAATGTTCAATCCTGTTAAGTGATCGGTAGCTGCTCGGACTTTGTGGAGCACTTCTTCTAGGTTGAACAGGGTGCGACCGCAGGAGGGGCAGGCGACGTATTCCACCATGGTGCGCCGCAGACCTAGAGCTTGCAAAATGCCGTAGCAGACGGGAATTTCTTTTTCGGGGGCTTCGGTTAAGGAAACGCGAATGGTGTCGCCAATCCCCTCCGCTAACAGGGTGCCAATGCCTGCTGTGGATTTAATCCGACCATATTCCCCGTCGCCCGCCTCCGTTACGCCCAAGTGGAGTGGATAGGCCATCCCTAGTTCATCCATGCGCCGAACCATGAGGCGATTGGCGGCTAACATGACAGGTACCTTAGAAGCTTTCAGGGAAATTTCCAGGTTGTAGAAATCTAGGGACTCACAGAGCCGGATAAACTCCAGCGCCGATTCCACCATGCCTTCGGGGGTGTCGCCATAGGTGAAGAGCATCCTTTCCGCGAGGGATCCATGGTTGACCCCAATTCGCATGGACTTGTCCTGCTCCTTGAGGGTGTTCACTAGGGGTTCCAGGGTCTCCCGAATGCGATCGCCAATTTCCAAAAATTCTGCCTGGGTATATTCCGTACGGTTGTCTTTCGGTTTTTCAAAAACGTATAACCCTGGATTGATGCGGACATTATCCACATGCTTTGCCGCTTCTAGGGCAATCTTCATACCATTGTGGTGAACATCAGCCACAAGGGGGACGGCTTGATAGGTCTGGAGCAGCTTTGCCCGAATTTCCTCCATTGCCTTGGCATGGGCCAGACTGGGGACGGTAACACGCACAATCTCGCAGCCAATTTCATGGAGCCGCTGAATCGCTGCCACCGAGCCATCAATATCCAAGGTATCTTCATTGATCATAGACTGAACCGCCACAGGATAGTCACTGCCAATGGTGATGCTGCCTACGGGCACAGGGCGGGTGCGACGGCGACGAAGGGTCGTATCCGTGGAATAGGTGGGAGGGGTAGGTATGACCGGGGCGATCGGGTTGGGCAAAGTCTGCATAGCTGGCTATTTATCGATCTTTACGGCAGTCGTTTATGAACAGGATTTCTGTCTGTTCCCAGATTGCCATAGATTGGAGCCTCTGTGATGGCTTTATACAACACAACCCCATAGAGAAAAATAACTCACTCCTCTGATCCCCCAAGAGAGCTACCCGAGACGACCCAGAGCCGTAACCCGTTTCAGCCGACTTTTTGGATAAGGCGCGATCGCGATTCTTGCTGGACATTGCCCAGCATGGCGGCATTTTGGAGTTGCATAAAGGCTTGCAGGTCTTCGTGATCATACTTGCGCGCCAGCAGGAAGCGTAGTTGCTCTTCTGCTTCAATGCTGAGAAAACCAGTCAGGAGGGCTTGCTGAGCCAGTTCTCGAATCCGAATCATAAAGAACACCCCAAGGCACTAATTGAGAGGGAAATAAGAGCATTATCGAACCAAGATTCTGTTGCTTCTATTGATGAGGATGATGCCAAGCTAGGACAAATCAGACCAAGACAAACGCTGGATGTGATTTGTGGATGCGATGACATGCTATGCACCTAAGTAGCCTTAAACAGAGATGAGATCAGGAGGGTTCCGAGTTTTTGACTTTCATCTGTTTACATCCCTTCATGGGAGGTTATGCAGGGAAACAATGCATTTCCCTTCCACATATACAATCCTGATCGATTTAGATTGATATAGAGGGATACAAAGTTCCCAAGTTCTCACCTGAGGAATGACTTGGAGTCTGGATTAACTTTTCAGTCTTTAGGAGGATGCGCCGCTGATTCGTCACTCATATTACAGAGGTTGAACCGATTTACTTGGTGAGTAAGATCACAGGTAACCGTGATTTTTCGGGATGAAAGAATCGTGTAAGCTGGAGCAGTGGAAAACATACCGATTACATGGCACTGATTACACTGCGATCACTGCGGAAAGACTTCGGGATCAAAGAGATCCTGCGGGATGCCAACTTTAGCCTAGAAGCGACCGATCGCGTTGGCTTGATTGGCACGAATGGATCCGGAAAATCCACTTTACTGAAAATGATTGCGGGGCTAGAGCCGATCGATGGAGGCGAGATAGAAGTTCCCGGTGGGATCCGGGTAGTGTATCTGCCCCAGCAACCGGATGTGGATGAAGAGCATACTGTCCTAGAGCAGATCTTTGCCGACAGTGGAGAAAAGATGGGGCTGGTGCGGCAATATGAAGCCATTTCAGAGAAATTAGCCCAGTCAGAGCAATCCACCCAGGGAGCAGCCGAGCGTGATCGGCTACTGGCTCAACTGTCGCAGGTGTCGCAGCAGATGGATCGGTTGGGAGCTTGGGATTTGGAAACCAATGCCAAAATTGTCCTGACACAGTTAGGGATCCATGACTTTGGAACCCGGATGGGCGACTTATCGGGGGGATATCGCAAGCGGATTGCGATCGCGGCGGCGCTGTTGTCAGAACCCGATGTGTTGTTGATGGATGAACCGACGAACCATTTGGATGCGGATTCGGTGGAGTGGTTGCAGAGTTATCTGGCCCGCTACCGGGGGGCATTGTTGTTGGTGACCCACGATCGCTACTTCCTAGACAGTGTGACGAACCGCATCCTGGAGATCGATCGTGGCGATCTCTATAGTTACGACGGGAATTATTCCTACTACCTGGAAAAGAAAGCTTTGGCGGAGGAATCGATCGCCAGTACGCAGCGTAAATTGGCTGGGGTGTTGCGGCGGGAGTTGGAATGGTTGAAACGGGGACCCAAGGCCCGCAGTACGAAACAAAAAGCCCGCATCGATCGCATTCATGGGATGCAGGAGACGGAATTTAAGCAAGCCCAGGGCAAGGTTGAAATTTCCACCGCTGGCAGACGCATCGGCAAAAAGGTGATCGATTTGCAGGGCATTTCTAAGGCCTATGGCGATCGCCGATTAATTGGCGATTTTTCCTACGAATTTAGCCCAGAGGATCGGATTGGCATCATTGGCGGCAATGGGGTGGGCAAATCTACTTTGATGAATATTGTCACAGGACGGATTCCCCCCGATGCCGGCAAGGTGGAAATTGGCAGCACGATTCACTTTGGCTATTTCGATCAACATTCCGATGAGTTGATGGATCCCAAGCGGCAGGATCAACGGGCGATCGACTATCTCAAAAGTGTGGCGGAATTGGTGAAAACAGCGGATGGCTCGGTGATTACGGCTTCCCAAATGCTGGAGCGCTTTCTGTTTACGCCCAATCAACAATATGCACCGATCGGCAAATTATCGGGGGGAGAGAAGCGGCGTTTATTTTTGCTGAAGGTGTTGATGGCAGCGCCCAATGTCTTGATTCTAGATGAACCGACCAATGATCTAGATGTTCAGACGTTGGCAGTGTTAGAGGAATATCTTGAAGATTTTAACGGCTGTGTCCTTGTGGTCTCCCACGATCGCTACTTCCTCGATCGCACGGTGGATTCCATTTTTGCCCTAGAAGGGAATGGACAGATCAAGCGCTATCCCGGTAATTATTCCGTCTATTTGGATTACCGTAAACAAAATGCTGAGCAGGCAGTTCGTCGGGATGAAATGGCATCGTCCAAGTTGACTAGCCAGTCTGCAGCGATCGCGCCAGACCCGGTTAAAAACAGCACATCATCTGTGTCCCAGAAACTACGAAAACTGTCCTACAAAGAGAAACGTGAATTTGAACAATTAGAGATTGACATACCCAAACTAGAAGCCGAAAAAGCGGATATTGAAAAACAACTCTACGAAAGACCACCAGAAGGGTACAGTGAAATTCAACGGCTTTCGCAACGGTTAGCCGAATTGGAAACTACGATCGAACAGGGAACCGAACGTTGGATGGAACTGGCAGAGTTTGTCTAACAACTTGCCCAAGGGGTTGCAATAACATGGGGTGCATGATGACATAACGTCAACATAACGTCAGTTCCATGAAACTCCACGTCTCAAAATTTCCCGATCCCCGTGATCGACTAAGACTCTTCCAGGCGGGGGCAGTGGCGATCGGGGGTCTTTCATCGGAGTACTTTGTCCATCCCCTCATCTCTCCTTCGAGTCAACAGTCCAAATTTACTGCTCTGTGGGATAATTGATCGAATTCCATAGTCTCGGGGCAGGGATCCGGTCTGAATATTCCCAAATCCTGCTCCGTAAAGTACCATAACAGCTTCGTAGTTCACGTTTAATCGACAAATTTCATCTGCGATCGCTGTTTTACTCATCTTTTATGGAGGAGACCTCATGACGCTCGCCCTTCTTCAGCCAGCCCAGGATCGATCCATCCCCCATCCCCCCACCCAACATTCTTCACTGTCCCGGACTGCCTGGGTTGCCTATGCCGATCAACTGACGATCGCCGCAACCGTTGTCACCACGGGTCTTTCTGTCTTCTTCCAGCAGGCTGCTATTACTGCCCTTGTGCCAGCTTCTTTATCTATTCTCCTTCTGCGGCAAAAAATTCAACAGCAACAAGCCCAGCAGGAAAAGCTACAAGATACTTTACAAATATTATTGCGGGAACAGTTCCACCATGATCTGCAAGAGGAGCACGAGCGATGTCAAGCAGCGATCGCTGAACTGCGCAAAGAGCAACACAGAATCTACATACATCTCGACTCACAAGTGCGCTATCTAGCTCGGCAGCAACAGCGTATCCCCATCATGCAGGATCGACTGAGTCGCTTGGGGCACGTCAGCCAAAAGCTCACCCTGCTAGAAACGAGCCTAAAGACCCTAGAAAATCAGCAATCCCAACTTCAAACCCATCTCACCCAACGGTACTCACCCTCCACTGGTATCATCTCCACACTTCCCGCTTTGCCACCCGCAGAACCCCTCGACCCAATCCCGGAGAGCCGAGCGATTCCCCTCCTGCAAGAGACCTACCAACGCCAACCGGAACGACCTGCCAACACTCGACTTGCTATTTTTGTGGATGCAGCCAACATCAACCATGGCTCCTACACAGCCAAAATGCATCCCATTGACTATGCCCAACTGCTCCAAAAGCTACAGGAAAATGCCATTCTCTTTCGAGCTACCTACTACAAAGGCATCCACACTGGTCACTATACGAATGAGCGCCAACTGGCAAAGTTATGCCCCCTAGGCTATACCCTCGTCAGTAAGAAGGCGGTGCGTCAAGGTGACACTAGTAAAGCCAATCTGGATACGGAATTGGTGGCGGATGCCTTGACCCAAGCTTGGAACGATAGCTTCGATACGGCTGTGTTGGTGAGCGGCGATGGGGATTTTGTCGATCTGGTGAAACGCCTGCAACAACTGGGCAAACGAGTGGAAGTTGTCAGCTTTCCCCGCAACACCAGTAGACTGCTCAAGAAAGCCGCCGATAGCTATCTGGATATTCGTACCCTGTTCACGTAACTTGCCTCGCCAGTCTTTCCTTACTTGTTATGTCTCTCTTACACCTGCTTCAACTCGCTAGCCCCAATTTACCGGTGGGAGCCTACAGCTACTCAGAAGGTCTCGAAACCCTGGTGCAGCAACAGATTGTCAGAGATCGCGATCGGTTGGCAGCTTGGCTAACTCAGGAACTTCACTATGGTGCGATTCGAGTAGAAGCGGCGGTGATGGTGCGGGCCTATCGCTCAGTACAGGGGCAGAATGGGGCACAATTACGGGTTTGGAATGACTGGCTTACGGCGGCCCGAGAAACGGAAGAACTGCGATCGCAAAGCTTACAAATGGGAAATTCCCTACTGCGATTGCTCCAAAATCTTCCTTCCATCGACCCAGCTACTTTAAATGCATTGATTCAGACAATCCAATTTCCGCCTATTCATGTTGCAGATCGCGATCGAAATAAGATTCCCAATGGCTGTCATTTTGCGATCGCCTTTGCCTTAGCTGCTCAGTTGTGGCAAATTGGAGAATCCGAAGCTCTGCTAGGTTACCTCCACAGTTGGCTGAATAATTTAATCAATGCGGGTATTAAACTCATTCCCCTTGGGCAAACCGATGGACAACGCTTGCTCCTGGAGTTTGCCCCCCGCCTAGAACAGATCGCACCCGAGATTCAGCACCTTCCCGATCGCGATTTAACCAGTTGCAGTTGGGGGTTGGCGATCGCCAGTATGCAGCATGAAACCCTTTACAGTCGTCTATTTCGCAGTTAAACTGATGCGATCGCCAGGATTTTCGATAGTTAGAATTTTCGATCGAAGTTCCCAGCGCTTATAATCAGCTTATGTTGCGCAGAGTAGGTTAGAAATGGCATATGAGTGGGATCCGGTGAAAGCCAGCCGTAATCTCCAAAAGCATGGTGTTTCTTTTGAGGAGGCGACAACTGTTTTTAATGATCCCAACGCAGTAACAATTGATGATCCACTGCATTCTGTAGGTGAGATTCGAGAAATTACGATCGGTTATTCACGGGTACTTCAGTTATTGTTGGTAGTTCATACTCATCGAGGCAACAACTTACGAATTATAGCAATCCTAATTGATTTGTGGAGTGGGAATTCTGCCTGCACAGGCTAGAAGCCTGTCCCACTCTTACAACTGACAGAGGATTGCTATATCAGTGCTCGACTTGCAAATTCACAGGAGCGGAAAACGTATGACCGAGGTTTCTAAAGCTCATATTAATCCTGATGAAGCTGAAATGTTAGATCACTATGATTTTAGTCACGGGATTCGTGGCAAATATTACAAGCCAGATACTAGTAGTCAGAATCCGATGGTTCATTTGATTTCGGAAACCGATGATCGCCAGGTAGAGTTTCAGACAATCGAAGTTGAGGTAACTATTGATCAGAACGGGCACCTGACCGCACAACTCCCAGGGTCGATCGCTGCAGGACAATATCGGGTCGTCATGATGATTGAGCAATCGGTTGAATCGTCAGAGAACCTATCATGCTCTTAGAGAATCGATCGTCCATCGTGCCTCTATCGAGGCGATCGTCCCACCCAAACGCTTCAAATCGTTAGTGTCTGTAGATTTTAAGATTGCCTTCCTTTCAATCTGTGGTGCGATCGCTATAATTTCGGCATCAGAACGTCTCGCCATTCGAGATCCGCAAAAAAGCAAGTGATCCGCAAAATAAACCTATGAATACGCTACGAGTTGGGGTGGCTGGCCCGGTTGGCTCAGGTAAAACAGCCCTCGTCGATGCCCTCTGTAAAACCCTCCGGCAGCAATACAACCTCGCCGTCGTCACCAATGATATTTATACCCAGGAGGATGCTCAATTCCTCGTGCGCAGCCAAGCCCTAGACCGCGATCGCATTCTGGGGGTGGAAACGGGAGGCTGTCCCCATACCGCCATTCGGGAAGATGCCTCCATGAACCTGGCGGCGATCGAAGAACTAGAACAGCGCTTTCAGAACCTGGATGTGGTGTTTGTGGAAAGTGGAGGGGATAATCTAGCAGCGACCTTCAGTCCAGAATTGGTGGATCTCACCATTTATGTGATCGATGTAGCGGGTGGTGACAAAATTCCACGAAAAGGCGGTCCCGGCATCACTAAGTCAGATCTCCTAGTCATTAATAAAACGGATCTAGCGCCCTACGTTGGGGCAGATCTCTCCGTCATGGACCGCGATGCGCAGAAAATGAGGGGCGATCGCCCCTTTGTTTTCACCAATCTTAAAATTCAGGCAGGTCTGGATTCTGTAGTATCTTTCATCACCCACCATCTTCAACCCGCAGCATCCGGCTAAAAAGCTGTAACGTCCTCGGAGAAAGCGATCGCGCTGCTAAAACTTTAGGAAAAAATAAGGATGTGGTGAAATTCGCTACCTTTCTGGTTAGAAATCACTGACCTAATCGTCGAAAAGTGATAGTCAATACCCAAGAGTTGAGCATATGTATCATAGAATACAATTTATAGCGGTAATGCAGTCATAGCATAGGCGAGATGCAACACTTGTCGGGTTTTATGCCTGGTTCTGTTTCAAGTTGTGTCCTGTTTCCCTTGTGAGGAGCAAGTTGATAAATCTATGAGCAAACAATTTAGTCGGCGTGAGTTCGTTCTCTTCGGATCGGCAACAGCAGGCACCCTGCTGCTCAAAGCTTGTACCACCCCTACGACGCCGCCCCAGACTGGATCGCCCTCTCCCACCACTGCTGCTGGAGGGGGTTCGGGCAATACCATCAAAGTTGGTATTCTCCATTCGCTCAGTGGCACCATGGCGATCTCCGAACGGAGTGTGGTAGATGCTGAGAAGCTTGCTATCAAAGAAATTAACGCCAAGGGCGGAGTCCTGGGTAAGCAGATCGAGTTCATTGAAGAAGATGGCAAATCCGATTGGCCCACCTTTGCCGATAAAGCCAAGAAGCTGATCGATCAAGACAAAGTTGCGACCGTGTTTGGTTGCTGGACTTCTGCCAGCCGCAAAGCCGTGCTGCCTGTGTTTGAATCGAAAAAGCATTTACTCTGGTACCCGGTGCAATATGAAGGTCAGGAGTGCTCCAACAACGTCTTCTACACCGGAGCTGCCCCCAACCAACAGATTGAGCCTTCGGTGGAGTGGTTGCTGAAGAACAAAGGTAAGGAATTCTTCTTAGTCGGATCTGACTATGTGTTCCCCCGCACCGCCAACACCATTATCAAAGCGCAACTGGAAGCCCAGGGTGGCAAGACCGTCGGTGAAGACTACATTCCCCTCGGCAAAACCGAAGTCAAGCCCGTGGTAGCCAAGATCAAAGCCGCGCTGCCCAATGGTGGTGTGATTTACAACACCCTCAACGGGGATACCAACGTTGCTTTCTTCAAAGAAATGCAGGCTTCGGGTCTAACTCCGGACAAATACCCCACCATGTCTGTCAGCATTGCAGAAGAAGAAGTGCAGGCGATCGGGACGCAGTATCTCAAGGGGCATTACGCTGCTTGGAACTATTTCCAAACGGTGAATACTCCTGCGAGTAAGACCTTTGTGGAAGCGTTCAAGAAAGAGTATGGCGAGAAGCGGGTGGTGAACGATCCCATGGAAGCTGCCTACATCATGGTCTATCTGTGGGCGCAAGCGGTCGCCAAAGCAGGCACGGCGGATGATCTCGATGCGGTGAAGAAGGCTGCTTACGGACAAACCTTTGATGCACCGGAAGGCAAGGTCACCCTCAATTCCAACCACCACCTGTCCAAGTTTGTGCGGATTGGGGAAGTGGCAGACGATGGTCTGTTCAAGATTGTCTTTGAGACCACGGATGCCGTAGCACCTGTGCCCTGGAACCAATTTGTGGCAGAAACCAAAGGCTTTGCCTGCGATTGGTCTGATCCGGCGAAGGGCGGTCAGTACAAAGTCTCGTAATTCACCTTGGCGAATCCTGGCGAGCTGATCCCCCTAGCCCCCTTAATCAGGGGGAACCAAGCCAAAATCAAGTGAAGATGGTTGTCCTGATTCAGGTCAACTCTTCGGTTTGAAGTCCCCCTTATTAAGGGGGATTTAGGGGGATCAGGGAATCGGGGGGAAGCGCGTTTTGTTGCACTGACTTCGTAGCACAGGGAGCAATGTCTCGTAATGAGGCAAGCGATTGGGGCTGGTTCTAATGTTGAATTCTAAATCTTATCCCGGAGAAAACATCTGTGTTGCCTGGACTGATTGATGGCATTTTTAGTGGAATTAGTACCGGCTCAGTGCTGTTGTTGGCCGCGTTGGGCTTGTCGATCGTCTTTGGTCTCATGGGTGTGATTAACATGGCCCATGGCGAATTGATGATGCTGGGAGCCTATACAACCGTGATGGTACAGGGCTGGCTGCAGGAAACGCCGCTAGCAGGTGGCTATGTCTTTGTGGCGTTGATCGTGGCCTTTGTGGTTACTGCGCTGTTTGGGTTATTGCTGGAACGGGGGGTGATTCGCTTCCTGTATGGACGACCGTTGGAAACCCTGTTGGCCACCTGGGGAGTCAGTCTGATGTTGCAGGAGTTTGTGCGCAGCGTCAGTTGGCAGCTTCTGTTCGGCATTGGTATCTTTTGCCTGCTGTTTTTTGGTGCATTGTTCGCAGGACGGCTGGCGCAGTTGCCCACCCGACTCAGTCAGACCTGGCTGTGGGTATTTCGAGGACTGATGGCGGTGTTATCTGGCGTGATCGCTGCCGTTGCCAGTTTTTTGCTCCACGGGGCTTTAGTCGATCGCACCCAACGGGACTTTGTTCGACCTTGGTTTGGGGCACAAAATCAAAATGTCTCAGCGCCCCGTTGGCTGAGTGAGGGACTCAAACTCACCTTTAGTGATGGCGAGATTCAACTGTCCTATGTGCGCATCTCCATTATTATTTTGACAATCGCCTGCTTACTCGGAGTGTATTTTTTTCTCAACCGCACCAACTGGGGGTTAAAGATCCGCGCCGTGACGCAAAATCGCAATATGAGTGCTTGTTTGGGCATTCCCACCGCTCAAGTGGATGCGTTAACCTTTGCGATCGGCTCTGGGTTAGCTGGCATTGCCGGATGTGCCGTCAGTTTTCTCGGTCCCGTAGGACCGAATACCGGACAAAACTATATTGTTGACACCTTTATGGTGGTGGTAGTCGGTGGGGTTGGAAATCTCGTGGGCAGTATTATTGCAGCCCTAGGGATTGGGGTGTTAACTTACCTGATTGGCTCCAATACAATTTTGAATGCTATTTTGCCGCCGAACCTTGCTCAACAAACGGCAGAATTTTTCTCCACGAGTATGGCGCAGGTCATTGTCTTTGCTCTGATTGTGATCTTTTTACAAATTCGTCCCGCAGGTCTCTTCCCACAAAAAGGACGAACGGCTGAAACCTAGGTTTTTGATTGCAGGTTCATTGTTATTGCAGGTCCATTGTGCAGATAGTAGATCAACCTCCTCAACCCTCCTCTCCCCAGCGATCGCGCAAGCGTCTCCTTGTGGAGCTGGGCATCGTGGTCTTAGTGGCGATCGCGCTTTTGACCGTCATTCCTGGCATCCTGAATCTCATCGGTCAGGGGATTCGGATTAACCAATTAGGGCGTTACATGTCCCTGGCGATCGTGGCGCTGGGGATTGATCTGATCTGGGGGTACACTGGCATCCTCAGCCTAGGGCATGGTTTATTTTTTGCCCTGGGGGGTTACGCATTAGCCATGTATTTGCAATTGCAGATCCCCGCTGGACAGTTACCGGAATTTTTTATCCTCTTTGGGGTCACCGAGCTACCTGCCTTGTGGAAACCCTTCTATTCCCTGCCCTTTACGCTGTTTGCCATCGCTCTCCTGCCCATGATCTTGGCAGCGGTATTAGGGTATCTCTTCTTCCGTAATCGCATTCGGGGGGTGTATTTCTCCATCCTCACCCAGGCGATGCTGATTGTGTTCTATAACTTTTTTACTGGGCAGCAAAAACTGATCAACGGAACCAACGGGTTGAAAACGGATACGACCACTCTGTTTGGGCAATTGGTTGGCTCTCCGCCCATGCAGGGATTGTTCTACACCATCACCGTTGCGTTGCTGGTGGGGGCTTATTTTCTCTGTCGTTGGTTGACGAGTGGTCAGTTTGGGCGCTTGCTGTTGGCAATTCGCGATGATGAGCCGAGGGTTCGCTTTTCCGGCTACAATCCCACCGCGTTTAAAGTCCTTGTCTTTGCGGTCTCCGCAGGCTTGGCAGGGATCTCCGGCGCACTCTATACCGTCCAATCTGGCATCATCAGTCCGAGCCAAATGGGCATTGCCTTTTCGATCGAAATGGTGATCTGGGTGGCGGTAGGGGGTCGGGCAACCTTGTTAGGAGCAATTATAGGCACGATTTTTGTCAAATTTGCCGAGAGCCTTCTCAGCGAAAAATTCCCAGCCGTTTGGTTATTCTTCCAAGGCGGGCTGTTCCTCTTAGTGGTGATGTTGATCCCCAATGGCTTTATTGGAGTGATGAAACAAGTCCCAGACCTACTGCGATCGCTGACTCGCCAAAACCGTGTGATGACCTACCCCAGCTTAGAAACCGACCCAGAAGTGCAATATGAGCGAGACACTCTTACAGATCGATCATCTGACAGTTAGTTTTGACGGCTTTAAAGCGCTAAACAACCTCACCTTTAGCATGGACGTGGGCGAACTGCGGGTGATTATTGGACCCAATGGTGCCGGGAAAACCACATTCTTGGATGTGATTACCGGGAAAGTACAACCCACCCTCGGACAGGTCAAATTCAAAGGTCAGGACTTGCGCAAAATTCCTGAATACCAGATTGCGCGGCAAGGCATCGGTCGCAAGTTTCAAACCCCTCGGGTCTACCTCAATCTCTCGGTGCGGGAGAACATGGAGCTATCCTACAACCGCCAGAAAGGGGTTCTCTCTACCCTGTTTGGCAAGCAGAAGGATAAGGATGCGATCGCACGGTTGCTGGATACAGTGGGTCTGTTGGCAAAAGCCAATAGTTCAGCCGCCCTCCTGTCCCATGGGGAAAAGCAGCGGTTGGAAATTGGGATGTTGGTCGCCCAGTCTCCCGATTTGCTGTTAGTGGATGAACCCGTGGCGGGTTTGACCGATGAAGAAACCGAGCGGGTGGGGGATTTGCTGATTGATCTGGCTCAGCACCATTCCATCTTGGTCATCGAACATGACATGGAGTTTGTGCGCCAGATTGCCCGCAAAGTTACAGTGCTACACGAGGGTTCGGTGCTCTGCGAAGGCAGCATGGACGAGGTGCAACAGGATCCCCGCGTCATTGAGGTCTATTTGGGGCATCAAGAAGATTAAGTCGCCAAGAAGATTAATCAGAAAAGGGTTGGGAAATAATGATGAATACTGAAGTTTCTGCTAGTTCGATCGCGGATGGGGTCGTTCCAACCCTACAGATCTCTGATTTAAATGTGTTCTACGGCGAGAGCCATATTTTGCGGAATGTTGATTTAACGGTTCTCCCAGGACAAATGGTTTGTCTAATTGGACGCAATGGGGTTGGCAAAACCACAATGCTGAAAACCATCATGGGTCTTCTGGCACCCCGTCGCGGTCGAATTCACTTTAATGGCACCTCCATCACCCAGCGATCGCCCGATTACCGTGCCAGATTGGGCATTGGCTATGTTCCTCAAGGGCGGGAAATTATTCCTAAACTGACGGTAAAGGAAAATTTGCTCATTGGTCTGGAAGCGTTAGGCGATCGCGCTCCCAAACGGACGGTGATTCCAGATGACATTTTTGATCTCTTTCCGGTACTCGGACAAATGTTGTCCCGCATGGGGGGTGACCTCAGTGGGGGGCAGCAGCAGCAACTCGCGATCGCCCGTGCCCTCATGGGTAAACCGCAACTACTCGTACTCGATGAACCCACGGAAGGGATCCAACCCTCCATCATTTTAGATATTGAAGATGCCGTGCGGCGCGTGATTGAAACCATGGGCATTTCGGTGTTATTAGTGGAACAACACTTGCACTTTGTCCGCAAAGCTGATTGGTAC
>JAYKGX010000444.1:0-5898 GCA_035285565.1 Synechococcales cyanobacterium
CCCCCCCCAAGCTAATGACCTTTACTTTTTTCAATTCTGAAAATGAAAACTCAACCCCCAGGGCAAACAGCAGAAAAGCAACCCCAAACTGAGCAAGGGTTTCGACTTGAATGAGTTCTTTGATCAACCCCAGCCCACTCGGACCCACAATGATCCCGGCAATCAAGTAGCCCAACAGCACCGGCTGACGCAATAAACCCACCAGCAATCCGCCTACTGCCGCTGCAGCCAGTACGGTCACCAAATCTAAAATGAGCCGAAAGTCTTCTTGCACAAGCGATCTTTAAAAATGAGAATAAATGTTACAGAATCGATAGGATTAGCATACTACAGGGACCGAAGCTGTGTGAAACCACGATCGATCGCAGTTTTTATCTGATAGCTTTCTAAATGACCAGCCCTGCACTAGGATTTCATTCAATTTCTCCCATATTCACGCTCTCTCAGTCGTTCTCTCTCTCCCATCTCCTCTCACAAGCGGATGAATTGCGAGGGTAAGTTGCGAGGATGAATTTCGATGTTGTCAAATTCGGATTCTGGGGCATCATGGAGTAGGTTACATGGAGTAGGTTATATCGATAAGCATTATGCAAGTCCCTAAACGACCCAGCCCTTAAGCTATTCCTTCGAGTTCTTAATTGAACAGTCCTTAATTGATTAGTACCCTTGCTTTGGTACATACCAATTTCATCCTGCCAATTTCACTCTCTAGTCGAACTACCTAATTTTTCACCTAACTTTCAGTGGACAGAACGCTATGAGCATTGAAAAGATCGTCGAACAGGCTTTGCAAGATGGCTATCTCACTCCTGCGATGGAATCAGAAGTGGGGCGCATTTGTGACACCGCAGCCGAACTTTCCATTGAAGAGTACATGGCGTTAGATCGGTTGATGGGTGCGCTTTTAACGGGTGAAGTGGTAGCCGTTCCCCGCAAGCAATTTATCAACGTCATGGAAGAATTGGTGCTTACGGAGGCGATCGCCCGAGTAGCCGAAATTGAAGCGACTAGTGAAAGAACACTAGACCTAGGGGATATTGCCGCCTATGCCCTCAACCGACTGCCACCGCTCTATGCCACTACCGAAGAAGGGGCTAGCTACCAACGGGGTAAAGCAAAAGAAGAACTGCAGGGCTTAATTGCTCAGTGTGTGGGAGAGGCCATTGCCAAGAACCTGGATCGCCCAGAATTCTTCCCAGAACGGCAAGCCTTGGGTAAAAACAACAAGGACGAAATCCTCACTCAAGTCAGCTCCCTGCTACAAGCCTACGCCCCCAGCTTTGAAGCAGATTAATTGTGAAACAGCCGCACCGGGAAGACGCAGTGCAGTGCAGCAGAGCGGTCAAGCAAAACCATGCGTTAACCCCCGGTGTCCGGCGTTAACCCCCGGTGTTAACGCCGGACACTGACCTGTGTTCCGATCGAGACCTGTTCATAGAGCTGTTGCACGTCTCGGTTAGTCATGCGAATGCAACCATGGGACACCGCCTGCCCAATCAACGATTCCTGCCGAGTGCCATGGAACCCAATGTGCATATGCTCATCGGACGCAAAACCAATCCAGCGCGTGCCTAACGGGTTTTGCAGACCAGGGGGGAAAATTTCATCCGTGAGGGGATGTTGCCAGGTCGGATTTTGCATCATCTGTCGAATCCGAAAATTGCCGATGGGAGTTTCCCAGCCCGCTTGCCCGATCGCAACACGATAACTCGCCAATTGCTTGCCCTCTCGGCGCACATAGACCACTCGATCGCTGAGGTCCACGACCACTTGCGTATCCTCAGCCCTGGGACCAAAGGTCATCTGGGGGGAATGGGTTTTCCGAGGGGTAGAACGGGAGTCTTCGGGCAGCAGCAACGGTACCGCCATCATCCGCCCCGCCCCAAATAGGAGACCGACCCCTAAAAAGAGGCACATTAAGTTGCGGCCGAGGGGCGAGCGTTGAATCGTGACAGCCATAACCTTACAAAATCCTTGCTTGCCAATCTAAAGTCGTTGCTATTCTTACTCTAGCTTGCCCATCTGGGATTTTTTCCCTCGTGACACAACATAATTTCTATCAAACGGGCCATCCTGCGCTAAGGTGGAGGGCGATAGTTCATCACTGTCATGCGATCCCTAAATCCATGGGATCCCTAGATCCATTCGTCCACGCAACTGAAGCCATAAGGCGATCGGAGCCAGATGCGGGAATTTCTTCAACTTCTAGTCTGAAACTCCTAGTCTGAAACTCCTAATCGGAACAGTCTACTCAATAGGTCTGGAACTTTTCTCTCGCTCTGCGAGTCTGAGAAACCAAAGAGTCCTACACTCGAATGTTCTGGTTTCCTATGAGTTATTCTATCTCCGCGTCCTGGTCTTCGGTTGAGGCTAGCGTTCCTCCAGTACCTGTGCAAGTTGAGAAGCTCTCAAACTACGATTTAGTGTTGCAATGTCAGACCGGGCATCGCCCCGATCGTGCAGCCTTTGCTGAATTGATGCGGCGTTATCAATCCCATGTGGATAAAGTGCTGTATCACCTCGCCCCCGATTGGCAGGATCGTGCAGATTTAGCTCAAGAAATTTGGATCCGAGTATATCGAAACCTGAAGCGCTTACAGGAACCTGTGAAGTTTCGAGGTTGGCTCAGTCGGATTGCCACCAACCTTTTCTACGACGAGCTGCGCAAGCGCAAGCGGAATGCGCCTCCTCTTTCCCTCGATGCCCCATTGGCCTTGGATGATGGCGAAGTCGATTGGGAGATTGCTTCCGAGGCACCGGGTCCTGTTGATGATCTGTCCCGCCGGGAATTCTACGATCAACTGAAAATGGCGATCGCCGATTTACCGGAAGTGTTCCGCACCACCATTGTCCTCCGAGAAATTGAAGGCATGGCCTATGAGGAAATTGCTGAAATGACAGGGGTTTCCTTAGGAACTGTCAAATCTCGGATTGCGCGGGCACGCCTGCGACTTCAGGAACAATTGCAACCCTACCTTGCAGACTGATGGAGTGAGTCAAATCTAAGTGATCATGCGATCGCAATCTTGCCTCAGGTGAAGCACGATCAGTTGAAGCACAAAAGCCAGTCTGTTAGCATCTAGTTTGTGTCAGGGATGGAATCGTCCTATGTCATTGCACTTTGAATCCTCCAACGTTGAACCGCCTAAACCTTCTATGCTATCCGCCCCTAATGAATTCCCGGAACCGGGTCTTGACGCAACAAATTTACAGCGCGATCGCTTTGAGCTTCTGAGCGCCTATCTGGATGGTGAAGTCAGTGCTGATGAACGCCGTCAGGTAGAAGCTTGGTTAGCTGAAGACCCCACCATGCAGCAACTCTACAAACGGCTGCTGAAATTACACCAGGGTTTCCAAGCCTTACCCACACCTGCGCCCAGCCAACCGGTTGACTTAGCCATCGCCCAGGTTCTGAAAAAAGTCGATCGCCGTCCTCGCCTCACAGTATTGTGGGGAAGTGGTGCCGCAATCGCCGCTGCAGGTCTGGTGGCCATTGTCTCTTCCCTCTCCAATCCGGGCAACAACCCCCAATTTGCAACTCAGCCAGCGGGGCAGGATTCTGTGGCGATCGCTCCTGCGAACAATCAGCCCTCTACCGCCAACCCGACCGGAGCTGCCATCCAAGCCCCAGAACCCACTGGACTGCTGGTCTCTCTGGATGAGCCAGTCATGTTGATCGCCAAGACTGAAATTTCAACGGATCTGCCGACCGATAGTCCTACGCGCAATGCTGATAATCGGAATTAGGCCTGGCACAACTCCATCATTCCCAGACCTTGTTTGAGAGGATTTATCATTCTCCATTGGGAATCCATTTTCCATTGGGAATCCATCGTCCTTGCAGGCGTTGGATCTTTTCGCGGGTCATAATATAGACCCAGGCTTCTCCTAAGGGATCTCCTAAGCAATCTTCTAGAGGTTCGGCGCAGATCTTGCCAAGTTGCGCGTTGAGCGGCGAGTAAAGGGTGAGGCGCGATCGCTCGTATTCGTTGCCCCAGGGATGTTGTGGAGAAATTTTGAGTAGATCTTGCCAATCGTGCTGTTCATAGTCATCCAACAGGGGCAAGATTTGCGGATCGCGAAACGTGAGACAGTAGCCTTTTACCCTTCCAGATTCTAGGGTCATGGCAGGAAACCCCAGGGGCAGATGATAGAGACGACCCAGGGCGATTGCGGGCTGCACTTCATGGGGATAGCGACCACACAGAGGTTCATACGCAGGGAAACCTGGTTTGAGGGTGCCATAGACAAAAATAGCAATGGGTTGAGGCAACATGGGCGATCGGCGGTAAATTGAACAGCATAATATGGTTAACGAAGTTGCGATCGGCGACCAGAATTTATATTTGTTGTTTCAGCTAGGGGGCTAGGACTTGTGACCCAATCCAATCTTTTCAATCCCATTGCAATCCTTTCCAAGTCTCAAGAAGCTACCCTGAAGCGGGTTCGCACGTTAAGTTTACTCACAGATAATCTGGTGACCATCCCAGGCACGGAAATTGGGGTCGGCTTGGATCCACTGATTGGTTTACTGCCGGCGGGCGGCGATATTGCGGGCATGGTGCTATCAGCCTATATTGTGCTAGAGGCGGCTCGGTTTGGGGTGCCTTCTGCTACGGTGCTGCGCATGGTGTGGAATCTGATTTTTGATGGATTGGTGGGTATGGTGCCGATGTTGGGGGATCTTCTAGATGTGGGCTGGAAAGCGAATACCCGCAATCTACGCCTGCTAGAATCCCACATCATCCAGGGAACGCTGCAGCGGAAAGCCGATCGCAAGTTTATGTTTTTACTAGTTCTGACGTTAGGGCTGATTATTGTGGGATTTGCGGCGTTGATTACTTTGGTAGTAGGGGGGATTTGGACATTATTCTCGCGACTTCTGGGATTATAGGACCGGGGCTTGAAGGTTAAGTTCGGGTTGGAACTAGAAGTCTGGAACTAGAAGTCTGGAACTAGAAGTCTGGAACTAAGGGACAAACAGCTCAATTTTTATCTGACTGTAGACTGTCAGTTCATCTTGCCAGTTTGGGAATTCTTTGAGAAAAATAGGGTAAAGGCTATCCCAGTTCTCTGATAACGATGTTCTCTATTGACCCTAGGGCGATCGGCATCTTATACCAGGAATAAGCGGTAGTGTTGATAGCCCTATCTCTTGAGAGCAGGGTGGAAAACCTAGCTTGATAAATATCTTGACTGATCAATTAGATTGATGAATCTGCACCAATGCTACCAACTGCTCGATCTGAAGCCACCTGTTTCCCTAGGTGAGCTAAAGTCAGCCTACAAAGATATGGTGCAGGTGTGGCATCCCGATCGCTTTTCCCATAATCCGCGCTTGCAAGAAAAAGCCCAGGAAAAACTAAAGGAAATCAATACTGCCTATAAAATGATCGAGCAGTCGATCAAACTGGGACAAACTTTTCAGCCTTATCCGGAATCGTCTCGGAGTTCTCGATCAACTGAAGCCTCAGGCGATCGGCAAGCTGAACCCACCTATCAGCCTACGGGATCGAGACAAGATCCTACCAGTCCTTGGGAGCGCTTGAACTATCGAGTCAAATTACAGCTCACCATTCTTGCCTACACGATCGCATTTCTTTTAGGCTTGATCTTAACCATGTTTGCCATTTACCTACTCATCGCATTTCCATTGATTTCTGGGATTGGCATCGCATTGGTCAGTTTATATTTTTTCCTTCGCTATATCTCTCGACAACAGACCCGTTCATCTAAACGGAAACCCTAAAATCACGTAGGTTCGACGAATCCTGGTGAGCAGATCCCCCTAGCCCCCTTAATAAGGGGGAACCGAGTCAAATAAGGGGGAACCGAGTCAAATTCAAGGGTTCAGCAATCGTCGTTAGACTCCTTCCCGGTTGCTTTTCGGTTTGAAGT
>JAYKGX010000445.1:0-2982 GCA_035285565.1 Synechococcales cyanobacterium
CAACCAACTAAGGGGTACACCAGGTTTAAAGTTATGGCAACGTAATTATTACGAACATATTATTCGTAATGAAAGAGCGCATCATCACATCCGTAATTATATTGACGAGAATCCCATTCGATGGGCAATCGATCGATTCCACCCCCAAAGTCCACCGTAGGGGCGCGTTTCCCGCGCCCTTCCACCAATCCCGCAACAAACCGACCACATCCATTTTTCCATCCAACAGGGGCGATCGCATATGTAACAGGGGCGATCGTATGGGGAATGGTGATGATCGTATGGGGGTGGGGCCGATCGTATGGGGGTGGGGCAATCGATTATGTGACTGGGGCAATCGGGGATGGCCTATTTTCTGGCGGAGGGCGCGGGATACGCGCCCCTAAATTGTTTGGCAAACATCGATCGCATTGATTATTTCTTTTGTAATTGGGTCCAGACCTTGGCAATTTGTTGCAACGATCGCGGCATTTTTGCCATTTCAGAATCAATAAACTGGACGGTGCTACCCATGCCTTGGAAAGTGGTATGGGGATGATCGGCATAAATAGCGGAGGTGAAGTAGCTAATTCCAGTTAAGTTGGGCATCTGTTGACGCTCTAGTAATTGGGTAAATCGCCGGAGTTCCGCTGGAGACACTTTTTTGATCACAACAGGCTGCGATCGAATGGTAGGTCCCATAATCATCTGGGTTAATGCACCGTCGTGGTTTAAGGTAAGAGTTCTGGTTTCACCCGTCATGCTGCCTGCAACAATGCTGCGAAAGATCACATCGGAAGCAATACCAGGGGTATCCCCAATGAATTGAAATGAGGTGACTACAGGTGCTTGGCTGAGACTAGCAGTGCGATTTTGAATCAGCTTAGAACCATCTTGATTGAGATGATACACCCAACTGCGATCGCCATTAGAAACAATCAGTTGCCAACCTTGAATAGCAATTTTAGTACAACCACGATTAGGCTGGTAAATTCCCAAGCAACCATTCCAATACGCTGACTTGACTTCCGTAATTTTTAATTTAGCAACGGGAACTCGAACCTGTTTAGCAATCGCATTTAAAACCTTGCGGGCAACAGGGGTCGGTAACGGGGTTTGCAGGTTTTCGGCTAGGCGAATATTGCGCCCCACACCATCGGTGTGATAAATCCAGGATTGGGCACCATCGCTGACTTCCACGCGCCAACCCTCTACCAGCATTTGGGCACAGAGTTCGGCAGGGCTAGCAACTCCTAGACAAGCATTGCCCCAGGTCTGTGCAGAAGCATCGATAATTTTAAATTCCGTTGGGGATAGACCTAAGCGTTTAGCAATATCCTGCCGAACCGCCGTTGCGACAGACGGGGGGACTGTGGCGGCTGGGGGGGTGAGTTGGGCGATCGGTTGGGGAGTCGTGACAAAATAATCGAGTTGTCCTGCCTGCATAGGGGGTGTGCTGAGGCAAGTAAGTGCAAGAGGAGCAATGAAAAGCATCCGAAAGACGATCGCCACATTAAAAGGCTGACGGTGGACGTAAGCTAGATGACGAAACCAATTCCAATACAGTTTCATAAGGCTCCCCTTGCAACGTGAGTGATTGTGTGTGCTAAGTGCATTGCGGAATCCCACCACTAGATAGATTCCTATTTGAACTCTAAGCGATCGCCCTCAGACTGTGACTCTGGTTACAAAACTTGATACAGGATAAAAGGAGTCTGATCCATTTCAAGAAGCCAGCCCATTGCAGGGGAGTGGATTAAAGCAGATATTTCTACAGCAGAGGGCATACAGACCTTGGTGGATGCGGTTGGTGAAGCTCGGTTGGATACACTGCTATTCATGGGGGGAGTCTGGGAGGACGGTATATTTACAGAGCGATACAACTTCCTACAAAACCCTGATCAAGAAACTCGCTATGTCATAGCTGTCAATACGATCGCACCTATCGAACTCACTAAAAGACTCACCTGCTGTCAAACACTGTCAATATTGGAGAAATCAATATGCAACAGAAAAAGTAAAACAGAAATTCAACAAACAGCCCGTCCCAAAAAACTATCTGTATCCGGTGAGTGTAATTCTTAGCAACCCAGCTATCAAACCAGCATAAAAAACGAAGCTCCCTAGACGATCGCTCCTTCCCTGCAGAAGTTCAGGAGTAATCTGCTAAAGTGCTTCGTTGCAATAGCTCAGATCCAGAAACGAGTTAGCCCGCTACACAGAACTTGCCACGCGCTCCCCATTGGGATTGGCTTCTGGAGTTTCCTTTTCCGACGGCGGCACCACTTGCCAGAACTTGGGCAGATACTCCGACCAATTCGCCAGAATTTCCGCAGCCTTGGGGCTACCTGTTCGATCGCCATGGGTGGTAATCAAATCCTTCAACTGCTGTTCGCCAGCCGGACTCATCACCCGCTGCACCGTAACAATCTCAGGGTTGACTCTCGCTTGAAAACGACCATCCTCATCGAGGAAATAGCCCAAACCGCCCGTCATCCCAGCACCCACATTCCGCCCAACAGGTCCGAGAACCACCACCGTTCCGCCTGTCATGTATTCGCAGCAGTGATCGCCCGCGCCTTCCACCACCGCTTGTGCCGCAGAATTTCGCACCGCAAAGCGTTCACCCGCCCGCCCGTTGGCGTAGAGTGTTCCCCCGGTCGCCCCATAGAGGCAGGTATTGCCAATAATCACACTCTGAGAGGGATCAAAGGTAGCCGTGGGTAAGGGTTTGATAATGATTTCTCCCCCATGCATCCCCTTGCCCACATAATCATTGGCTTCCCCCGCTAGGGTCAGGGTCATGCAAGGTAGGTTAAAGGCTCCAAAACTCTGCCCCACCGAACCCGTAAAGTTAAGCTGGATCTGCCCACCAAAGCCACTGTTGCCATAGCGTTTAGCAATCATGCCTGACACACGGGTTGCCACGGTGCGATCGGTACTAATCACCTTAAAGGTTTTGCTAACCGAGGTTTGCTGGGCGATCGCCGCTTGCAGGTCACT
>JAYKGX010000446.1:0-3310 GCA_035285565.1 Synechococcales cyanobacterium
CATCCCACACCCAAAAAATCCCGTAGGGGCGTGTATCCCACGCCCAAAAAATACAGCGGAAAACCCAAAAATCCCATCGTGGCGCACATCCCACGCCCAAAAATCCCGTCGATACATCCCACGCCCAAAAAATGCAGCAGAGAACAAACAACCATCAAGCAGAAATACAATAAGTTTCCACCCACGATCGCAAGACCTCCGCAACAGTCCAAGCCTGAGCAACACAACCCTGGGGGCACATAGGAGCATTCCCATCAAAAATCTCGCTCAGACTCCCCAACCCATGATCGCCAAGATGGTGAGCCATAGGTTCCAAAAACTGACGCGCTAAAGTAGGATCGCGATAAACCCGGAGATGAGCCTGCACAAATGCACCAATTAGCCAACCCCAAGTAGTGCCCTGATGATAAGCTCCATCCCGCTGGAGAGGACCCCCGCCATAAGTTCCTTGATAATTAGCATCCCTAGGAGACAGCGATCGCAATCCATAACTCGTTAATAAAAGTTGACCACAGCGATCGACCACTTGACGTTGTTGTAGCGGAGTCAGAAGCGCTTGCCAGCCATTACCACCCCCATTCATTCCACCATGGGGTAGAGATACAGCAAAAAGTTGATTGGGACGAAAAGC
This sequence comes from Synechococcales cyanobacterium, assembly GCA_035285565.1. GTDB lineage: Bacteria > Cyanobacteriota > Cyanobacteriia > Leptolyngbyales > Leptolyngbyaceae > JAYKGX01. The sequence continues at coordinate 632 of JAYKGX010000446.1, forward strand.
ATCATCATCTCCAGTCGGACTATCGATCACATCGTAGCAATAGCCCAATTCCGCATTCCAAAATCGATGAAACTTAGCTAATAAGCGATCGGCCAACGCCTCATATTCTTGATAGGGTTTATTTAACCGTCGGGCAAATTTCGCCTGCGATCGCAAAGCATTGTACCACAGGGCATTAATTTCAACCGGCTTACCAATGCGAGGCGTAACCACCCAGTCGCCCACCTTAGCATCCATCCAAGTCAGTTGCACCCCAGTTTCTCCAGCATAGAGCAACCCATCAGTGGCATCTAAATGAATCTGATACCGCGTTCCTTGACAATGCCAATAAATCACATCTGCCAACACTGGAAAGAGATCCTGTAAGAGATCATCATCCTCTGTCGCGTAATAGTAACTACGAAGAGCTTCAAAATACCAAAGAGTAGCATCAACAGTATTATATTCAGGCACTTCTCCCGCATCCGGAAACCGATTGGGTAGCATTCCCTGATCGAGATATTGGGCAAAGGTACGGAGAATCGAGCGGGCAATTTCAAACCGCCCCGTGGCGATCGTCAAACCCGGTAGGCTAATCATCGTATCTCGCCCCCAATCACTGAACCAAGGGTAACCTGCTAAAACAGTTTTTCCATGGGGATTACTCGGTGAAGGGCGATCGACAATAAATTGATCGGCGGCTAAAACTAATTGTTGAATCCAAGCGGGTGAAGGAATATCCTGATTGATCGGATTGGTGTGCCAGGATTTCAGCAACTGTTGTTCATAGTGTTGCCGTTGTTGCAGAGCCATCTCAACGTTCAGGTTAACCTTGGGTTCCGTACTGGCAATCATGCTAAAGGACTCACCGGGCTGGAGGGTGATGCGGAAAGTGGCTGCATGGAGATGATGTTCTCGATCGGTTAAACCCCGTTCCCGTTCCTGAGCTAAATCAAAGTCGTAATACCAAGTTCGCACCCGTTCAATATCTGCTTTGGGGCTAAAGAGGTAAAGCGGTGGGGTATCTGGATCAGTCAGCACTCGAACTGCCACCGATCCGTCCACTTCCGTATCAGCTTCCATCAGGTCGATCGCAGGCTGCCAGTCGGTATTCTGTCGATCGCTGTGATAATCTCGATAATTCACCAATGCCTTAATCGTCAATTGCAAGGGTTGGGTGGCCCGCTGCAGATGATAGTGAATATAAGTGGTATTTGCGCCCGCTTGCATCCAAATGCGTTTTTCCAGCAACGCATCCGCACAGGCAAAGCTCCACACCGGAATCGTGCCCACCAGACGAAATTGCTCTATCTGATGATAGCCTTGGGGGCTGACTGACCCATCCGCCCAGCGATCGCAACCCAGTTCATAACGCTGTTGGTCGTAGGTTGCCACTTCATCCAGTTTGGTCAGCAACACCGTGCGACCTAGGGGAGGCTTGAGGGCAGCCACTAACAAGCCATGATAGCGCCGAGTCAACAAGCCTGCGATCGTCCCTGATGCATAGCCCCCAATGCCGTTACTAACCAACCATTCCCGCCGTTCAGCACTATGCAGATCCCCACAGATTGCCCGCCCAAATTGGATGCCCATGCCTGAAAACCCGATGTTTGTGAAATGGGATAAATAAAAGCGATCGGCTGAACACAAGGATCAACGCGATCGCAGTTCTGGCACTATCTATTCTGGGGTTATCATGTACTAGTTATCAACCCCGTACAGGTTAATCCGTCCATACCCCAAGAATTGACCTCGACCATTTTCGGATGTGGGGTATGCAGTCACCCCAAATTCATAGATTCCGCCCCAACCAGGATTAGCTTTGATATCCAGGGCGATCGTCACGGTGCTACCAGGTTGCACGGGCTGATCAAATACAATCATCGCCATGCCAGGAACTTCGGGACCTCCCACACTGGCAAGGGGGATTTCAGGACCGGCTGCATAGCGATTGCCTGCAAAGGCCTGATGCTTTTGGCTATTAAATTTCACAGTTTCCAAGTTTTTGTCCTGGGTGATGGTTACTGCTTTCAAGGGCGCACCCGCATCGGCAGGCACCGAAATCGTAAACTCATAGGTAGAGGGTGCGTAGGCACCGTTATGATTCGCATGGGCACGCAACAACGTGGGTGGGTGAGAGAAAAAGGCTTGCTGACCATTGACTGCTGCCATTGTGCCAGGTTGAGAGACAGGGGTACGGTCAGTGCTCATTGACATAGGAACCGCACTGGAAGATGGCATGGGCGATTTTAGGGTGCTACCCACTTCCGACAAAGTGGCATGGGTAGGGTTTTTAAAGGGCTGAGCAAATCCCGGTGCCTGGGTGCTCGCGATCGTGGCGATCGTAAAGATAGCAGACAGAATAGATTTTTGGAATTGCATAGTAGGTCTCCTTGAAGAATGAGATCAATTCTGGGTAGATAATTCGGTAGAAGAACTAAATCCATCACCTTTTGAACTTATCTATGATTAAACTAGGCAATTCTGAATGCAGTCTGGAATGGTTTAGAGAGTTAGCTAAAGCTTGGCTGAGAAAATGCTGAGAAGCACAAAATGATTATTGTTATCGATCATCGCGCCCAACCTTAGGGGGCTTGCTCGTCAATAGAATCCCCTCGCTCCGTTCTGCACCGCGCCGGAATAGCGCCGGAATAGAATTCGGCGCTCTAGCGGGCGAAGTCCGTTGGAAACGGACTGAAC
>JAYKGX010000447.1:0-20755 GCA_035285565.1 Synechococcales cyanobacterium
GAATGGCAAACAGACCCCACCCAAGTCATGCCCGTCCGTGTCTCCCTTGAACGCGGCGATCGGCAATTGGCAGGTGAATACGGATGAGTTAGCGGATGAGATTCATACTTTGTCAATGCGGGAGACCGATCAATGGAGTACACCTCAAACCTTATTCTTTGGGTTGCTCGGGAATTCCCAAAACCGTTTTAGAAGCAATGCGGGTTTGTTTGCGATCGCGTTCCGTTAACTCTTCCCCTGATTGTAATCTTGTAGCTGATTCTTGCAATACCGTTGCCCCACTTTGATCGCCCATTTGTAATGCTGTTTGTGCTGCAGTTTGTAACATGGTAGCCGCTCCACTGCGATCGCCCTGTAGCAGCTTGGTTTCAGCAATTTGGGTTTGCCGATATTTAGCCAACGCCAGAATATGGGGCTGCACCTGGGGATTCAATTGCGCACTGTAGGTCGTATCCACTGCAACCGCTATCGGATAAGGATCAGACAGTAGCCCGGTTCGCCCAGTCGCAGGGTCATCGTAACGAATTTGCGCCGTTGCCACCACATGCTGCCCAGATGGCAATTGATCAAAATAGAGATTGGCTAAAATCACCCGAGGCTCCACCATCAAATCCCCTAGACGCACGGTAGCAACATCGCCCTCCTGGACAACAGGCAATTCGATCGTATCGGGAGCCACCTGCGCCATCGGTTTCATTTCCGCCAATCGCGTACTAGGCGCTAAATTCAGCAGCAAATAGGCATTGGTTAAGCCCACGGATTGGGCACGGCTAAACAGACGATCGAATTCCGTTACAGCAATGTCAGGGGTGGCAATGTAGGCAAGGGTGCCCCCGCCCGCATCGGCAATTTTTTCCAGAATATCCTGATTCCAATGATCGCCAAATCCCAGCGTATTAATCGTCAAACTATGTTCTGTAGCCACCTGGGCGAGTTTCAAGCAGCGATCGTTATCTCCATGCTCATTTTCGCCATCGGTCAGCATCAACATTTGGGAAACGGTGCCTTCCTTGCCTTTAGCAGCTTCGGTAATGCCAAGTTTCATGCCAGCATCAATATTCGTCCCCCCTGCACCCTTCAGTTTACTGATCTGAAAGGAAATCTCCGCCCGATCGTTCACAGGTTGATTGGGCACGAGCACCTTAGCTTCATGGTCAAAGGCAATAATAGAGAGGCGATCGTTGGTCTCCAATTTCGCCACTAATTCCTGAGCCGCTTGCTTGACGGTATCCAACGGTTGACCGCGCATCGAACCACTGTGATCCAGCACCAGGCAGAGGTTCAAGGGAGCCGATCGTCCACTGGCAGCTTCTGAGAGGGCAAAAACGGAAATGGCAGCTTGCCGTTGGCTATTGGGTTGGGTCGCATCCAGATGATCACTGAGAGCAACTTCGATACCAACTCGCATAGGAAAGGTTCTCCAAGCAGGGACAGTTGTTTCTACAGGGTAACGTAGATTGATTCCGTAAGGTTGGGAGGGATTTTGGATTTTGGATTGTTAGTGGGGCGATCGTTGACCTGCTCGCAGGATGGTTTCTACGGTTAACTGCAAGGAGGGAAAGGTGGGGGAAATGAGAATTTCGTCGCCTTGAAATGTCGTGAATTCATAAGCCCCTTTTACTAACTGTCCCACTCGCACCCAGGCACGAGCTTCATCGACTTGCCACATTTCAGGAATGCCCCTGGCAGCATATTCTTGGGGTTTGCGGACATAGTCCCGTTGATAGTTGTCGCTGGATTCTGACCCAGGGGAGACAATTTCAATCACCACTAAGGGATCGGGATCCTCCAGCCGCAGGCAAGATTCTTTTCGCCCATCCATAAACGCGATCGCAGATTCCTCGGAATGAATCACCAAATCAGGATCGCGAGCCGTGACAAAAGAACTCTGTACTTGAATTAAATGCTTGATCCCAAAGCGGTAGGGCGGTAAGCCTAAATCTCTAAAAGCAAAACTTAGAAAGATGGCAATCCAAGTATTAATCGGACTTTCAGCTCCCATCTCAACTAATACCCCATCCTCAAGTTCATAGCGGGTGCTGCTCCCGTCGTCATAGCTCAGGTACTCTGCTAGAGTCATGCGGTGCTGCTTAGCGTTGGTGGGTGACCTTCCGTAGAAAATCGTCATAAGCTATACTCTCAACTTTTAACCTCAGTGATTTTCAACCTCAGTGATTTTTATTGTAGGCGATCGCCCCCCTCCCCCTCCCCCCCTCCCGTAGAGACGTTTCGCCGAAACGTCTCTACCCCTCCCCTTCCAGACACTTTGCCGAAATATCTCTAACCGACCGATCGCTTCTGCCCCAGCAGCAAAATTATCGTGACTACAAACCCACAAAATAAGCCCGCCAAATGACCACTCATACTCACCTGGGGGGTCATCGCATCGAATAGGGTTTGAAGGACTGCGATCGTAATCACACTGCGTAATTGTCGAGCCGCGACCTTTTCCCCTTGCCGAGTCCAAGCATTCAAATAAATTGCTGCTAAAGCTCCGAGTAACCCCATAATAGCCCCAGAAGCTCCCAGCACCCCTTGATCTAAATCTCGTTGCCAGATTGAAATAGCAGCTACGATTGCCATAGAGCCAATGCCAGCCCCAAAGTAGGTAAGCAGAAAACGCACCTTACCTAGCAACGGTTCAACAATACCTCCCAAAATAAATAAACTCATTAAATTGGCAAAGAGATGGGCAAAATTAGCATGGAGAAACATTGAACTCAGTAAACGCCAAAATTGTCCAGCTAAAACCTCTCTGGGTAACATCACTCCCCATTCGTAGGAGAATATCATGCTTAATGCATCTAACAAGAGGTCGGGTGGCATCCAATCTGACCAAATTGAGAGCGCTCCCTTTAGCAAAAAAGCAGTTACTAACGGCAACATAAAAATAGTCAAATTAATGCCCATCAGACCATAGGTAATGGGCGCTTTGCGAGGCTGGGTGGCGGGTTGCATTCGATAGCGCGATTCCTGTTCCATTGCCCAAAGCGTTTTTTGGACGATCGCCTGCGATTCGGCAGATAACCGAGCTTCGGGTAACTGCTCTGGTAAGTCAACGGGATGCGCCAGCCGCCAGGTGATGGCATTTTGCAGGGGCATATCCACCTGCTCTTGCAAATTAGACAAAGTTTCTAGGGCGATCGTCTGTCCCCGTTGCCATTGTGCTGTAGCCAGCCAAAACTGTTGCAAATTTGGATGAATTTGGCGCAAATCTTCGCTTAACAAGACTTGTGCCACTTCTGGATAGCCACAAAAAGCAAACAGGTAAAGCCGGATCAGTGCCCGCGTGAAGGGATCCCGCCGATCGCCTCCCGTCATCAACAATCTTTGACTGCACTCCACCAAGGCTTCTAACTGCCCCACTTCGCCCAACGCTCGTAGGTAAAGCAAACTCGCAGCGGAAGCTTGTAATTTCTCCCCAGCCGATAGATGGCGATCGCACCAGGCGAGATATTCTGACCAACGAGCTGTCATGCGGTGCAAATACACCATCGCCAGTTTGCTACCCTGTCCCGGCAAATCTTGATGGTGCTGGAGGAGATCCAGAGCTTCCTGGAGATTGCCTTGCTGAGCCATGCGGAGGGCATGTAACAGAGAAGGATATTCCCACCACCCATCCCAGGGATGCAACCAGCGTAAACTCGTCATCAATTTGCGGGCCGATCGATAGTTTTCTCGGACAACCCAATGTTGCACCTGGGCAAAGCCGATCAAGGGCAGTCCCAGTAGCAGAAACCAGATCCCCAAACTCCCCCACTGAAGAACCGTATTTTCGCTGAGCCAAGTGATCCCCAGGAGCAGCGCGATCGCCCCAGAAATACTCCGCCAAATCACTGAAGAATCTGCTCTCAGACAGTTGAAACAGCAAGAGAGAAAAACAGCGATCGTCACAAGTGCCCTAAAATCCATACCATTGCCCAGCGAACAAGTCCTCTTTCTATTCTGAGCCGCTAGGCTACTAAGCTGCAAATTTTCCCAAGGTTGGAAGTGAAACCGCACCCTCAAACCCCAAAAAATCAGCGTTTTCTTGCAGCTCTCTCCCGCAGCAGCTATGCGCCACTGTCATCCTCCCTCTACGGGATTTCCCGCCCGTTGCCTTTACATAACTAGGGAAATTCCATAAAGAAACTGTGAGGTGTGCGAAGAACTACGGTGTTTCCGAGGAAATACGTGTACGGTCATAATCATCAGATCAGTTAGCTTGAGCCACTTAGAATGTACTCCTATCCCCTTTCATTTAAAATTACGCCGTCAGAAGAAAGTCCTCCGCTCTTGTCCGTGATCATCCCGGTGTACAACGGTGGGCATAATTTTGCCCGATGCCTAGCAACCCTGCACCAGTCTTTGTCACCTGGGATTGAAGTCATTATTGTTGATGATGGAAGTACGGATCCATCAGCAGAAATTGCCGAGTCCTACGGATTTCAAGTGCTACGCTCGGCGCGTAACCGGGGACCCGCCCATGCGAGAAATCTGGGAGCCAAGGCGGCAAAGGGTCAAATTCTGTTCTTCGTTGATGCGGATGTGGAGATTCGGGCTACGACCTTGACGGATGTGATGACCACCTTCCAAGAGCAACCCACCTTAGCAGCTCTGATTGGATCCTATGATGACTGTCCAGCAGCAGCTAATTTTCTAGGTCAATACAAAAATCTACTGCATCACTACACCCATCAAACGGCCAACGAAGTGGCTTGGACCTTTTGGGGAGCCTGTGGAGCCATTCGGCGCTCGATCTTTTGGTCGGTGGGGGGCTTTGATGAGCGCTATCGCTATGCCTCGATTGAAGATATTGAATTTGGCTACCGCCTGAAAAAAGCGGGTTATGCTATTCAATTAGTCAAAACCCTGCAGGTTAAACATCTAAAGCGCTGGGAATTGGGATCCTTATTAAAAGCTGATATCTTCTACCGAGCCATCCCTTGGACTGAGTTAATTTGGCGCGATCGCACCATCAGTAACGATCTCAACTTGGATCATAAAAGTCGCATTAGCATTATTGCCGTCTTTCTCCTGTTGGGTTCTCTCATGGGTTTGGGGGTTTCAGATGTGTTCTGGCTGATGGTGGTCATGACAGCCCTTATACTGTTAGGGGTTAATCTATCGATTTATCAGTTTTTTCTACAAAAACGGGGTCTGCGCTTCACCCTGCGTGTGATTCCTTATCACTGGTTGTATTTCCTGTATGGCGGTTTATCGTTTGCGATCGGTACAATTCGCTACTTTTGGCGGCAATGGAACCTGCCCAAATTCGGATCGATTCTGGCTTGGTCGAAATCGTAGAATCGGCAAGATCGTCAGATCCGTATTTGAGATGATGGGTGCATTGAGCAGAAGCAATCAGCTCAGGCGACAGAATTATTGTTCAGCGTTTTATCCCAAAAGCCCTTTCCCCCTAAGCTGGTTGACTTTCAGTGAGTTCATCAACAGATCATATTGATTAGGCAAGATCTTATGAAAAAAAGTGCGATCGTTATTGGTGCTGGTCCTGCGGGTCTAACTGCGGCTTATGAACTGGCAAAGCAACAGGTGCAACCCATTGTCTTAGAGCAATCCCATCAAGTCGGTGGTATTTCCCGGACGGAAACCTATAAGGGGTACCGATTTGACATTGGCGGACATCGCTTTTTCACCAAAGTACCAGAAGTCCAACAACTTTGGCAGGAAGTGTTAGGAAATGATTTTATCAAAGTTCCCCGCCTGTCTCGCATTTATTACAACGGTAAATTTTTTCAATACCCCCTCAGTGCCTTTGATACCTTACAGAAAATTGGGGTTTTCAACAGTATTCGCATTCTCTGGTCCTATTTAGAAGCGCGGCAGAATCCCCATCCCGTGGAAGAAAACTTAGAGCAATGGGTGATTAATCGCTTCGGCGATCGCCTCTATCGCACCTTTTTTAAGACCTACACAGAGAAAGTTTGGGGCATTCCCTGCGATCAAATCCAAGCGGAATGGGCGGCTCAACGCATTAAAGGTCTGTCCATTCGGACGGCGGTGATGAATGCCTTGTTCGGTTCCAACGACACCAAGACCCTGATTAAGGAATTTGACTATCCTCGGCTGGGGCCCGGCATGATGTGGGAGCGCTTTGCCGAAAAAACGGAAGCTTACGGGGGCGAAGTGCATCTTAATACCCGCGTCCTTCGGATTGAACATGATGGGCGGCAAGTTAAAAATGTGATTGCGGCGCAAGGGGATACGCTCTTGAATCTGTCGGCCGAGCACTTCATTTCCAGTATGCCCGTGAGTACCTTGCTTAAACGGATGGATCCAGCACCTCCTGAAGCAGTAATGGCCGCAGCGGAGGGATTGAAGTACCGTGACTTCCTGATTGTTTCCCTCATGGTGGATGTAGCCCATCTCTTTCCAGACAATTGGATTTACATCCACAGCCCTGAGGTGCAGGTGGGGCGGATTCAGAATTTCAAAAATTGGAGTCCGGAAATGGTGCCCGATCGCAGTAAGACCTGTTTGGGGATGGAATATTTCTGTAACCAAGGCGATCGCATTTGGGAGATGGACGATCGGGATCTGATTCGCCTCGCCAGCCAGGAATTGCGTCAACTGGGTCTGCTACCCGCCACCGATTGTGCGATCGAAGATGGCGTGGTCATTCGGCAGCGCAAGGCGTATCCTGTTTACGATCGCGACTATCGCAAGCACCTTGCCGTCATCCAAGCTTACCTGGATAAGTTTGAAAACCTGCAAACCACGGGACGCAATGGAATGCATCGCTATAATAATCAAGATCACTCCATGCTGACGGGGATTCTGGCGGCTAAAAATATCCTAGGGGCTGCGCATGATCTCTGGGAAGTCAACACCGAGCGCTCCTATCATGAGGATTTTGTGGTAGATAAAGACAAGAAAACGCCTGTTTTGGCTTAGATGGCCTGTTTTGGCTGTGATGAATGCTTCTCCTTCTAGTTCCCGACCCCTACCCACTGCGTCGCTGCCCCTCGTGTCGGTGGTGATTCCGGCTTATAACGCAGAAGCCTATCTTGCTAAAACGATCGCCTCGGTGTTGCAGCAAACCTATACCAAACTGGAAATTCTGGTGGTGGATGATGGGTCGCGAGATCAAACGGCGGCGATCGTTGAGCAGATGGCTCAGCAGCACTATCCGCAAACCGTTCCAGCGGAACCGGGCAATTCTCCCAATCCCGCCAGACCGATTACCTTACTGCAACAGTCCAATGCAGGCGTTGCCAAAGCGAGGAACTTAGGACTCGAAGCGGCTCAGGGAGAATGGATTGCCCCGTTGGATGCGGACGATCTGTGGACTCCGGATTACCTAGAGAAATTAGTGCATTGCAGTCTTGCCAGTCCGGCTGAGGTGGGAGTGGTCTACACTTGGTCGGTGGATATTGATGAAGACGATCGCCTGGTGGGAGGCTTTCATGCCGCACGGGTGATGGGAAGGGTCAATCGAACCTTACTATGCCATAACTTTTTGGGCAATGCCAGTTGTACCCTGATTCGACGGGATTGCTTGAGGCAAATTGGCGGTTATGACCCCGAATTGCGATCGCAACAAGCCCAAGGTTGCGAAGATTGGGATCTCTACTTGCGACTGGCAGAAGTCTGTGAATATCGCGTTGTGCCGGAATTTTTGGTAGGCTATCGCAAATTGCAGCGCAGTATGTCGGGGGATGGACGACAGATGGCACGATCCCAGAGCCTGATTCTGGCAAAATTACGACAGCGACAACCGGCTATCCCGGATTGGCTATATGGCATTTCTATGAGTAGTTTCTATCTCTATTTAGCGGATCAAAGCAATCGATCCAAGCAACCCCACCAGACCCAGCATTGGCTCCAGCAGGCGATCGCCGTTGATTTCACACCTTGGTTGCGGTTAGGGTTCTATCTGCTCTTGGTGCAAAGTGGGTGGCAACGGTGGCAACTGGGACAATCGACAATTGCGCCATCAGACCTTGCGCCATCAGACCTTGCGCCATCGCGATCGCCCCTGGGTTCTGATCCGTTCCCCCGTGCGCCCCGTCACGCCACACTCAACCCATCCCCCGATTGGCAACAAGCCCTCCGATCGCCCCAAAAGCAGATTGCTCCCCCCAAAGTTTGGCTGAAGATTACTGTCAGTCAAGGGTTGCATCAAGTGGTGAACTTTCCCAGTTCAGGTCGATCGCGGGTAGACCGATCGCGGGTAGACCGATCGCAACTTCCCCAACGCTGAGAGGATGGGAGGTGATTGCATGTCCAACCCCAAATCTGTCCCCCAATCTGTGATTCAACCCATCAAAGTCGTTGACCTCGACCTGAGCCAACCCATCTCCCCCTGGCAAAACCTAGCAGCCTATCAGATGGTGCAAGCAACTGTGCGCTGGCAGGGCAGACCGATCGCTTGTGTGGAAATCCCCATCCTGAATGGGCAATGTGAAACGCAATGGATCCTCGATCGCATTTTGCAAACCTGTGGAGAACAGATCCTCAAAACCTTGTTGCTGGAAGGTCTCAGCCAAGGCAACGATTTAGCAACGCTCCTGACTCAGCCCACCGCCCTCCCGTCCGATCTGTTACCACAGGATCGGCTACAGCCCAAACCCGCCCCACCGCAACTGCAAGAGACCCCTCAGCCCAAAGTGACCGTGGTGATCTGCACCCGCGATCGTCCCGAGATGTTGAAACAAGCGATCGCCAGCCTGCAACACCTGACCTACCCCAACCTCGAACTTCTCGTGGTGGACAATGCCCCTCGTTCCGATGCCACTCAAATCCTCGTCCAAACCTTCACCAAGAGCCAGCCTCCTGTCCGCTACATCCGAGAAGACCGACCGGGACTGGATTGGGCCAGAAATCGGGGGATTTTAGCAGCTCAGGGTGACATCGTTGCCTTTACCGATGATGATGCGATCGTTGATCCGGGCTGGGTGGATGCCTTAGTGCGTGTTTTTGCCGACAGTCCGGTCGTGATGGCGGTAACGGGCTTGGTCGTCCCCTGGGAATTGGTCACCCCAGCACAGGTGATGTTTGAACAACAGGGCGGTTTTGGCAAGGGCTACGATCGTCGCTGGGCTTATTTTCCCCAAGGTCGAGGGCTGAAATGGACAGATTTAGGCACAGGCATCTACGGCACAGGTGCAAATATGGCCTTTCGGCGATCGCTCTTTGCTAGGATTGGCGGGTTTGATCCAGCTTTGGATGTGGGAACAGTCACCGGGGGGGCAGGGGATTTGGAAATGTTCCTGCGGGTGCTGCGTTCCGGGGGAGCTTTGGTCTATGAACCAGCGGCGATCGTGCGACATCAACATCGGCGAGATTGGGCAGCCCTGCGATCGCAATTAGCAGCCAACGGTGCCGTCTATGCCATGCTGCAAGCCAGTGCAACCCGATTCCCTGATCTGCGTTGGAAACTGTGGCGGCTGGGGTTGTCTTGGGGGCTGTGGGGGAATCTCGTCCCCTGGTTACAAGCCTGCTGCTATCCAGCGGGAGTCCCCAGTTCGTTGCGGTGGGCACAGTTGCAGGGCTGTTGGCGAGGGCTAGGCACCTATGCGCGGGCAAGACGGCAAGCTAAACAAGTTTGGCAGCAATTGGGTCAGCCAACCGATCCGTCAATGGCGGCAGAAGCGTTACCTCCTTGGTTCTGCGGACAAGCCAATGCTCAACTCAATGCGCAATTCAATGCTCAACCCGATTCTCAGCCCCACCCCAACAGTCCAGCCCCACCCTGTCAAATTCAAGTCTGCCAAATTGAGCTGACCGAACCATTGCCCCTCCTGTTCCCCGTGAATGCTCAAACTGCCCATCTCTTCCTCAGTTGGCAAGGCAGTCCGATCGCCCAGATCCAGATCCCTGTTTGGCAAGGTGCTATTGGCAGACTACGCCTCACCGATGCCATTATTCAGCAAGTCGGTCTACAACTACTGCAACCCCAGCCCCAACCCCAGCGATCGCCCTCTGTCTCACAGTCTGTGGCTCAAGTGATAGCAGAACGGCTAATGCTATTACGACTGCAAGGCTTAAGCGGTCAGGGATTGCAATTGGGAACCGTGCATTTACCACCCGAAGGCATTATCCTACAGCTTGATCCGCAGATTGCTGTTTCCATTGTCGTTGCCACCTGCGATCGTCCAGAAGCCTTAGCCTGTTGTCTACAGTCTTTATCCCAGCAATGCCATCAGCGTTCTCTAGAAATCATCGTAGTAGATAACCGTCCTGCTTCTGGTTTAACGCCTCCAGTTGTTACCACCTTTGCCGATTGCACCCCATTGCCGGTCAAATTGGTGCAGGAACCCCGCGCAGGTGTTAACTATGCTCGCAATGCTGGAATTCTCGCCAGTAAGGGAGAAATTATTGTGACCGTGGATGATGATGTCGTGATTCCGCCCGGTTGGTTAGAGCGACTGATTGCCCCGTTTACCCGAAAAGATGTGATGGCAGTGACAGGCAATGTACTTCCCCTAGAGTTAGCCACGCGATCGCAGCAGATTTTTGAAGCATACGGCAATGGTGGATTAGGGCGAGGTTTTGTGCGGTTTGAAGTAGGAACAGACTGGTTTAATCGATCATTTTGGGCAGCCATTCCCACCTGGGAATTAGGCGGCACTGCCAATTCTGCCTACCGTGCCAGCCTCTTTGCCAAGCCCACAGTGGGATTAATGGATGAAGCCCTCGGACCTGGAATGCCTTCAGGGGCAGGTGAAGACATTTATCTGTTCTATCGAATTTTGAAAGCAGGCGATCGCATCGTTTATGAACCCAGCGCCCATGTATGGCATCAGCACCGCCGCGAAATGTCTGCCCTACGCAAACAATTGTATAACTACAGCAAAGGGTTCATTGCCTACCATTTAACGACCCTCTTCCGAGACAGAGACTGGCGATCGCTAACCATGCTACTACTCTTTTTGCCGCTCTACCGGATCAAACAATTCTGGGTGTGGTTAACAGGCGATCGCATCTACCCCTTAAGTTTGATTGGGGTAGAAATAGTCGGCAGTTTAGCCGGAGGATGGGCATTATGGCGATCGTGGTTACGGGTGCGAAGATGGGGGCGATCGGGCAAAAATGATGGGGGTACGATGAAAAATGTTGGGAATAGACGCAATATGTAGAGACGTTCCAGCGGAACGTCTCCATAACAAAGGCAAAAATCAAAAAATCGATCGCAGGGGGCAAAAATCAAAAAATCAATCCATTGGGCAAAATAGAAAAATAGCAGCAATGCAAGCATGGGGAAATTCATATGGCGCGCATCAAATTAATTGAAATTGAATTAAGCCGATCGCTGGTCGATTTCACCGATCTCGGCAGTTACAGCACCGTACATGCCTTAGTCAGACTGTATGGAACCACGATCGCCTGGGTTCCCCTTCCCGTTTGGAACGGATGCTGCAGTGCCCAAGCCCAAGCCCAAGCCATTTTTCCCCATTACAATCAAATCGTAGCGCAAACCCTCCTGCGCGATCGCCTGCTCCATCCCGCCAAATACACCCATCAACCCGGTTGGACCCTGCAAGACTGGCTGCCCTCAGATCTAACGCAGGAATTTGCCCCAACCCCCCTCAACCCCCCCAAAATCACCATCCTTTTTTGTCCCCAATTTGCGATCGCCAATTCCCCCACCCTGGCAGACGCATCAACCCCAGCATTGCAAGCACTTCAGGCATTAGAATATCCTAATTTAGAAATTAAAATTCTGAAAGCTGACCCATCAGGTTGGAATGCCGCCAGAAATTTAGCAATTCACGAAGCCACAGGTGCCATCATTGCCTTTACCGACGATCGCATGGTGCTCAGTCCCGATTGGGCAACTACCTTAGCCGCCACCTTCACGCAAAATCCAGAAGTCAGCGTCGTGACTGGACTCGCCGTTCCCCAGCAATTGGAAAATGCAACCCAAGCAACCTTTGAACATGCCTATGGATTGGGTCGTGGCTTTCAACGCAAATACTTCACCTGGATGCAGCCTCCCACTTGGGTTCAACTGGGCACGATGAATTTGGGCATGGCAGGCAATTGGGCAGCCCGCCGATCGCACTTATTAGACCTGGGTGGCTTGGATCCCCGCTTAGATGTGCCGGGACAAACGGCAATGGGGGGAAATTGGGATCTTTGGAGTCGCACATTACTGGCAGGACGATCGCTGCTGTATGAACCTGCTTTGCTGGGACGCTATCTGCTCCCCAGCGATGACAAGACGGCTCAACACCACCTCCAGCAAACGATCGCTGGCTTTTACAGCTATATTCGGGCAGGCTGGAAGCGATCGCCCCAATTACGAATCCAATTTCTCTGTTTAGGACTGTGGAAATTTGTCAGACTTTGCATGGCAATGGTGCGCAATTATGGCGTTCCTCGTAGTTGGATTGCGGCTGAGTTACGGGGTATTTGGCAGGGATTGAAAGGGTATGAAGCCGTCAAACGTCAGACTCCCCGTTCTACCTCCACACCAGCGATCGGTTCAGTCTTGGCTAGACCCCATCATTCACCCCTGTATGGCAAAGCAATTAATGGCAAAGTGGTCAAAGCGCGAACCGCAGTTCGTCAAATCAATTTGCAGCAACCATTATCAGAGTTGACCGAATTAGCCGGCTATGATGCCGTGCGGGTCTATCTCAACTTGGAACAGCATCCCGTCGGTTGGCTGGAATTAAATCTTGGAAATCCAAACCGCGATGGCAGCGATCGCTTGAGCACTGGACAATTAGCCACTGCGATCGCCGATCAACTCCTGCGCGAGATTCTGGCATTAAGCCATCACTACAATGGTAATGCAGCCTGGGAAGCCGCCAATTTAGCAATCACCCGCCATTGGACTCACCTTGCAACCCATTCCCTCCCAACGGGCTATGCTCCTTTACCGATTGATATTCCCGTTACCATTATTATTACCACCTGCGATCGTCCCCAGGACTTATACCATTGTTTAAAGCATTTAATTGTTCAGAAAACGGAGCGATCGCTAGAAATTATCGTTGCAGATAATCGTCCCGCTTCAGGGTTATCCAAAGCAGTCGTCGATCAGTTTCCCCAAGTGAAATATGTGGCAGAACCGCGTCCAGGAGGAAGCTATGGGCGGAATGCTGCCTTTGTTGCTAGTACGGGCGACATTGTGGTAACGGTGGATGATGATGTGACCGTACCGCCGGATTGGTTAGAAAAACTGATCGCGCCGATGATTCGTCCAGAAGTCATGGTTGTCACCGGAAATGTATTGCCTTTGGAATTAGAAACGCCAGCCCAATGGATGTTTGAGACATTAAGAGGCGGACTGGGAGCCGGATTTGCACCCTTTGAAGTCGATCGTGCTTGGTGGGATTCTTTTAAGGAAGGAACACCGCC
The DNA here is from genome assembly GCA_035285565.1 of Synechococcales cyanobacterium. Classification (GTDB taxonomy): domain Bacteria; phylum Cyanobacteriota; class Cyanobacteriia; order Leptolyngbyales; family Leptolyngbyaceae; genus JAYKGX01. The sequence goes on from JAYKGX010000447.1 coordinate 13,312, forward strand.
CGTGTGGAATTTAGGCGTATCTGCCAATGCAGCCTTTCGCGCCAGCATTTTTCATCACCCAGACATTGGCATGATGGATGAAATTCTGGGACCGGGTACGCCAACGGTGGGGGGTGAGGAAAACCATCTCATCTACAAAGTGCTGCGGGCGGGTTATACCGTTGTATATGAACCTGCTGCTCAGGTATGGCATCGTCATCGCCGCGAGATGCAAGCGTTTTATAAACAAGTCTATGGTCATATGAAAGGGGGAACAGCCTACCACCTCCTGCTCTGGCTACAAGAAAGAGATCCCCGAGCCTGGAAACAACTCTTCATCCACATGCCCCGCTATTTACGCGACTACACGATCGATCGTCTCCTAGGCAAACATCAAATGCCCTGGCGAATTATGTGGAGCGAAATGTCGGGGTATCTGGCTGGATTTTGGGGCTATTGGCAAAGTGCGCAGCGGCTCAAGAAATTAGGACGCAGCGATCGATATATTCCCGTTGCAGACCGCGATCCTGCCAGACAGACGAGTGCCAAACAGACGAGTGCCAGACCAACGAATCCAATGCAACCGATCGCCCCCCAGCCCGACAACCCACCCAATCCCCGCTCCAAAACACCTTCCCTCTAGAAAACCTCCGCCCTAGCCAACACACTCAGAACCATGTATCTTCGTATTCCACCTCCTTCCAGTTCACCCCAGGGCACCCGGTTTCGCCAGCGCCGACAGTACATCTACTATCGCGATCTGCTCTGGGAACTTGTCGTGCGGGAATTAAAATTGCTGTACAAGCGATCGATCTTTGGGGTCGCCTGGACTTTAATGAACCCATTATTGCAATTGGCTATTTTTTCTCTCGTCTTTCGTCTAATCCTCAAAGCGGGGGGTGATATTCCCCACTATTTAGCCTATGCCTTCAGTGGAATTTTAATCTGGACTTGGACACAATCTTCTCTCTTCCAGGCAACGGCTTTGATTACGGGCAATCGTCCTCTCATCCGCCAACCCAGCTTTCCGGTTCCCATTTTGCCAGTGGTGACCACCACCACCGGGTTGATTCACTTTTTACTCGCTATTCCAGCTTTGCTAGTGATCATGTTAATTGATGGGGTACATTATGATTTAAAAATTTTACTCATCCCAATTCCTCTCATTCTACAGTTCCTACTCACTGTGAGCATTGCCTATCCATTAGCAGCATTAAATGTGACATTCCGGGATACCCAGCATACCCTTGGTGTGATATTGCAACTGATGTTCTATTTACTGCCTATTTTTTACAGTATTGATCTGATTACTGCTAATTCAGATGTATCTTTCTGGTTAAAAGAACTCTATCTTCTAAATCCCCTAGTGACTATTTTGGAACTGTATCGCTATGTTTTTTCCATCACACCCAACTTGCCCGATTTATGGCATTTAATCAGTTTGGCGATCGCTTGCATGTTTCTCCTACCTTTGGGATACCGCATCTTTAGAAAACAAAGTGAGCGATTTGTTGAGGAGTTATAGCCACCATGCATCAACCTGTTGTAATTGTTGAAAATCTAGGGAAACGCTACTTTCGGCGGCACCGCGATCGCCCTCGTACTTTTATGGAAGCGGCACTGGCTGGGTTTCACAAGCTGGGCACCGTGGAGAGTTTTTGGGCCTTGCAATCCATTAATTTTACCGTCATGCCGGGGCAGATGGTGGGCGTGGTGGGGCATAATGGGGCAGGCAAATCAACGCTGTTACAAGTGCTCAGCGGTGTTGTTTCTCCCGATGCAGGGCGGGTGCAGGTGATGGGGCGCATGGGAGCCTTGTTGGATTTAGGGGCTGGATTTCATCCCGATCTGAGTGGACGGGAAAACGCCTTAATTAGCGCGATCGTCGGTGGATTGACCAAACGGGAAGCCGAACAACAGCTCGATGAAATCATTGACTTTGCTGAACTAGAAGCCTTTATCGACAATCCTATCCGCACCTATAGCACAGGAATGCAGATGCGCTTGGGATTTGCTGTCGCAGTTCACACTGTCCCTGATGTTTTGTTCGTCGATGAATTCCTTTCTGTGGGGGACAATGCCTTTCAAGCCAAATGTTTAGATCGTATTTTAGCCATGAAGCGTCAGGGCTGTGCGATCGTCCTGATCTCGCACAACCTAGATCAAATTGAACAAATTTGTGATCAGGCTATCTGGTTAGAACGAGGACAGGTTAAAGCTCAGGGAACTTCAGAAATCGTGGTTTCCCGCTATTCAGGCAAAATTAATATACAAGCAGAATTAAAAGAATTGCCACAAACTGAGAAACGCATTGAAATACGAGCGGTGCGTCTCCTCGATCGCCAGATGCAACCCGTGGCAGAAACAACTTGTGGTTATCCCCTCCGTATCGAAGTTGACTATAGAGCAAGAGAAGCTTTTACAAATGTCATTTTCAACATCAGCATTAGTGACGATGACGGCAAAATTCACCTAAATAATCACACCGAAGCAGCGGAGTTAAGTGTGCCTGTAGATGTGGGACAGGGGCAGATTAATTTAATGCTCGATCGCTTGGATTTAAGTGGCGGTAAGTATTACGTCAATGTGGGAGTGTTTGCACCCGATTGGAACCAAGTGTTTGATTATCACTGGCAACAACATCTTTTCTACATTGCCCCAACCCCAGCCCACCAAAGCTTAATCAATCCCCCCCATCATTGGGAACTCTGCCCCAGCCGCTCAAACGCATCGATGGTAGAAAGTTCACGAAGGAGCTATTAAGCTATAGCAATCCTAATTGATGTGTGGGGCGAAATTCTGCCTGCACGGGCTAGAAGCCTGTCCCACGATTGCTGAACCCTTGAATTTGGTTCGGTTCCCCCTTATTAAGGGGGCTAGGGGGATCTGCTCGCCAGGATTCGTCGAACTCACGTTAATTCATCGCTCGACCGATCGGCGTTGCCAATTCTGGGTAGCCCGCTTCAATTAATGCCTTATCACGAATTCGGCAAGCATCACACACCCCGCAGGGTTCCTCCCACCCTTGATAGCAGGACCAAGTGCGAGCGATCGGCACATCCAATGCCACAGCCCGTCGCACAATATTCACCTTGGAATCCTGGACTAAGGGCGCCATGAGTTTGGACGCATAACCCGCTAAACCTGCCTTAGAGGAAAGCTGTGCCAAGGTTTGATAGGCTGCCAAATATTCAGGGCGGCAATCGGGATACCCCGAGTAATCTACTGCGTTAATGCCTAGATAAATTGCTTCTGCTCCTTTTGCTTCGGCAAGGGATAGGGCGATCGCAATAAAAACAGTATTTCGTCCTGGAACATAGGTATTCGGAATCAGTTGCGGATCAACTCCTGTAATGGGAACCGTAACCGCCGCATCAGTCAACGCCGAGCCACCCCATTGGGCTAAATTGACCTCGATCGTGAAATGGTGCTGAATGCCTAGATGGGAGGCAACTTCCTGAGCGGCTTGCAACTCACGATCGTGCCGTTGCCCATAGTTAACAGACAGCGCAATCACCTCATAGCCATCTGCGATCGCCTGAGCGGCTGACGTTGCCGAATCCAACCCACCCGATAGTAGCACCACTGCTTTCTTGCCCATGTTGATCGCTCCCTGCTAAAAAATTTCAAGCCAGAAATTCTGAGTCATAGACTCCAAGATTAATATAGCAAGCCTTCTTGATGCATGAATATTCGGTAGGATAGGTATCCCCAACGGATTCCATAAACCCCACGGTGTAGTTCAATGGGAATCTGTTTAAGGCAAAGACAGAACAGGCAATTTGGGGGTTAGCCTTGTGAGCAATCTGAGCAACAATTGGGTACTCTAAATTACGAATCAACTCAACTGTAATGGCTGTCTTTCCAGGGAGGTAGGCTGAAAAGCCTGAGTGCATTTTTTTAGAGTTTGGATGTATCTCCCTGAATGAAGTAACACAATGGTAACAAACAGCTAACCCAACACAATATGGAGGAACAATGCTAACAGCAGTCGTAGGACACAGCAATGATCCAGATACAGAAGTGGCGACTGAGGAAGTACTAGAGCAATGCTTAACGGCATTAGCTGGTATTACGCCTCAGGCTGGGATTGTATTAGCTGCCCCTGATTTTGAGCACGCTAACATCTTACAAGCGATTCATCAAACCTTCCCAGGTATTCAATTGATTGGTGGAACCAGCGATGGCGAAATTTCCTCAACCTTAGCGTTTCAGGAAGACTCTTTGGTCTTAGTCTTGTTCTGTTCTGATGAAATCGAATTTTATGCAGCAGTAGGTCGTAATATTTCCTCCAATCCAATAGAGATTGCCCAACAAGCCGTTCAAGTCGCCCAGACTAAGACTCAACACTCAACTGCTCTGTGCATTACTACCCCTGAAAGTTTGACTACCAGTGGACTCTTAATTCTACAAGGGTTACAGGAAGCCCTGGGAACAAACGTTCCCATCCTTGGGGGGACAACCTGCGATCAGTGGAAGTTTCAGCAAACCTACCAATTTTTCGGTCAAGAAGTTTTAAGTGATGCCTTGCCGATTCTATTGTTGTCTGGGCCTGTGCTTTTGGGGCATGGAGTATCAACGGGTTGGACTCCCATTGGCAAAAAAGGAATTGCGACGAAGGTTGAAGGCAACGTGCTCTACGAGATTGATGGACAACCGACCCTGGCATTTTATCAGGATTATTTAGGTGAAGCTCGCCCTTCTCCTTCCTATCGACTAGCCGTCTTTGAATCGCATCGGGAAAATTGGTACATGAGAACCTCTAATGGATCTTATGACGAAGTCTCTGGAAGTATTACCTTTTTTGCGGATATTCCCCCCCAGGCTGAAGTTCAAGTGGTTCGTTCCAGTCGAGATGAAATTGTAGAGTCTGCTCTTTTCTCAATGCAGCAAGCACTTGAGCATTATCCCGGGACTCGACCCACAGTTGCATTATTCTTCTCTTGCACGGGTCGTATGCATGTACTGGGTAGCAGAGCAAAAGAAGAGTATCAAGTCTTGCAGTCCGCAATGCCGGAGGGAGTAACCTGTGCAGGTTTCTACACCTATGGAGAAATCTCGCCATTGTACGCTAATGGTGAAACCCAATTTCACAATGAGACCTTTGTGACTCTGCTCTTGGGTGTGGAGTAATCCAAGATGCAAGATCTGTCTGTGGAGCAGTTGCAACAACGGGTCAAAGAATTAGAAAAGCATAACCGTTTATTGCAGAAAAAGTTGGATCGGTCGGAGAACAATCGGCTGGAATTGGAAAACTCCTATGAAAGCCAAGCCAAGCTGGTAAACAAAACGATTCAGGGGTTAGAGAAATCACGAGCAGAGGCAGAAGGTCGCTCTCAGGAGCTACAGAAAGCCTTTCATGATCTGCAAATGATGCAGGCCAAGCTGGTGGAATCTGAAAAGATGTCTGCCTTAGGAACTCTGGTCGCAGGTATCGCCCATGAGATTAATAATCCCATTAACTTTATTCATGCCAATATTAGCCATGCTTATCAATATGTGCAGGATTTGATTGAGGTATTGCATCTCTATCAAGAGGTTTACCCTGCACCTGTTAGCACAATTACCGATCGGATCAAGGAACTCGAACTAGAATTTGTTGTGGATGACTTGTTTAAACTGTTGAAGTCCATGCAAATCGGGAGCGATCGCATTCGCGATATCGTTTTAGGATTACGCATTTTCTCGCGATTAGATGAAGCAGAATACAAAGTAGCAGATTTACATGATGGTCTAGAGAGTACGCTGATGATTTTGCAACATCGCTTCAAAGGCGATAATGGGCATCCTACTATCTCCGTCATCAAACAGTATGGTCAATTGCCTAAGGTTTTGTGTTTTGCAGGGCAATTAAACCAGGTGTTCATGAATATCTTAGTCAATGCGATCGATGCCATTGAAGAGCTTCACAATCAACAAAAACAGTATAAAAAAGATTGTCACGAAGGTTGCATAACGATTAATACATCTGCAACAGATCAATGGGTACAAATCGTGATTGGTGATAATGGAGTAGGAATGACTGAAGAAGTTAATCAAAAGATTTTTAATCCGTTTTACACTACAAAGTCTGTAGGTAAAGGAACAGGTATGGGGATGTCGATCAGTTATCAGATTGTGGTGGAGAAACACGGTGGTAAATTAGATTGTGTTTCTCAACCAGAAGAGGGAACGAAGTTTACAATTCAGATTCCGATTAGATCAGATTCCGATTAGACAATTAAATCATGAATCTGAATAAGCATTTAATAAGGGATCAGCATGTGTTGCAATGATGAGTTGATTTGGTATAAGTTCAAGCTACACGCCCAAATTGCCCCCTCCCCCTCCATAAGTTGTCTCCGATTCGCTATAACTCTAAGTAGTGATCTTTAATGAATGCTCTTTATCATGCTGACTATCATGCCCACTGCCCGATCGTTTGTTACCCGATCGCTTGCGCTCCGATCGCTCTGCTGCCTCATTGTTGGCATTACGGGTGGAGTTTTGGCGGCTGAAAGCTGGGCGAAGCAAACCCTGATGGCAAACAACCCTGCACTCCAGCTTCTGTCGCAGTTACCGCAGGTGCCCCAGCCAACCTGTCAGGGTGGGAAATCCGGTCAGGTCACTCAGCGGGGGCGATCGCAGTCGGAATTTCTGGTGTTGGGGGGTGGGGGTGCGCCTTCCTATAATGAGATTGCGATTGAGAAAAATGTCCTTTACTTTCAACGAACTTTAAAGGCGTTGGGTTTGCAGCCCAGTTTGGCGAGGATTCTGTTTGCCAATGGCAATGATGGGCGGGCAACGGTGCGCTATCTGGATTCGGCGGGGAAAGAACGCTTCAAAGCTCCCAATATTCCTAACATCCAAGGGGCCGCCACGGTGGCAAATTTTCAGACTGCGATGCAACAGGTGAGCCGCGATCGCCAAGCGCTTTTTTTCTATTTCACGGGACATGGATCCCACAATAAACGCAATGAAAATAACAATGCTATGATTTTGTGGAATGAACAGTTTGTGGATGTGCAGCAATTTACTCAGATGCTCGATCGGCTGCCGCCGGAAAAACCTGTGGTGACGGTGATGGTGCAATGCTATTCGGGTTCTTTTGCCAATTTAATTTATCAAAAAGGGGATCCCAAACGACCCGTGGCGCTCCACAATCGCTGTGGTTTTTTTGCAACGGTGAAGGAGTTGCCCTCTGTGGGTTGCACACCGGAAGTGAATGAAGCAGATTACGAAGATTACAGTTCCAGCTTTTTTGCAGGATTGAGCGGCACCAATCGTGTGGGCAAAAAGGTGGTTTCGGCAGATTACGATCGCAATGGGCGGGTGTCGTTTCGGGAAGCCCATGCCTTTGCCAAAATTGATGAACAAGCTTCCGATTTACCTGTTTCCACCTCAGAAGTTTGGTTACAGGAACAGTTATCCAAAGGAGAATTGGAAGGCATCCTGCGTCGTCCCATTCAAACTGGTTTAGGGTCTG